>JAVHQT010000045.1:0-3110 GCA_036171275.1 Gallionellaceae bacterium | reverse complement strand
ATCACCCTTCGACAAGTTCAAGCGAACGATTGAGATTGCGTATCGCTGACGGCGCAATGCCCGATGGTTATTGCGCCCTACGGGTTGCATCGGTATGGTGATAGCTGGCATGATTCCTGCTCTAAACCATCCGCACACACCCAGTGTGTACTTTCAACTCTAAAGGAGCTTTATCATGAAACAAGTACAAAAAGGTTTTACCTTGATCGAATTGATGATCGTGGTCGCGATTATTGGTATTTTGGCAGCAGTTGCGATTCCGGCTTATCAGGATTACATCACTAAAGCAAAAGTTTCTAAAGTGGCGACAGCGGTTAGTTCACTGCAAACTGCGATTGCAGATTATGCTCAAAATAATGCAGGAACGTTTCCTACTGCAAACAACTGGGGGTCTTTAGGGATTGTTGATTCCACTGGTGCTGCTGCAGCTCCAACTCCAACAACTGAAGTAACTGCAATTAACGTAGATGCAACCGGTAAAATTTCTGCTACCTTAGCTCAAGCAGTAACTGGGACTGTTTGCAGCATTGGCTTTAATCCAACAATTGGCTCAACTTCTTTGAAGTGGGCTGTTGTTACACCGGCTACTGGCACTAATACTGGAAGTGCTGTTGCTTGCCCATCTCCTGTTCCAAATATTATTGCTAAGTGGAACTAATTTAGCCTGATGTGTTGTTGAATATTAAAAAGCCCCTCAATCTGAGGGGCTTTTTTTATCGGGTACTGAAAACTTACGGTAAGAAAAACGCTTTTAGAATTAGCGTCAGAATTCCACCCAGTACAAGTCCATTCATCCATTTAGCAACTTGCATTTCTGCTTTGATTGGTGCAAGTTCAATTTGTAAATCTTTTTTTGTGACTAACGCTTGGTCATTGGCGGCATCACGATAAGCAGTAGCAATGCCTTTCGCTATTTTCTCATCCAGTCCGCTTTCTTTCAGCGTTTCAAAAAATTTTAAGGTATCAAAACTAATCGTACTCATCATTTTTCCTTTCAAGTTTAAAATACTTTAACTTAGTTTATCCAAACCAACAAAAAAAGCTTTAGTGCCTTCCCTAATACCATGAATTTTTACAGCAATTTATATCATCCCCATGATCGACTCAAAGCAATTTCATTGCTCATTGCTGTTTTGGTCGTTTACCTGCCGTTTTTAAATAACCCACTGATTTTTGATGATATTTCATTCTTTAAAAACCCAATTTCTAATTTTGCCGATGCGCCGTTCTTTTTTCAGTTTCGCTGGTTTCCTTACACATCCTTAGGCTTTACTTGGGCTTTTTTTGATGAAGCACCACCGGTTTTTAGACTAGGAAATTTGCTGCTTCATGCGCTAAATACCCTGTTAATACTGCTAGTTTTTCGGCTCTGGATTTCATTTTTTATTACCGAACCAGCACGAAACAAATTAGCTAATTTTGGAGCATGGCTTGGCTCATTGATTTTCGCGCTCCATCCCTTAGCGACTTATGCCACGGGCTATTTGGTGCAGCGCAGTATTTTGATGGCACTTTTATTCAATTTAATCATGCACTTAGCGTATTTTAGAGGATTACTGGAAGGTAGTAAGCGTTATGCTGCGTTGGCGGTAGCGGCTTATTTTCTTGCCGTATTTAGTAAAGAGCACAGTTTATTGATTCCCGCTATTTTGCTGCCATTAACTTGGATTTTACGGAGGCAAATTAAGCTCCCAAAATTAACCTTGCTTTTAACTTGGCTTGGTTTTACCTGCATCGCAGTCTTGATGGTATTGCGCGCCAAAGGTGTTCTCGGACAAGTGTATGAAATGGATACGCCCGCGTTAATCGGGCAGGGGGAAATGTTAAAAGGCTTGCATGGGCTGCATTTACTCAGTGTACTGACGCAAGCGGGCTTGTTTTTTAAATATTTAGCGCTGATGCTGTTACCCAATCCAGCATGGATGTCGATTGATATGCGCGAAGTGTTTTTGCTGAATTGGCAAGATTGGCGCAACTGGTTGGGCGCGTTGGCGTTTGTGGTTTACGGTGTGGTCGCGTTGGGATGTTTGTTGCGCGGCAAACAGCGTGTCGCCTTATTTGGGCTGGCGCTGTTATACCCGTGGCTGCTGTTTTTCACCGAATTTTCCACCATTCGCGTGCAAGAAATTTTTGTGTTGTACCGCGCTTATTTGTGGATGCCAGGACTCATGCTGTTGTTGCCGTTGCTGGCTAGCTTTATGCCAGATAAAAAAATCGTCTGGATGGGTGCGTTGCTGGCGCTGCTTTTGTTGCCGCTGGCGTGGAATCGGCTGTGGGTAATGGCGGATAACTATCGGCTGTGGAACGATGCGGCGAAGCTGCTGCCGCAGGAAAAGCGCTTAGGTGCAAATCGAATTTACTATAACCGTGGCTATTACGCGGCAACAGACCACGGTGATTGGTCGGCGGCGATTGTCGATTATCAGCAATCGGTACAAATCAGTGGGAATTTTCCGAAAGTGCGCATTGCTTTAGCCGGGGCTTACGCAAATGCCGGACGCATTCCAGAGGCAATTATTGAATATAATCAAATAGTTAAATCATTCCCCGCCAATGCCGACGTGCTGTATGAGCGCGCCTTGTTTTTGCAAAAACTCGATGACCGCGCCGGTGCGCAATCGAGTATGCAAAAAAGCTGTGATTTAGGTAAAAACTTAGCCTGCGCGATGGTCAATTTAAGTGCTTCTCTTCGGCATTGATTTTTATCAAAGGCAATATTCTCTGCAAGTTGCGTTGGCTAGGGGGTTGTCGGTCTCAAAGTATCGACGTGAAAATCTGCGCTCGTCCAGTCACATTTCGCTTCGGTTCTTTAAACCCAGCAGCCCCCTAGGGAAATGCTGGTTTGTCCGGTTCGCGGTGCGCTTATTGTTAAGTTGAGGGCGTCTTGTTGAGTGGTTCAGGGGAACGCTACCGAACGCGAGCGGAATAAATATTGCTATCATATCAATAACTTATAATAGACTGCTTAAAACTAATCGTTGTCTGATTCAGGGCGAGCGGTTGAGATAATCACCCATTTTCTAGTTGAGTTTCAACGCTATTTTCATTTGGCTGCGCCTGAAACTCTGCTTGAATGCCTAGATTCGGAATGCAAACCAAGGTTTCGCCGC
>JAVHQT010000044.1:0-15082 GCA_036171275.1 Gallionellaceae bacterium | reverse complement strand
TTCTTTTAGATGTTCTACCGGATTTATCTCTTCTTTGTTTTTAAGTTTTTCAAAGGCTTCGTACAACGCGCCCTGCCCCGCTGGTCGCATCTTTTCCAGTGTTAATTGAAAATCGCCTCTAGCTTCATACAAAGTAGGCAGTGCCAACACTTCCACTTGCATTCCGTTGGCCGCGCGAAAGTCTAAATATTGATTTTTGTGCCGGAACATCACACAGCGTATTTGAGCTTGCGAATCTTTCAAGGATAAATACCAATGCCCAGAAGACGCACCCATAAAATTAGAAATTTCGCCGCGTATCCACACCAAAGGCAAGCTGGCTTCGATAAGTTGCTTGGCGGCTGCGTTAAATTCACGCACGGATAAAATAAGATTTTTATCAAAATTCATAAGAGGAAATAAACCTAGAAAAGCATTAAGGCACAGATGGATACAGGTAAACACTGATAAAACAAAAGCTTAGCAGAAAATAATTCATTGCCTAATCGGGGATTTAGGAGTTCCAACAAGCCTGTCACTGTTTGAATATCCGGGTCAATCCGTGTACGGCTTTTGGGATAAACAAACGCTTAGCGAGTAGGAATTGACTAAAGTGCTATTTTTAAATTTCATCTTATCCCCCCCCTTCCCTAGCCCTCGCCCTGAAGGGGAGGAAACGTGACTCCTCCCCCTTCAAGGGGGAGGTTGGGAGGGGGATGGGGGAGATAATTGATGGTGGTTTTAGAACTTCCGTCCCCTTTAGCGCCCTGAAATGGTTGCGGAAACACTGCGAATTTTTACCGAAATCTGCTGTAGATTCATTTCTTCGCAAGTCGCGCCCAGCTTCATTGCTTCGCCCGGCATACCATACACCACACAACTTTCTTCATTTTCGCCAATCGTATGCGCACCTGCCTCGCGCATTTCTTTTAAGCCGCGCGCACCATCATCACCCATGCCGGTCATGATAACGCCCAGTGCATTTTTACCCGCGCATATGGCCACCGAGCGAAAAAGCACATCTACGGAAGGACGATGCCGATTCACCAACGGCCCATCAATCACCTCGACGTGGTACTGCGCGCCATTGCGTTTGACCATCATGTGTTTTCCACCCGGCGCAATTAACGCCCTGCCGGGAATGACGCGATCATTATTTTTGGCTTCCAGCACTTCAATCTGACACAAGCTATTTAAGCGTTGCGCAAAAGCTTCGGTAAATTTTTCGGGCATATGTTGCACAATCACGATGCCAGCACACAAACGCGGCAAGGCCGTCAGCACCACTTCCAAGGCTTGTGTGCCGCCGGTTGACGTGCCAATCGCGACAATTTGTTCCGTGGTACTCGACAAATTTGCGGCCATGGGCGGGGGCAAAACCGCATCCGCATTCAGTTTAGGATTGAATAACGATTTAGGTTGTGCCACCAAACGGCGCACTTTTGATCGTGCCGCAGCCCTCACCGCCTCCACCAAATCGTTGGACGCATCTTGCTGTAAAAACTTTTTAACCGCCATTTTAGGCTTGGTAATAATGCTGGTTGCGCCTGCCGCCAAGGCATCCATGGTCACCCGCGCGCCTTTTTCGGTCAGCGTTGAGCAAATCACCACCGGCGTTGGACGTTCTGCCATAATTTTATTCAGAAACGATAAGCCATCCATGCGCGGCATTTCAATGTCCAGCACAATCACATCCGGCCATTGCGTCTTCATTTTTTCCATTGCGAATAACGGATCCATCGCCGTGCCAATCACTTCAATGCCGGGCGCGGCGGCAAGCACTTCTCGAATGACTTCTCTGACCACAGCTGAGTCATCTACTATCAACACTTTAATCACGCTCATGGCTATTTTTCCGATTTAATGTAACTATATGATTTTATTTAACTTTATTAAAGTGCCGTAAAATTTTCCATGTCGTCATTCCGGCGTAGGCCGGAATCCAGCAAAAATTAAAATGCCGTTTCAATAAGAACACAGGATACCGATCTACGTCGGTATGACGAACATCTTTAAGCACGATGATCGACGTGCGTGATGCGCACTGCGCCACTCCACACATCAAAAGCGATTCTGCGCCGTCCAAAATCACCAACGTGTTCGTCGTCAACCGTAAAGCCAAACTGCTGCAATAACTGATGCGCCTTAGCAATATTTTGGCTGCCAATATCTTGCGCACATTTTTCGGTTGCAAACATCTTGCCGCCGCCATACAAATACACGCGATAATTGGCGGGTACAGTGTGACGTTTTTTTAATTCCAACATAAACAAATCAAGGGCTTCATCGGCATATTTGCCGTTTAACTTTAGGCTAGGTTTAAGGGCGGAAGGCAACATAAAATGGCACATACCCCCATGCGCCAACCTGCGATGCCACAAAATAATGGAAATACACGAACCTAATACCGTGGTAATCCGTAGCTGATTTTCGCCAAAACAAAAATCGCCTGGTTGTAAATACACTTCTTGCATGGGTTATTGAGACATTAGCGACGGTAAACAGTCGGTTTGGTTTGCGTCAATAAATTGGTCACGCCATTGAGCGTTTCTGCATGCCCGACAATAAAATATCCGTGTGGCTTTAAAGCAGGAATCAGGTTTTCGACCACGCGCTTTTTGGTAGGAAGATCAAAATAAATCAACATGTTACGCAAAAAAATAACATCAAATTCGCCCGGCTTGCGCAGTTTTTCTACATTCAAATTCATCTGTTCAAACCGCATATGTTGGCGCAAGCGGCTATCCATCAACAAATAACCGGCTTGTTCGCGCACCCCTTTTAAACAATATTTTTTCAAATATTCGGGGGAAATTTTGCTTTTATCATCCATTCGGTACAATCCTCGGCGCGCCAGTTCTAGCACCGAATGACTAATGTCCGTGCCATAAATCTCCCAATCGCGGTCTAGCCCTAATTTATCCGCCACCACCATCGCAATGGTGTAAGCCTCAGCCCCAGTGGATGCCGCAGCACTCCACACTCGAAAAGGCGCGTCCGCTTTTATAGTCGGCAAGATCGTGTTTTTGAGATATTCAAAATGTTGCGGTTCACGGAAAAAATAGGTTTCATTGGTGGTCAGCAAATCCACCATAAATCTTAATTCTTGTTCATTCGCCTGATTTTTAATATGTTTAATATATTGCGTATAAGTTGCCAAGCCCAAGGCATCCAGGCGCTTACCTAAACGTCCAGTCAATAAAATTTTTTTTGAATCATTTAAAACGATGCCAGCAATGTCATAAATGATTTTGCTGAGCTGTTGAAATTCGGTTTGGGTAATTTGATTACTCATTATTTAACGGCTGAAAAGATAAAAAGATGAAAACGAATTTTGACCGAAACCAAAATTCGTTAACTATATGATTTAATTAAGAAAAATGACTTATTTTAGGCACGCGCCAATTCCGTGGAGTGCGCTTTATTTTGCTGTACGGTTGCCAAGGCGACCAAGGATTGCACATCCAAAATAAGCGCGACTTCTCCGGTACCTAAAATTGTCGAGCCGCCTATCCCTTTGATATGCTTGAAGATTGTGCCTAGCGGCTTAATCACAGTTTGAAACTCACCCATCAATTCATCGACGACTAACCCGATTTTTTGCCCCGCATATTGCACGACGACAATGTTTTCACGTTTTCCGCCAACTTGGTCAATTTCAAATTGCTCACGCAAACGCACAAAAGGAAGCACTTCGCCACGCAAGTTAATGTATTGCCGGCTTTGCGTGTCATGCCGTTCTTGCTCTGATAATTCAATACATTCAATCACCGCTCCCAAGGGAATGACGTAAGACGCTTTACCAACGCCGACTAAGAAACCGTCGATAATCGCCAGTGTGAGCGGCAAGCGAATCCGGAAAGTTGAGCCCTCTCCTTCACGACTTTCGACTTCAACCATACCTCTTAAGGCAGTGATATTGCGCTTGACCACATCCAAGCCGACACCGCGCCCAGAAATATTGGTGATTTTCTCTGCTGTCGAAAAGCCTGGTTCAAAAATCAAGGCAAATGCTTCGCTATCGGACAAGGTTTGCGTTGGGCTAATCAACTCGCGTTCGATTGCCTTTTTAAGAATCTTTTGCCGATTCATGCCGGCTCCATCATCAGTAATCTCAATCGCGATATTGCCAGACTCGTGATAAGCATTTAATTTTAAAGTTCCGCGCGCCGGCTTGCCTTTGCTGACCCGAATGTCAGGCGCTTCAATACCGTGGTCTAGCGCATTGCGTACCAAGTGCATCAGCGGATCGCCCAGTTTTTCAACCACCGATTTATCTAATTCCGCCTCGCTACCACTAATCACCAACTCAATTTCTTTGCCCAATTCGTGGCTGGTATCTCGTACCACACGCTGAAAACGGTTAAACGTTTCACCAATTTGCACCATGCGCAATTGCAAAGCACTGTCACGAATTTGCTCTACCAGCATCGTAATCACCGAAGTCGATTCAGCTAAAGCGGTTTCACCACTGCGACGCGCTAGCATATTGGCACCCGCACTGGCTATCACCATTTCTCCAACTAAATCAATGAGTTGATCTAATTTGTTAGCTTGCACCCGAATCAGTTGTGATTCTAAGGATTTCTTCTCCGCCACTTTGCCTTGCTTATTGGCGGCTGCCGCAACGACTTCAGCGGTGACCGCGCCTTGGTTGACTAACACATCGCCAATCTTTGGCTGATCAGCCAGTTGAATTTTCCCTTGACCCGATTGTGCATTCAGCGCCAAGTCCAATTCCGTTTGCGTCAACGCCCCGCAGCGCATCAAAATTTCGCCCAAGCGCATCGAGTCTTCAGGCAAGTGTTCGATGCTACTAATAAAATCAACCAATTTACTGTGTGGTGGCCAAATATGAACCACGCAATCATCGCGCACAAAATCAAATACACTTTCGATTTTCGCCTTATCTGCGGTTGATTGATAGGAAATTTCAAAGCCAAGATAACAAGATTCCGCATCCATTTCCTCGGCTGCTGGCATGGCATCAGGCAGCGTCACCAAATGGATAATTTGCCCCAACTCCATCAAATAGCGAATAAATGAGGTGGGATCCATGCCTTTGCGCAACACGTCCGTACCGAAGCGCAAAGAAATATGCCAATTGTCGGTTTCCATTTCGCCGCCACCACTGACATGAACGTTAGGCTCACTGAGGACAATTTCTTTAGCTGCGGCGGTTTCAGGCTTTCCCAAATAATGCTGCAGCTTGTTTTTAAGCAGCAAACTGTTTTTATTCACTTCTTCATCGGGTTCGCTTTCAGCTTCAACACACCGCAGTAAAGCACTTTCATGATCAGCGCACGCTAGCAGCAGCTCAACCAATTCGCCACTCGATGAAATTCCACCGGAACGCATTTCGTCCAAGACGTTTTCTAAAACATGGGTGAACTCAACAATAAATTGACATTCAATGACTCCAGCACCGCCTTTGATGGTATGCGCGGCTCGAAAAATCGCATTGATACATTCTGTGTCGCCACCATTCGTTTCCATGTGTAACAGATTTGTTTCCATGGACTGAAGCAGCTCACGACTTTCAATTACAAACGCTTGTTGAATAGGATCCATACGTACCCCCTTGATTACATTGATAAATTTACGGTTATCACTTAACCGTTTTCCCTATACTTTTCGACTGATAGTAGCGTGCCGTGTTAAGCCTAATCAATTCAAATTTCTCAGATTCGGGCAGTTAAAATCGCCCTTTAACCAGTCTCCTATTCGCTATTCCAACGTCCGAGAAGAACTTTGCTGAAAGTTGATTTAACCGTTTGATTTGTTTGCACTTATCCCGCCATGTTTCGACAAGGATCTCCTAGGTTTATCGGCTGACTCACTCCGAACAGAATGAATCAGCGTTGCGCTCGTTTTTAGTGCGCTAACCAGATTGGGTCACCAAAGTAGCTCGCCATGTTATACAAATCCAACATTTCGGTAACGGCTTTACTGTGTGCAGTTAAGCGCATTGTTTTGCCGGCTGCAACCGCCTCTCGTTTAGTCAGCATCAACACTTGGAATCCAGCAGTATCCATTTCACCGATTTGCTGTAAATCTAAATTTAATTCATCGCAGGTGTTGAGCGCGGCAAGCAGTTGTTGCTTTTGCAGCGCCGCATTATAAATTGTCATATCTTCGGTTAGGACTAAAGTGTGGCGGGTGATTTCTGGCGTTGGCATGCGAACCTCTTGGTGTTGATTTTAGAATGGAACGAATCGTCGAAATCTTACAACAAAACAGGGAAATGAAGATAGATAAAACGTAACCGTTCATCCAACTCCCTTCTAGTTCCTTGCTGTTTTTTAAGTACAGTAACCGCATGGAAATTCCATGACAACAACTGATCAATATTTTCCGTCGATTGAATTAAGCGGAGGGTAAATGCTCAATCACAGGGCGCAACCATAGTTAGGGCTCTATGACGTTTACTTTGGCGACACCACCAACAAAAAGATAATCGCATTGACATGGACACCTGCGGGCGTATCGCTAAACAGCCACGCCTTGCCAATATTATGCGCGAATATCCCTCCTATCTGTTATTTATGTAATAACCTTAACCTGTTGATTTAAAAATGAATTTAAGAGAAAAAATTGCCTTGGCTCAGCAGCAAGGTGGCGCTGACACTTACCCATTTCCTACGCCAAGCAAAAGGCTTTTTAAGCCAGCCCAACTCCATTTAAGGTGTCCAATTTCGGAATTAAAGACGCTCTGAACTAACCATGGGATCGAGCGGCTTCGGTTCTTGCTTGACTTCCAGTAGGCCGGATGCCTGCGCTTGCCGTTACTCATTCCATAACCCCACTTGGCTCAGATGAATACGCCCCGCTTGTCCAATTTCATTGGAGGGTTTCTGGCTGCGAGTTGCTTCTAATGCGCGCTTCTTTAACATTGGAAGTTGCTTGAAAAAAATCTGACGTTTAATTTTATTGATTACCTGCTCATTTTTAACCGCAGGCTTCAAACTTAATTCACTTTACGTTTATCGCGGTTCACTTGCTATTCTGCCAGAGACTTTGCCCTGAAATCGCATCCCATTCTTCAATGCCTTTTAGCGGATAGTCGCAAAAAAGACCATATCCTGCGCGGCGTAATTTCCCTCTCAAGGTCGCACGTGGAAATAGCTTTGCGTGTCGCGCCAGCAATTCTGAAGAGGGTGTTTCGCTTAAAGCAGCCATGTAGATTTTATAAAATTCACCTTGGGTAATTCCCCATTTCATCACAAAGACACGCCCCCCTTTGGTGTGCTTGAGTCGTCCGGTACTTTTGCAGACGAAGTGATAAAAGCGACTGGCGCCGACGACGCGAAAATGCCGACAGCCGACGATCCAAAATTTCATCAGCAAGTCATCATCGCTACTCATGCCGGGGCTAAATTCTAGGCTGTAGCCACCAACAGCTTGCCACCATTTACGATGAAATAAAGTGGGTTGCGAAGCGGCGCCTTCAGCATCTTCACGAACCTCGTCGAGATGATGTTTAAGCAAGCCTGCCGCATCAAACGTCTCGGGTGTTGAACCAAAATCATGTTCAACCATGTGAATATTTTTGCCAATTTTGGGTTGAATAAGCGTAGAGAAAAATAACGCTAAATCAGTCTCGGTCGAGGCGATGGCATTGCTAAACGCACTATCCCAGCCAGGGCAGGCAACCATATCATCGTTTAAATAAAGCACCCAATCATGACTGGCCAGATCCACTAAATTATTGACCGACATGCACACGCCAACATTATTTTCGGTATGGCTGTATTTCAAGCCTTCTGCCTTTACCCACTCCAGCGTGCCGTCAGAACCGTCGTTCACATGAATAATAATTTCGTGATCGACAGCCGAATATTGACGCAAGCTTTCGACGCATATTTTTAGAAAGGGTAAGTTGTTCCAAGTGGGAATAATAATACTGAACATAAGACTCCTTAATTTAATTTGTTAATTTAATTTGTTAATTTAATCAATATGTTATCAACAGATTGCTTGACGCTAATTGCTGGCAAAGAGGGTAAGCGAAGACAGTCTTGCAACCAATCAGCGTGAGCCGTGGCAAGGGCGTTGACGACTTCCTCAGGCCGCCCCACTGCGGCAAGATAGCTTTTTCGATCTGACAGCATTTGGTCAAGCTGAGGATTTAAATGAGTGAGCGCTATAATGGGCCGCCCCGCCCACAGATATTCATAAAACTTCGACGGGATATATTCACGACACGCCTCAAAATTGCCGTGCAATAACAAAAGGCAATCTGCCTGATACATTCGGTCAATCACCTGCTCGCGTCCTGTTTTTCCAGTGACGGGCGAATACTCCAAACGACCAAAGCAAATAAACAGTTCGTTTAAATCTAAACGCTCAATTTCTGCCTTAGCTTTGCCATCAATCGCGCTGCCATAAACGTGAACTCGCAAGGTAGATCGTGCTTCTGGTTTTTGCTCAATTAACTTTGCGACAGCGTGCACAACAGGCAACATCGAACGCGAATCGGAGAGCAAACCAAAATGAGCAATCACCATGTGATCGGTTCTTTGATAAATCGCATTGCTAGGTAATTTCTCCACGCCAGGCAAAATGACCACGCCGCGATGCCCTAATTCTGGATGCCTTTTGCGCGCACTACTGAGCGCCTCTTCGGTGAACCACCATGCTAAATCTGCGTCTCGACAAATGGCGGCTTCAAGCTTTTCAACCATCCGCGCATTCCGATTTTGTTCGCTGCCCGCAACCACCATGGGGTCGTGCACCTCAGCAATCCAAGTAATGCCCGTTAATTTTTTTAACCAAAAACCAGCGAGGTGCGCTGAGTACGCGCCCCCAGTGGAATAGATGACGGTAGGACGGCGCTGGCGAATCAAAAGTAACGCACGAATCACAGCTGGAAATGCCCAAGAGGCTTGGCCTTGCAGGCCAAACACTAACTGTTCGATGACAACAAATGGAAATAAAAATAATGACAGAACAAAACTGACCAATTGATAGCGCCAATCACGCCCCCAGTGCTGACGCATCAGTTGACGCAGATCAAAACCAAAGCCACTCGGCCCCCACGGCAATAATTGCAAATGAGTGAAGCGATTGTCATGCGTGCCCATTACCCCACTCAGCACGGCAATGTCGATGCCACGCTCTAAAATATAAGGCAGCTTATCCGTAATGGTGAGGCTAGATGCCTGACCGTCTTGGTTAAAGCTGTGAGAGAGAATGAGCCAGTAGGGCTTGTCTGATTCCGAGAGTGATACTTGCATGGCGGTACGCTTAATTATCAACGTTATTTGATAGATTTTGCCAGAACATAAAAATGAGAATGTTGCATATCCCCGCCGCGCCAAAGTGTTAGCGCATTGAGTATCTTAAATTTCCAGCTTTTTGAAGTCCCACAACATCCTTCAATTGAAATCGTTTCATAGCCAGCTCTTTCAAGCATCGAAAGGATAGTCCTTCGGGTAAAAAAACGTAGATGGGTACGATCTAATGTTCCTTGGTCGGTATATTCAAAATCTTGATGCTGAATGAGATTCCAGAGTATTCGATATTGTCGAATATTGGGAATAGAGCAGAATATATTTGCCTTTGGACTGAGCTTAGTTCTCAGTCTTCTAAGTAATTCCTCTGGCCAAATCAGGTGTTCAATTACATCGTTCATAACCACTAGGTCGAAGTAACCATCCGGTAGTTCATCTAAGGTCTTTGCTACATCACCGACAATGACGCGGTCTAATTTCGTTGAGGCAACCTTAGCCACCTTCTCATTGAACTCCATGCCCCAGGCTTCAGTATAGCCACACTCGCGTTTAAGCATGAATGCAAAAGGACCTTCGCCACAACCGATTTCCAGCAATTTAGTTCCTAAACGTGGAATGTGCGGCATTAAATCACGGCGTTCATTTTGATAGTATGAATCTGGCGGGTTTTGACAATCTGTCATGGTTAATCCTAAAGTGGGTGATCAGGGTTACATTTTCTATCATGATTGGAAGTGCTATTTTTATGCTTTGGTAATGATAATCGTAAATCATCGGATAATTATGTCGTGTTATATTCCACCCATAAATATATTTTCTGCAAATCTGTTATGAAAAAAGCAATCAGTCTAGATTTTTGTGATTTCCCTGCGAGCTTCTCAAAAACTGACAATTATTTTGTGAAGCTTCTTTCAAAGAATTTCACAATCAATATTTGTGACAAACCAGACTTCGTTATCTATTCTAACTATGGACATATTCACCGTTTGCATAGCGGGGTGAAGATTTATTATACCGAAGAATGCTGGGCGCCTGACTTTAATGCATGCGACTATGCCCTTTCTTTTGATTTTATAGATAACCCTAGGCACTATCGGCTGCCGAATTATGTCGCGATGACGGAACAAGAGTCTTTGTCCAAAAAAACTGGCGAAGCAAGAGACATACTTCAATCCAAAACAAAATTTTGTGCATTTATTGTGGGTTACTCTGATAGTTCGGTGAAAAAAAGGACTGATTTTTTTTATAAGCTTTCCAAATATAAGCATGTAGATTCGGCGGGTAGGGGGCTTAATAATATTGGAGGCCCTCTGCCTTGGGGCTATGACAAGAAAATTGAATTTTTAAAATCATATAAGTTTCATATTTGTTTTGAAAATAACGCACGGCCTGGATATACCTCGGAGAAATTAGTCAATGCGATGCAAGCCAATACAATCCCAATTTACTGGGGTGACCCACTGGTGAATACAAATTTTAATTCTGAGAGTTTTCTCAATCTCGTAAATTATCAATCTGAACAGGCGCTGATTGAAAAGGTCATTGAACTAGATCAAGACGACGACAAATATATTGAAATGATGAGCAAGCCTTGGATCAAAGAGGGGCAGTCTAATCCACTATTTGAAGAAGATAAGTTGATCCAGTTCTTTGAAAAAATATTTACTGCTGAAAACCACCCGCTAGCATCGAAGAAAAGCATTTTAAAATTTAATCGCTGGCGGTTGGTGAAGGCAAATAAGTAGTGATCTCATTTTGCCTAATTTATTTTGGTGTACGCCTAGATAAATAGCTCTAAAACCAAAATAAAACTAGAATGTTCGGGTTGTGAAAATAATTAATTGAGCTTGCTTCAGTTGTGCATCACGGGTACTAACTTGAGCAAGTAAACATCCAGAAGCTAAGGAAATCAGTGTGTGGTATTTAAATACCGATTGAATTAGTGGTCAATGGTTGTTCTAGTCGTCACAGCATTGCAAGAATGGCGTATTAAGTTGGCTTAATTCAGCAATTTCCCTAAGGCTAAAAATAATGGGCGTAGAGGTTTTGGTATAAGTTTGAGATTCGGTTTTGGTACGACAAGTCTGATACGGTCAGTGGCGGTTGTTGCAAGATTCAGCTTATCTAAATATCGCAAGTATGAAAAATTGTCGTTTAGCTCATCGGGTGGCGGAATATTGCTGAGTAATGAATATGCCAGCCTGTTTAGGTATTGCTCGGTAAATAATTCTCTGTTTGTTTTTACAAACATGGTTTCATAAGGATGTGCAGTGCGTCCAAAATAAGAGAAGCTACAAGTGGCGTCTCCTTTGTCTGACGTGCGATTGATATCTGCATGTAGTTTTCGATAGTCGATTGAGTTGTATTCAGGCAATAAGCATTTTAAATTCCAGCCAGCAGCAATCACTTCTTGAGAAAGCCGGATCTCATAATCTCTAATAACTTCGTCCTTAGCTAAGCGACGATCTATATCGTAAAATTCATTCTCCAACAGGTAGCGCAAGGTTTTCTTTGGCATCCCGTATGCCATTGTCTGCACATGAGAGAATGGACAGTGACCACCATATTTTTCTTGGTAGAGATTTGAAAGTAAAGTTGTCGCAGGAAGAATGTTGATTGCCGAACCCACTAATCCGACATCACCTTTCAAAAATTGCGTAAAGCAATTCGTCCAATTTTCGCTTACGTAACTAGGTAAGTAAGGCCCTCTGACCGAAGAGTTGATGAATATAAAAAAGTCGTATGACTCAAGATTCGCCACTGTTTTGACTGCAAAGGAATGGCCGCCATAGTCATTGTTTTTGTTCTCGGCAAATAAGTAGGTAAGATTTGTTAATGTGGGCAAGGCAATTGAGTACTCTCCTGAAATAACGACGATGTAGTGATTTGCCGATGAGTATCCGAATCGCAAAAAATGAAAAAAATTTTCTATGTAAGTGCAATCTTTTTCATAGTAGTGGTAGATGACTAAGGTCTTATTGGTCATATAGGCGCGAGGCGTGTAATCAAAGATCGATATTTACGTTTAAAGACTGTGCGATTTTTTTAACACGATTAAGATATCGCCACTTTTTGAAGAAACTTCTGGGCTGGTTTTTAAGTGCGAACTCGAAGCGAATTTGAATACGATAGTCAGAAATACGGGCTCCTGAATTTTTCAATTCAGAATATTGCTTCAAGATAGCAAGATTGCCATCTCTCAAGTGCAGGAAAGAAACTTGCGAGCCATGTTTGCTAATCATTCTTTTTTTATTGCGCTTCATCAGCTCTTTAGTTTCGCGTGGAAGCTTACTAAAACTAGCGCTCCCTCGATGATAGATAAAGACATCTTCCGCAACGCGCAGATTAAAACCGGCCTGTTTAACTCGCAACGAGTAGTCAAAATCTTCGTAATAACCACGTCCAAATTCTTCATCAAGTAACCCAACTTTATTGATTACTTGACGAGCGATGGCAACACAGTGGAAGTCCATTCGGTAACAAGTAAGGAGCTCATTACTTCCGCTATTTGCATAACGTAATCCTTGTTCTATTTTGCCTTCAATTGATTCAGCAGGGGCGAAGATGGCTTGCTCATTACCTGCTGCGTTTGTAACAGGACCAACCATACCTAGTTGTGGATTGCTCAGGAAATGAGCGGCCAGTCTCTCCGTCATACCGACGGGTACTTGCGTGTCGCTATTGAGCAAGATAACAACATCCCCCGTAGCCTGACGAATGCCGACATTATTTCCCGCAGCGTAGCCTATATTGTTGGGGTTAAACACAAAGCGAACTGCGGGATATTGTGCCTGTGCATTTTGTAGGGATGCTTGTGTGACCGCATCAGGGGAGGCATTATCGACAACAATGATGTCCCATGTTTTGCATGATGGGTCATTGTACAAAGAGCTTAAGCAGGGCCCGGTTGTGCCTGAGTAGTCGTTGTAGCTAAGAATAATGATGCTTATTTTCATGGTCTAATCAGTTATCAGGAAAGAAACTTAAAATTATTGTACTCAGATTTAAAAAATTCATCGTTGATTTGTTGAGCGTGATTGGAATTATACGTCCCTTATCTTGTTTTTACAATTAAAAAAACCCTTTATAATCATATACTTAGATGTAAAATGAATATTCAATGTTATTTTTATAGTTTACTTAATCCTTTTTTGAATCGTTGCTCGAACGTGACGGAGCATGACATACTGCAAGTTGCAACGCCGCAAAAGTTCACAGCCATTCGGCTTTGGGTTGACGAGGCAGCAAGCAATGCGTGAAGCGAAACGCCTCAGAATAACCAAGTTTGGCTAACTCTATTCTTAACATGGTAAAATCGGCCATGTGGTTAATGCCGCTATTTTTGTAGCAATAGCCCCAAATAGGGCGGCAAAAATTTTTAATCGAATTATATTGAGACAATAATGAATGAAGAAAATCGTAGTGACGAAATAAATCTGCTTGATCTGTTTAATGTTTTGAAACGTTACAAAAGATTACTTATCGGGTTGCCTGTTGTGGCAACAATTTTATCAGCTTTAATCGTCTATTTTGTTATCAATCCCACTTGGGAGGCCTCTGCTGTTTTGGAAATTGGCAAAGTAGGACAAACCTCACAAACCTCACAAACCTCACAAGCCTCACAAGCCTCACAAGCCTCACAAGCCTCACAAGCATTAGTCGAACCGGTGACCAACGTGGTCACACGGATGATGCTTCCCTCCTTTGCAAAAGGATCTATCAATTCAGGTGTATTTAAACCAGAAGAATTTAATGAGGCAAAAGCTTTTTATGGAACGTTAAAAGCGACTCAAATCAAAGGCGCCGAGTTGGTTGAAATCAAACTCAGAGGTCCATCACCGGAGTTGACAAATAAGTTGATTCAAGGCGCGATTCTGAATTTGCAAAAAATGCATCTTGTAATGATGCAGGCATCGATTGATAAAAATAAAAAGCAGCTGCAGTTATTGTCCGAAGATATCCAAAAAGCCACGGCAGAAACTGATTTACTTAGAAAAAAATTATTTGATTCACATAATTGGAATGCGTTTGATGCAACCTTATCCGCGACCTTGTTGAAAGATAAATCAGCGGAGTTGCGCTTAATGATTCAAAGCAAATTAGCTTTGGAAGAACAGTTAACACCCTCTCGCACTTATACAACTCGCGTCGTTGATGAGGTTTACATTTCTGAAGGTCCTGTATCACCTAAAAAACAATTGATTATGGCACTGGCATTCTTAGTGGGATTTTTTGTCGCAGTGCTGTTTGCGTTTGTTCATAACGGGGTGACGGCTAAATCCGAATGATCTTTTGATTCTTAGCAACTTGGTGGAGTGAAGCCGTGATATTTTTTCGCACAGCCTTAGCCTTGAATCCGCCCCTAGATTTGCATTCTTAAATTAGCCTAAACTCAAGGCTTATCAGTCTTAATCATGCCCGCTGCAACTGTATTATTACTCGCTTCGTCGATGACGATAAAACTGCCTGTGCCACGATTACGTTGGTAGCTGTCAAACACCAACGGTTGCTGAACTTTTAATGAGACATGGGCAATATCGTTCATATTCAATGAGTTAGCGTCGTGATGTGCCAGCGTGTTGACATCCACACGGTAGGCGAGTTTGGAGAACACACATTTCACTACGCGGGTGTTGTGTTTGATGATGTATTTGCGATTCAAATCCAAGGGTGATTCGGCCAACCAGCACAAAGTGGCATCAAATTCTTTGGAGACGGTGGGTTTGTTTTCTGTTTTAACAAACATGTCACCGCGTGAAATGTCAATTTCATCCGTCAAGGTTAAGGTGACCGATTGTGGCGCATAAGCGTGTTGCAAATGGCCGTCGTAAGTGACGATTTCTTTGATTGTGCTGCTCCGTCCGGACGGC
>JAVHQT010000043.1:0-43849 GCA_036171275.1 Gallionellaceae bacterium | reverse complement strand
CTATTCATCTACCGATTATCTCATTACCCACTACAAATCACATAGAGCCTAAAAATTCAATTTTAAAGCTCGGTAAAGCGCGCGCAAAAAATTAGGACACGCTCTCAATCCAGCTAGCTAAGGCGTCATTTTGTCAGCATCGCAACACCGCGAAATCAATTTAATTTTTAGCGCTGCCCTGAGTCCAACAGCCTCCTAGAAGTCAACTTCCACCCCACAGCATATGAGGCGCAGTTTATTCCAGCCAAATCAGTGAGGCCATACGCCCAGTGACGCCGTCACGGCGGTAAGAATAAAAGCGATTTTTATCCTGAAAAGTACACAGATCGCCACCCGAAACGTGAGTGATGCCTAGCGCATTCAGGCGTTGGTGCGCCAGCAAATAAATATCCGCCTGCCATTTTCCCTGCGCGTTCGGCATAAATGCTGCACTGGCTTGCGCGTGCTGGGCGATAAAAATATCACGTACTTCTCCGCCGACTTCAAACGCGGCTTGCCCAATCGCCGGGCCGAGCCATGCCAACATTTGCGCGGGCTCAACCTCCATCGCCCGCACGGTAGCTTCGATAATGCCCGCCGCCAACCCTTTCCAACCCGCATGAATAGCGGCGACAACGCTACCCGCTTGGTCGCACAACAAAATGGGCAGGCAATCCGCCGTCATCACGGCACACACCACACCACGTTGCCGAGTAAAGCTGGCATCCGCATCTTGGCGTTGCGGGGTGGCCTTGACCGCGATATTGCTATGAATTTGGTTGAGCCAGCACGGTGCTGTCGGTAGATTTTGGGCGAGAAGTTGCCGATTTTGCGTGACAGATTTCGCCGCATCGCCAACGTGTTGCGCCAGATTAAAACTGGCAAACGGCGCGTCACTCACACCTCCCAGACGCGTAGTTTGCACAGCACGCACCGATGGTGGCGCAGACCAGTTTGGATGAATAAATTTAGTATAACCCATTGATTATATTGTATTATTAAATGGATTGCAGATTACTACACCATCAATATCGATGCCATCTTGCATGTCTTCAGAAAGCAAGTTTTCTGCACCCGACAGCGCCGCCGCCGCGCAGATATGCGCATCATAAAAAGACAGTGAATAACGCTTGCTAAGTTGTTCGGCTTTTTCGTGCGAGCTTAAAGTCAATGGCATCACCTCGCAAGTCGCTTTGACGGCCAGTAGTAGCGCATCAATTTCTTCCCAAGGCATTTTTAACTTCCGCAAACAAACAGACGTGATTTCATTCAGCACTTGCACACTGATGATTGCGCCCTGATTCAGAATAAACTCGGCACGGTCTGCCTTGGCAGAGTCGGCAGAGAGCAAATATAAAATCACATTGCTATCAACAAAAGTGCGACTCACTTAAACTCATCCTGACTATTCGCTTCCAAACGGTCAAAATGAAAATCGGCAGGCAAGCGTCCGCGAAACTGACGTAAGCGAGCGAGTAAGACTTGAGTTTCCGGCTTTTTAGACACTTCGAAAGTGCGACTATCAACAGCATGCAGTGCGATTTCTTCACCTTCTTTTAAATCCAAGGCTTGTACCAACGTGGCTGGCAACCTAACCGCCAACGAATTCCCCCATTTCGCCACTTGCATGATTTGCTCCTTAAATGGTCAGATATACAACGATTGAAAAGTATATCCAATCAACGCAAAAAGGACAAGCTTGCTTACCTTAACATCGTTCGAAAACCTCGACTAATATTCGCCCGCTTGCAAATTTACCCCGGAGTACATATCACCGCACAGATGGTGAAGGCTGACGGCGAATTTCCCAGAAAATACGACTGGCGCAAGGTTTGGTTTCAGCATTTCGCAGAAAGCATTATCCGTTGCATAACCGTTAATTAAAGGGAAATTTATGGATAACCGCACCGCAATTAACTCGTCGTTCGTTTAAAAATACCGCACTTTCTGTCTTTTCCTGCGTCAGTTTTTTTCTGGCGGCGCTAAACCCCTCGATTGCTTTTTCCACTGCACCAACTCCCGCTGAGTTAACAATTCCCCATGCTTCAAATTCTTCACCAACACCTTATAAATACGAAGGGCAGTGGTGGTGTGCTGCACAAATTGGTTTCCCATTTACGCAATAACTTTTACTTACTCAGGAGATAAAAAAATGTTTAGATTGACCAGATTCATCATTATTTTGTTGTTAAGTTTTAATACTCAGGCCGATAACTTTTATGGGAGTACAAATCCTGAAATGATTCGTATTCCCGGAGGAAACTATGAAATGGGCAAATATGAAGTCACACAATTGCAATGGCATACGGTAATGGGCAGCAATCCAAGCGACCCTCGCAGCAGCTGCGCTAATTGCCCAGTGAACTATGTGAACTGGTATGACGTTCAAGAGTTTCTGCAAAAACTAAATGCTCAGACTGGGAAACAATACCGCTTACCGACAGAAGCGGAGTGGAAGTATGCTTGTTATGGGGGAACAAAGATCGAATATTGTGGCAGCAACGACATCAACGCCGTCGCGTGGCATGACGGCAACAGCGGCAATCAGCCGCATCCTGTCGGACAAAAACGAGCTAACGCTTACGGGTTATATGATATGAGCGGCAACGTGTCAGAATGGACGCAAGATAAATATACGCAAGATCCAGCGAATAACCAAGGTGATTGGCGCGTGCTGCGGGGCGGGGGATATACCTCCAGCGAGATATTCCACAGGGCGGAGCTTCCCGACCACCGACTCAAAGCCTCGGAAGCTTCGGAGCGGTTCTATACCAAGGGCTTCCGTCTTGCCAGAACGCTGCCATAACGAGTGTAACCCGCGTAAGGCGCAATAACCAACGGGCATTGCGCCTTACGCGATACGAAAACATCCGGTGCAATGCGTTTCACTTATTGCCCCCTACGTGTTGCGCCGCAACAACGGAATCTTGGCTTTTAGAGTCCGTTCGCTATGTTACTGATTTTATTCAGCAAATTCTTCATATCATCCGGCATGTCCACTTGCCATTCCATCCATTCGCCGGTGTCGGGATGTTCTAATCCCAGCCGTTCGGCGTGTAAGGCTTGGCGCGGAAAATTCAGCAAAGTGTCGCGCATCGCCAGTGGGCATTTTTGCGCGCCTTTGATGTAAATCGAATCGCCAACCAGCGGATGGCGTAAGTGCGCCATGTGCACGCGAATTTGGTGGGTGCGTCCGGTTTCCAGTTTGCAGCGCAACAAAGTGCAACCGGGGAAAGTTTGCACAATCGAATAATGCGTAATGGCGGGTTTGCCGCCTTCCACCACCGCCATTTTGGTGCGTTGCGAAGGATGTCGGTCAATCGCGGCATCGACGCGACCGCCGCGCTCCATTTCGCCATACGCCAACGCCAGATATTCGCGCTGCACGCTGCGTTCTTGCAATTGTCGCACCAAGGCGGTTTGCGCAATCACCGTGCGCGCCACCACCAACAGTCCGCTGGTGTCTTTATCCAGTCTATGCACAATGCCAGCACGCGGCACTTCTGCCAGCTCGGGTGCGTAATGCAACAAGCCGTTTAACAAGGTGCCTTGCCAATTTCCATTACCCGGATGCACCACCAACCCGACCGGTTTATGAATGATAAAAATGCTTTCATCTTCATAAATCACATTTAAATCAATGGCTTGGGATAAATAAGCTTGTTCAGTTGGATGGCTTTGCGGCGTAACTTTCAGCAATTCGCCGCCCCACACTTTTTGCTTGGAAATGGCTATCGCCCCGTTGACCGTGACTTGACCTTGTGCCACCCATTCTTGTAGCCGACTGCGCGAATATTCCGGCAATAATTTTGCCAAAACTTGGTCTAAGCGCAAGCCACCGTCGGCAATGGGAACCGTAAATTCGCTGATTTCTGCCCTGTTCGGCGCGGTGAAGGGCTCGAAATCGATCTCAGAATCAGCACGGAAAGGGACAACAGGCAGCGCGTCAGCGGAATTAACTTTGCTATAATTGCCGAAATTTTTTAAAGGTTGAGTCATGCGCTATAGTTTATACGTTTTTTTGCTGCTTACGTTAGTTGCGTGCAAAACAGCACCCGATGATACAAATTTCACTGCCGAAGCGTTTTACGCACAAGCCATGCAGTCGATGGAAGATAATCATTTTGAGCAAGCCATCCGCAAATTTGAAAAATTGCAATCGCGCTACCCTTACGGAAAATATGCGCAACAAGCGCAATTGGAAATTGCCTATGCTTATTATAAACAGGGCGAGCCTGCGCCTTCCTTGAGTGGCCTAGAGCGTTTTATCAAGCAATACCCAAACAGTCCCCATTTAGATTATGTTTATTACCTCAAAGGCTTACTCAACTTTGATGAAAATCTAGGCGGAACGCTGAATCGAATCTCGAGACAAGACCCCTCCGAGCGCGATCCTAAATCGATGCGTGACGCATTTGACGCGTTCAAAGAAATGGTGGCGCGCTATCCAAATAGCCGTTACGCGCCGGATGCTATTTTGCGAATGCAGTATTTAATCAACACCTTGGCGGCTTCAGATGTGCATGTCGCCAACTATTATTTGCGGCGCGGCGCGTATATTGCGGCAGCGAATCGCGCCAAAGGTGTCTTGCAAGATTATCCGCAATCCTCCCCAACGCGCGAAGCCTTAATCGTGTTGGTAAAAGCCTATAGCGCCTTGGGTTTAAACGATTTGCAGAATGATGCTCAACGCATTCTCGATTTAAATTTTGCAAACAAAGCAAGCATTACCGACCAAGCACTCGCGCTGCCTGCCTTGGCGGCAGGTTCATCCGTTCCCCCAGGAGCTTCGCTATGAAATTTTGCGCTGAATGTGCCAGCCCCGTTGAATTACGTTTGCTGCCAGATGACCATAAACCGCGCTTCGTCTGCACCGAATGCGCCACGGTTCATTATGAAAATCCCAAGTTAATCGTCGGCTCGATTCCGGAATGGCAAGATGGGCGCATCTTACTGTGTCGTCGCGCCATAGAGCCGCGTCACGGCTTATGGACATTGCCCGCCGGCTTTATGGAAAATGGCGAAACCACCACTGAAGCCGGCGCGCGGGAAACGCTGGAAGAAGCCAATGCCCGCGTTGCCATGGGCGAACTTTATTCCATGCACAATCTGTCGTACATCAACCAAGTGCATTTGCTGTACCGCGCTCGTTTGCTCGATCTAGACTTTTCTCCTGGCGTTGAAAGCTTAGAGGTTGCCCTGTTTGCAGAGGCAGAAATTCCTTGGGACACGCTGGCTTTTCGTCCCGTTAAATTCACCTTACAGCGCTATTTTGCCGATCGAAAAAAAGGCAAATTTGAATTTTTTAACACCGATTTAGGCAAGCCAATTCCCGTGGTGGCTTAATGTTGATCCATCGCCTTTTTCTCAGCCTCATTTTTTTATGCCTGAGCGGATGCGCGAGCGCGCCTGCTGCCAATTCAGAAGACCCCTTTGAAACGCTGAACCGCAAAACCTACGCCTTCAACGCCACGTTTGATCACTATTTACTCAAGCCGGTTGCCAAAGGCTACGACACAGCTCTGCCCAAACCGATCAAAATGATGTTCAGTAACTTCTTTTCCAACTTAGATGATGTCGGCGTAACGCTCAACGATTTGTTGCAATTAAAGTTTCGGCAAGCGGCATCCGATGGCAGTCGCGTACTGTTTAACAGCACTTTTGGCTTGCTTGGCTTATTCAATGTCACCGACAGACTAGAAAAACATCACGAAGATTTTGGGCAAACACTCGGCTACTGGGGTGTGTCCAGCGGCCCTTATATTGTCATTCCGTTTTTTGGCCCTAGCACTGCGCGCGACAGCATTGGGCTGATTGGCGACGGACTGACTAGCGTCTATCCGCAAATTCCTGATGTAGCTGCGCGCAATCAGCTTTACCTCACTGACAAAGTTCAGTTTCGTGCCGGCTTATTTGAATTCGACTCCGCGCTGGAAACCGCATCCGATCCGTATGCCTTTATGCGTGAATTTTACTTAGGTCAGCGCCTCAATCGGGTTTATGACGGCAATCCACCGCACACTGATTTTGTCGATGAAGAAGACGCAGCACCGACTAATTAACCCATTCGCTTTCGCACAAACACTTTTATGAGCCCCCAAGTACCCGACGAAAAACGTGTCAACAAACGCTATTTAGTCAAATGGAAACTCGCGCTTAACCTGACACTCAACAACAAAACTCAAACGATCTACGGCAATCTGGCAGACATTTCCATTCGGGGCGGAACCGCGCTGTTGGAAAATACTGTGCCCACTAAATCCACTGTCGCTGCGATTTTTACGATTCCACCGAAAACAATCGGCGCAGCGCCACAAACCATTCAAGTTAATGGCAAACTTATTTACTGCGTTTTAGGCAACTATGGCTTATTTCGCGCCGGCCTTCAGTTTGAAAATTTTATTGACGAAGGATTAGCGATGCTCAGCAGAGAACTCGCCGAACGCATTCCTTTAAGCATATAAGTACATGATTATATTGACTATTTTAATAAATTAACGTTTAAATTATAAGGAAAAGCATGGGCGCACAATGGAAAGCAAGGCACAAAGAAATCGCGGCGAATGCCAAAGGTAAAATTTTCGGCAAACTGGCCAAAGAAATCATGGTGGCGGCAAAAGGCGGCGCCGACCCGGAAAGCAATTCCCGGTTACGCCTAGTCGTTGAACAAGCGAAAAAAGCCTCGATGCCCCGTGAAACCTTAGATCGTGCCATCAAAAAAGGCGCGGGCTTATTGGATGGCGGTATGCATTTAGAACGGCTGGTATATGAAGGTTTTGCACCGCACCGCGTGCCGATCATCGTTGAATGTTTATCGGATAACGTCAACCGCACTAAATCCAGCATGAATGTCCTGTTCCGCAAAGGGCAGCTGGGTGCGGAAGGTTCCGTGTCTTGGGATTTTAATTATCAAGGCTTGATTGAAGCTTCGCCCAATACGGCCAGTGCAGATGCCGAGCTCGCCGCGATTGAAGCTGGCGCACAAGATTTTGAAGCCGCAGAAGAAGGTGCGACGCTGTTTATCACCGACGTAACTGACTTGGACGCAGTCTGCAAAGCCTTGCCACTACACGGTTTTACCGTGTTATCGGCGCAACTTGGTTTCCGCCCAAAAAATCCAGTCACCTTGTCAAACGAGCTTGAGCGCGAGGAAGTGGAAGCTTTTTTAGAAGCGATTGACGCCGATGACGACGTGCAAAATGTGTATGTCGGCCTCGCCGAATAAGCGCCTGATTTATTTGATAGCTTCCCCGTTATGACTTGACATAGCAGTCCTAAACTTAGCGAAAAGCCCAACACGAACGGAATCAATCAGTCCTTCCTCAGCTTTTTGCAATGCAATTGCCGACTGCACACCAATTTTCCACTTCACTTAAGCAGGTGGCAGGCGCAGCCTGACCGAATAGTGAGTTTTGGGGTGCGCCAAGATGAATATGCCTTCCCGCGCGGGAGCATGGAAATGAGCGAAGGAGTGGGAATGAAAGCAATGATTCTAGCGGCGGGACGGGGCGAGCGGATGCGACCGCTGACCGACCACACGCCCAAGCCCCTGTTGCAAGTGCGCGGTAAGCCCTTGATTATTTGGCATATTGAAAATTTAGTGCGTGCCGGAATTTGCGATCTGGTCATTAACCACGCCTATCTAGGCAAGCAAATCGAACACGCCTTAGGCAACGGTCTGCACTTCGGCGCACGTATCGTTTATTCGCCGGAACCCGACGCCTTGGAAACGGCGGGCGGCATTGCCAACGCCTTGCCGCTACTCAACCAAGCGGTTTTTGCGGTAATCAATGCCGATATTTTTTGCGATTATGATTTTGCCCATTTAACCGAACAAGCGCAGGTGCTAGCCGGCAGTGACGATTTAGCGCATTTGTGTTTGGTGAACAATCCGGCGCAGCATCCGCTCGGTGACTTTGGCTTGCAAGCTGGCCGCTTAAGCGAAAGCGCGCCTAAGCTCACTTTTAGCGGCATTGGTTTATACAAGTCAGCGCTGTTCAATGCCATTCCACGCGGCACTCAAGCCGCGCTTGCGCCACTGTTACGCCAGCAAATTGCGCGCGATAAAGTCAGCGGCGAACATTACACTGGCCGGTGGACTGACGTGGGCACACCCGAACGATTAGTGCGATTAAATCAGGAGCTTAACTAAAATGATGCCTTACATCGCCCGTCGAACTGCCTTGCAAAACGCCATGCAACAAGGCATTGCCCTCATTGCCACCGCGCCGGAAGTCTGTCGCAATGCGGACGCGCATTATGATTATCGTTTCGATAGCGATTTTTATTACCTGAGCGGTTTTGCCGAGCCGGAAGCGGTGTTGGTGTTAATCGCGGGTGCGGCGCCGCAAAGTATTTTGTTCTGTCGCGAGAAAAATCTAGAGCGCGAAATTTGGGATGGTTTTCGCTACGGTCCTGCGGCAGCACGCGAACAGTTTGCCGTGGATGCCGCCTATCCGATTGCGCAACTAGACGAAAAATTGCTGGAATTAATGGCGAACCAGCCCAGTTTATTTTACGCGCTGGGCAGCGATGCGGCGTGGGACGCGCGTTTGCTGAGCTTACGCAAAAAGCTAAAGGAACAAGCGCGTGGCGGAATAAAATATCCCAATATAATCAAGGACATAACCAATTATATCGCTGAACTGCGTTTATTTAAAGACGCGAGCGAAATTGAGTTACTGCGTCGCGCTGGGCAAATTTCCACCGGCGCACATCGCCGCGCCATGCGGTTTACCCGTCCGGGGCTATTTGAATACGAAATTGAGGCAGAATTTCTGCACGAATTTTGTCGCTACGGTGCGCGCCAACCGGCTTATACCAGCATTGTGGCGGGCGGGGCGAACGCCTGCACCTTGCATTATGTCGGTAATAACGCGCGCCTGAATGACGGCGATTTATTGTTGATTGACGCCGGTTGTGAATTTCAAGGCTATGCCGCCGACATTACGCGCACCTTTCCCATCAACGGCAAATTTAGCCCTGCACAAAAAGACGTGTATGAAATGGTGCTGGCAGCGCAAAGCGCCGCACTCGCCGCCGCATTGCCTGGCCAGAGCTGGAATGCGCCGCACGAAGCGGCACTGCGCGTGTTGGCACAAGGCTTGATCGACCTAAAATGTTGCCAAGGCAGCGTTGATGCGGTGCTTGAAAACGGCAGTTACAAGGCGTTCTATATGCACCGCACCGGACACTGGTTGGGGCTAGATGTGCATGATGTCGGCGCCTATAAAATTGAGCAAGACTGGCGCATTTTGCAAGCCGGCATGACGCTCACGGTTGAACCCGGCTGTTACATTCGCCCGGCGGAAAACGTGCCGCAGGCCTTATGGAATATCGGCATTCGCATCGAAGACGACGTGCTGATCACCGCTACTGGACAGGAAGTGCTCACCGAAGATGCCCCCAAAACCGTGACCGAAATTGAAGCGCTGATGCGTCCATGAAATCGCAAATCGCGCCAGCGGCTCAACCCATCGTACGCTCCGAGCTTGTCGAAAGACTGGGCGCTCGCCTTGTGCGCGACACCGCGCTGCTCGCGACGGCGTTAGCTCTAGAAGCAAGCAGCGCGCGCTTGCAGGTGCAAGCCTTATGGCAACGCGTGTTGGGCGTGAATCGAGCGTATTTTTTTACGCATCCCGAACACCCAATAAATTCAATAGAATCAGATACTTACAATAATTTATTCCAGCGACGTTTGCGCGGTGAGCCGCTGGCTTACGTGCTGGGAGAACGTGAATTTTTCGGGCTCAATTTCTGCGTTACCCCCGCCACCTTAATTCCCCGTGCCGACACCGAATTACTGGTTGAATTGGCGTTGCAACAGATTCCGGCTGACGTGCCCTATCGGGTTTTAGACCTCGGCACCGGCAGTGGTGCAATCGCCTTAGCCATTGCACGGCACCGTCCTGCCGCTCAGATTTTTGCAGCGGATCAATCGAGCGCCGCGCTGACGGTCGCACGCGCCAATGCGCAGCGAATGCAGTTATCCAATGTGCAACTGCTGGAAAGCCATTGGTTTTCTGCTTTTGCCGGGCAACACTTTGAACTGATTGTGTCCAATCCCCCGTATATTGCCGAACAAGATGCCCATTTATCACAAGGCGATTTACCCTTTGAACCGCGCAGCGCACTGGTCTCCGGTCGCGAGGGTTTGGATGATCTTCGACACCTCATTCAACAGAGCGCTGCGTATTTGGTTACGGGGGGCAAACTGTGGTTAGAACACGGCCACGAGCAAGGGCCGGCCGTCCGTGCTTTATTGCAGCAAGCCGGCTTCATTGCCGTGCAATCGGCACGCGATTTATCTGGGATTGAGCGCTGTAGCGGCGGCAGCAAGCCCTGAGCGGCGCACGCGTTTATCCTGCAAAATCCTTGCCCGCAGCGCTTTCCCCTTCCATGGCAGGCGTGACAAGGGCAGCGTGACAAGGTCGCGACTCTTTTAAACGGCGACCGAACGTATTGACCTTACCCCGCCGCAGCGTGGTAACCAGTGCGCTTACGGCATCTTTCGCGCGCCAAAACATTATTTTCACTTTAAAAACAGGAGCTTAGTATGTTAAATAAAATCATAATTCAAACCCCCGCTGCCCCCAGTGCGATTGGCACGTATTCACAAGCGGTTCGCGTTAGCGACACAGTTTATTTGTCTGGTCAGATCGGACTCGATCCCGACTCAATGCAAATGGTTGAAGGCATTGAAGCGCAAATTCATCGCGTGTTTCAAAATATGCGCGCAGTAACGGAAGCGGCGGGCGGCAGCCTGCAACACGTAGTAAAACTGAATATTTTCCTGACTGACTTGGGGCAATTCGCCAAAGTAAACGAAATCATGGCCAGCTATTTTCAGCAACCGTATCCCGCCCGCGCAGCGGTGGGCGTGGCGGCGTTGCCGCGCAATGCTTTAATCGAAGCCGATGGCGTGATGGTGTTGCAAACAAAATAAACCCTTGTCATTTTTATACCGGACGCAAAATGTCCCCCTTATTTTTGATACAAACCTAAAAATGAATACTTCAGCTGTTGAAAATGCTTCTGCCGTTATCTTATGCGTGGATGACGAACCCAATATTCTCAATGCCTTACAACGATTATTGAGGCGGCAAAATTATCAAATCCTGACGGCGGAAAGTGCAGCTGCTGGATTGCGTTTGTTAGCCCAGCATTCGGTCGATTTGGTGTTGTCTGATATGCGAATGCCCGAAGTCGATGGCGCGCAATTTTTGGAACAGGTTAGGCTGCAATCGCCGGCCACGATCCGCATTTTGCTCACCGGATATGCCGATGTTGAATCGACCATAGCGGCAATCAATCGCGGCGAAATTTATCGCTACATTGCCAAACCATGGGACGACAACGAAGTGCTGTTGCTGGTTAAGCACGCACTCGAAAACAAAAAATTAACCGAAGAAAAACAGCAACTTGAAGCCCTGACGCAGCAACAAAATGCAGCACTAAAATCACTCAACGCCAACTTAGAGATGAAAGTGCAGGAACGCACGCAAGCCTTGCAAAATGTGCTGCATGAGCTGGAAAAATCGAACGCGCATTTGCGGAAAAACTTTCTCACGTCAGTAGCGATTTTTTCCAACTTAATGGAATTACGCGCCGGCAATCTGGGCGGACATTCGCGACGCGTGGCCGATTTTTCGCGCAAATTAGCGCTGCAAATGGGGCTAGAAAACGAAGCAATACAGGATATTGTACTGGCTGCATTGCTGCATGATATTGGCAAAATTGGTTTGCCCGATGCCCTTTTAGAAAAGCCGCAACTCTCATTGACGCAGGATGAACAAGGTTTGTTGATGCGACATCCACAAATTGCTGAAACGGCGTTATTACCTTTGGAACAGTTAAAAGGGGCAGCGAGCATTATTCGTTCGCATCATGAACGGTTTGATGGCGATGGCTATCCCGACGGTTTATCCGGCTTCGCTATACCATTGGGCGCGCGCATTTTGCTGCTGGCGAATGACTACGATGCACTGCAATTTGGAACACTATTGAATACTCCACTGACCGCAGTGAAGGCTTTTGACTTTATCGTTGAAGCACGTGGCACACGCTACGATCCGTCGGTGGTGGAAGCATTTAAAGCGTTACTCGGTGCGGCGCAACCGCATGAAGAAAGCACCATCGCCATGCGTTCCAAGGAATTGAAACCGGGCATGGTACTGGCAAAAGGTTTGTTTACGCGTGAAGGATTATTGCTGGTCTTTAAGGACTGCGTGCTGACCGAACAATTGATCGCACAATTGATTAAATTTGAGGAATTGGAAAACTATCCTCTGACTTTTTTAATCAAGGCATAATTCAGTAACTATCTAATTATATTAAATAAAATGGAAGCTTTTGTTTGGAGTGACAAACTTGCCACCGGCATCGTCGAGGTTGATGAACAACATCGGCATTTGGTGACTTTACTCAATCAAGTCGGCAATTTATGCACACTCGAGTCGAGCGTCGCGCAAATTAATCCGGTGCTGGAAGCGTTGGTGCAATACACGCAATACCATTTTGCCACCGAAGAACGCATGATGGTGCAGATGGCGGTGAGTGCGGCACATCAGCAAAATCATCTACAAGCGCATCAGGCTTTTACGCAGCAAATGACGTTAGCGCTGGGGGTTATTAAACAGTCGCCACAAAATTCGACTATGTTGCTGGGACAGCTGCTGGAATATCTGACACGCTGGTTATTGCAACACATTATGGTGGTGGATTTCCGCATGGCTAAAGAAATTCAGGCGTTACAAGCCGGTGTTGCCCCAGAAATCGCCGCCAGCCAAGCTTCCGCCACCGTCTCACGTTCCGGTGATGTCATGTTGGAAGCGCTGAATACGCTGTACCGTAAAATTGGTGAAAAAACAGTAGAAGTCATGCAAACCAACCAAGCCTTGGAAGTGGAGCGTTTGGCATTGCGCGAACTCAATGAGCAATTGGAACAACGCGTTGCGCAAAGGACGGCAGAATTAGAAACTGCGAATCAACATTTGTTGCAAACCAATACTGAATTGCAGCACATTAACCAACAACTCAAAAATACCCAAAGCCAGCTGTTGCAGGCAGAAAAAATGGCTTCGATTGGACAATTGGCTGCGGGCGTGGCGCACGAAATTAACAATCCGATTGGCTTTGTCAATTCAAACTTGGCCACGTTGCAGCACTATATGAACGACATGACGCAGATGGTCAACGCCTATGCCGCGCTGGAGCAAACCCAAGAACCCGCAACATTGAGCGCGCTGAACACGCTCAAAAACACCATTGACTTGCCCTATTTATTGCATGACATTCCTAATTTGCTGAAAGAATCGCTAGACGGACTAGCGCGCGTAAAGGACATCATTAAAGACTTGCGCGATTTTTCGCATGAGGACGAAGCAACTTGGCAGCAAGTCAATCTTGAGCAATGTTTGGACAGCACATTGAACATTGCAAGAAACGAAATTAAGTATAAAGCTGAAGTCATAAAATACTATGCGGGCATACCGGAGATTGCCGGTTTGACATCGCAAATCAATCAGGTTTTTTTGAATTTACTCCTCAATGCCGTGCAGTCCATTGCAGTCAAAGGCGTCATAACCATTCGCACCGGGCTTGAAAATCAAGCGGTTTGGGTGGAAATTTCTGATACGGGAGTCGGTATTGAAGCCAAAAATCTCACCCGAATTTTTAATCCGTTTTTCACCACCAAGCCGGTCGGCAAAGGCACAGGTTTAGGGTTGTCCGTTTCCTACGGCATTGTACAAAAACACGGTGGACGCATTGAAGTGAAAAGCGAGCTTGGCCACGGAACATCAGTGCGGGTTTATTTGCCTATCACGCAAAAGAAAGAAATGCAGCGATGAAGAAAAAACTCTATCGAAAAGTGATTGGTCGCAATGACAGATTGCAAGCCAAGTTGACACGCAATGCCCTGAAATTTGAAGGCTTACTCAAGCTGAACGAGCAAGCCACCCTATTATCCGAAAAAGAATTTATGCAGTTCGGTTTGAACTGGGTCGAACGTTTAACCGCCAGCAAAATCGCCTTTATCCATTTTATGAATGACGATCAGCAAACCATTGAGTTAATCGCGTGGTCGACAGCCACCGTGGAAAAATATTGTACCGCCAGCTTTGACTCGCATTATCCCGTGAACGAAGCAGGAATTTGGGCGGACTGCTTTAGATACTCTAAGCCCATGATTTTTAACGACTATTTTAGTTTCCCTGCCAAACGCGGCCTACCCGAAGGGCATTCCGATTTGCAACGGTTGATTAGCGTGCCCGTGATTGAAAACGACAAAGTGCGGGTCATTCTGGGCGTAGGCAACAAAGCCACGGACTATACGGCGGAAGATGTGGAAATCGCGCAGCTATTTGGCAATGATATGTGGCGAATTATTCGTCGGCAACGCTTGGAAACCGAGCTGAAAACCAACTTAGCCGAGCAGCGCGCCTTGAATAAGCAACTGGAAGATGCTCACACCTATTTGTTGCAATCCGAAAAAATGGCTTCCTTAGGACAACTGGCAGCCGGTGTGGCGCATGAATTGAATAATCCAATTGGTTTTGTTTATTCAAATATGGGCAGCTTGGAAAATTATTTGAATGATTTATTTATTATCAATGCTGCCTATGTTGAAGCAGAGCAATCCGCCCAATGCAACTGCGCCGCGCTGACCACGATTCAGCAATTAAAAAAGGATAAAGATTACGATTTTATCCAGCAAGATATTTTTCAGTTGCTGGCGCAATCCAAGGATGGACTGGCGCGAATGCGCCAAATTGTGCAGGATTTGAAAGATTTTTCTCACGTCGGGGAAACTGGTTGGCAATGGTTTGATTTGCACAAAGGATTAGATTCCACACTGAATATCGCGTGGAATGAGCTGAAATATAAATGTGAGATTCATAAAGAATATGGTGACTTGCCGCTGGTATATTGCATGGCGTCGCAAATCAACCAAATCTTTCTCAATCTATTGGTAAATGCAGGACAAGCCATTGCGAAGAAGGGAATGATTACGCTACGGAGTGGCGTGGAAAATGAGCAAGTGTGGATCGACGTAACCGATAACGGCACGGGCATTGCTCCCGACAATATTCATCGCATTTTTGAGCCTTTTTTTACCACCAAACCGGTCGGTTTGGGCACGGGTTTGGGCTTGTCGCTGGCTTATGGCATTGTGCAAAAACACGGTGGACGAATTGAGGTCAGCAGCCAACTGGGCGTAGGCACAACGATGCGCGTTTATTTACCCATTGCTCAAACAACTCATGACTAATTGTTTACGCAGCCCCCTTGCCGGCATTCGCCGCAACGTTTCCGTACCCTCAGGAGAACGAAAAAGATGAACGAAGCAGACATTCAGCATAAAGCAACGTCGCTCGAACAGAGAAGTGTGCGCTTGCGCAATTTATATGCTGCCATCAGCGCCTGCAACATGGCGATTGTACGCAGTAGCAATGAAGCCGAATTATTCGCAAAAATTTGCCACACCTGCGTTGAATTTGGCGGCTTAAAGATGGCGTGGATTGGTCTAATCGACGCGGATGAAGTCAAACCGGTTGCCGCATTTGGTGAAGGAATGTCGTATTTGGCAGATATTAAAATTTCATTACTGGCGGATTCGCCTTTCAGTCGCGGGCCGACTGGGCGGTCGATACACGAGAATCAAGCGCAATGGAATCAAACTTTTTTAAACGATCCGAGTACCGCGCCGTGGGCGCAACGTGGCGCCGAATTTGGTTGGCGCTCGTCTGCCGCTTTGCCTTTGCATCGCCAAGGTAAACCCGTGGGTGCGTTGTCTTTATATGCCGACGAGATCAACTATTTTGACGAAGTAGAACGGCGGTTATTATCGGAAATGGCCGAAGATATTAGCTTTGCGCTGGACAACTTCACTTTACAGCGCGAACGCAGTCAAACGTTGACAGACTTGGCACACGCACTTGAAAAAGCGAACCGTTTTAATCATGCTTTAGACCATATTTCAGCCTATATTTTTATGAAGGATACCGAACATCGCTATATTTATGGCAATAGTGAGCTACTCAAATTGTTTAATTGCACCGCCGAGGAGTTGCTGGGCAAAGCAGATTCGCACTTTTTTCCGCCGGAAACCGCCCAGCATATTGCTGAAATCGACCATCGTGTGTTAAGCCAAGGAGAGAATACCCAAGAAGAGGTGAAAATTCAGGATGCAACCGGTCGTTCCAACTTGTATTGGGAAGTAAAAACGCCAATGCATTCCGAAAAAGAACCTAATAAAATCATAGGCTTATGCGGCATATTGACGGATATTACTGCATTAAAAAATGCCCAAGACAGCTTGATAAAATTATCGTTGGCGGTGGAGCAAAGCCCCAACACCATCATCATCACCGATTTGGATGCCAACATTGAATATGCTAACGCGGCATTTACACGCGCCTCTGGCTATAGTTTGGCCGAGGCTCGTGGCAATAATCCGCGCATTCTACAGTCTGGCAAAACACCCAAAACGACTTATGACGCAATGTGGTCGAAGCTGACACGCGGCGAAGAGTGGCGCGGTGAATTGTTCAACAAACGTAAGGACGGTACGGAATACATCGAATGGGCAATCATTTCTCCGGTGCGGCAAGCAAACGGGGAGATCACGCATTATTTGGCGATTAAAGAAAATATTACTGATAAACGGTTGGCGCAAGCGCAGATTGAAAAACTGTCCAACTTTGATTTGTTGACCCTTTTACCGAATCGCGCTTTGCTGGAAGACCGCATCAAAAATGCCATTGCCCACGCGCAACAACATCAACGCTTTATCGGTGTCCTGTTTTTGAATTTAGACCATTTCAGCGTCATCAACGAAATGTTCGGCCATGCCGGTGGCGACGAAATGCTCAAAATAATCGCCCAGCGCTTAGTGCAAGCTGTGCCCAGCGATGCAACGGTCAGCCGCTTGTCAGGCGATACCTTTGTCATCGCGCTACCCGACTTGAATTCGGATAAAGAAATCAATCGACTTACCGAATCAATTAGTCAAAAACTGTCGCAACCGGTGAACTTTGGTAAGCAAAACATTGAAGTTGGAATGCGTATGGGAATCGCGGTTTATCCCACCGACGGCGAAGATGTTTTCACCTTGCTCAAGCGTGCAGATTCCGCTTTAACGAATACCAAACAAACTGGCGGTGTCCATCGTATCTGTTTTTATTCAGCCAACCTGAACGAACACGTGCGGCAATTGGTGATAATGGGGGCGGAGCTGCGTGACGCCATTGCACACAATCGGCTGGTGCTGCATTATCAACCGCAAGTGGACATCATTACCGGCGCGATTATTGGCGCAGAAGCGCTGCTGCGCATCAATCATCCGCAACGCGGCATGATTCCACCGAGTGAATTTATTTTACTGGCGGAAGAAAGCGGGCTGATTATTCCCCTCGGAGAATGGGCGCTGCGCGAAGCTTGCCGGCAAATGCAGGCGTGGCGACAAAATAATGGCGCCAATCTGATCATTGCGGTTAATTTATCGCCGCTGCAATTACAGCAAAGCAATTTAGTCGGGATGGTGAGCACAGCCTTGGCGGAATCCGGTTTGCCAGCACAGTATTTAGAGTTGGAATTTACCGAAAGTGCCATCATGCACAATGTGCGCAATACCATTGCAATTATGTATCAATTCAAAGACTTAGGCGTGCATCTTTCGATTGATGATTTCGGCACGGGATATTCTAGCTTGTCTTATTTAAAACAGTTTCCGGTGGATAAGCTGAAAATTGACCAGTCTTTTGTATCCAACATTAGCCAAGACCCAAATGATGCCGCCATCGTCCAAGCGATTATTGTTTTGGCGAAAACGCTGGGCATGAGCACGATTGCCGAAGGGGTAGAAACTGAAGCGCAATTGGGCTATTTACGGGCGCTGCACTGCAAAGAAATGCAAGGCTACTTATACAGTCGCCCCCTGCCTGCCGCCGCGTTTACCGCCTTGTTGAGGAGCGGAAAAACCTTGAGCGAGAACAAGTCGAACAAGGTATTGCTGTTGGTTGACGATGAAGAAAACGTGCTCATGTCGTTAAAAAGGCTGTTACGGCGCGAGGGTTACACTATTTTAACCGCAGCCAATGCGGAACAAGGACTTGAGCTAATGGCCGCCAACTCGGTACAAGTTGTTGTATCCGATCAGCGTATGCCGGGAATGAGTGGTGTGGAATTTTTGCGGCGAATTAAAACCATGCACCCTGATACCATTCGGATGGTACTCAGTGGCTACACCGAAGTCGGCACATTGACGCAGGCGATTAACCAAGGTGAGATTTATCAATTTATCACCAAGCCTTGGGAGAACGAGGCGCTGATTGCGCAAATCCGCGAGGCTTTTATACGCTATGAAAATTTGCAGACCGAGCAGCATTAGCACGCTGCCGCTGCACATTCACGCTGCAAAGCATTTAAAAAAACATCAATAAAATCAACAACTTAATCAATACGCCAATTCACTTATTACAGCAACAACTTAACTATGAGCCACTATCAAAAACATCTTTTTTTCTGCGTCAATCAACGTAGCAACGGCGAAGCGTGTTGCGCTAATTTTGATGCGCAAAGCATGCGTGATTACGTTAAAGACCGCGTCAAAAAACTGGGATTAAGCAGCGATCAAACCCCCATTCGGATCAATTCAGCCGGTTGCTTAGGGCGTTGCGCTGAAGGCCCAGTGCTGGTGGTGTATCCCGAAGCGGTTTGGTACACCTACGTTGATGCCAGTGATTTGGATGAAATTATTGAGCAACATTTACAGCAGGGGCGTGTGGTTGAGCGCCTAAAAATATGACTGTGCGCCTACAAACTTTCAGCACGCAGGGCGCTGCTGGCATACTGGAAGGGGTGGCGCATATCGGCGAATTTACCACGAAAGCCTTGGCGATTATTTGCCATCCGCTGCCCACCATGGGCGGCACGATGGACAACAAAGTGGCCGTCACTTTAGCCAAAACCTTTGCCGACTTGGGCTGTGTCGCGCTGCGCTTTAACTTTCGCGGTGTCGGTGCGAGCGCGGGCGAATTCACCGGCGGCGATGGCGAATTGCAAGATGTGCTAGCGATTGCCGAATTTGCCCGCGAACAATTCGGCGACTTACCGTTGCTTTTGTCGGGCTTTTCTTTTGGTGGCTATGTTGCCGCGCGTGCCGCCGCCATTTTGCAACCACGTCATTTAATTTTGGCCGCGCCTGCTGTTGGACGTTTTGCCATGCCTGCAGTGGCAGAAAATACGCTGGTTATTCATGGCGAATTGGACGAAATCGTCCCCTTGGCCGATGCACTGGCGTGGGCACGTCCCTTGCAATTGCCGCTGCTGGTATTGCCGGAAGCTGGGCACTTTTTTCATGGCCGCTTAACCCAATTACGCCAACTGATTAAACAGCATTTCAATGGAGTTTCACTATGAATACCGTGCTAAGTGCCAGCGGGCTGCAAAAATCTTACGGCGAGCAATGTGTGGTGGACGGGCTTAATTTAAGCATCCACAAAGGGGAATGTTTTGGTTTGCTCGGCCCAAATGGCGCGGGGAAAACCACCACCTTGCGAATGTTGCTCGGTTTAATTGCGCCGGATGCCGGTGAAGTTAAATTGCTCGGTTTGCCGGTGCCGCAAGCCGCCAGAGAAGCACGCATCCGCGTGGGCGTGGTGCCGCAAATGGACAACCTCGATCCTGACTTTACCGTGGCAGAAAATTTACTGGTGTACGGACGTTACTTCGGTATGCAAGATCGCGAAATCGAAGCGCGCATTCCGTCGCTGCTAGAATTCGCCAGTTTGACTCTAAAACGCGATGCCAAAGTGCCTACACTATCGGGCGGAATGAAACGCCGTCTCACCTTGGCGCGCGCACTGGTAAATGATCCCGAAATCATTTTTCTGGATGAACCCACCACCGGTTTGGACCCGCAAGCCCGGCATTTAATTTGGCAACGGTTGCGCGAATTGATGCAGCAAGGCAAAACGCTGCTGTTGACCACGCACTTTATGGACGAAGCGGAACGCCTGTGTGATCGCCTCGCGGTGTTAGACAACGGAAAGTTGATTAGCCAAGGCTCTCCGCGTGAATTGATTGAACAAAATATCGAGCCACAAGTGGTTGAGGTTTTTGGCGAAAACGTTGCGGAATGGGCAGCGCAACACGCCGCAAATTATGTGCAACGCTTTGAATTAAGTGGCGAAACCGTGTTTTGTTATCTGCAAAATGCACAGCCTTTAGTTGCGCATTTGCAAACCCAAACGGATTTGCGCTATCTGCATAGACCAGCCAATTTAGAAGACGTATTTTTAAAACTCACCGGACGGGAAATGCGCGAATGAACCGATATAACTATGCTTTACCCCAATTTAGCTGGCGTTTTTTTCCGATTTGGCAGCGGCATTTTTTGGTGTGGCGAAAAACTGCTGCCGCCTCCATCATGGGACACTTAGCCGACCCAGTGATTTATATGCTGGGCTTGGGCTATGGCTTGGGCAGTCTCTTGCCCGACATGGGCGGCACGTCCTATATGACTTTTCTCGCAGCCGGAACCGTGTGTTATAGCACCATGAACAGCGCCAGTTTTGAAGCGCTCTATTCTGGCTTTGCGCGAATGCATGAGCAGCGAACTTGGGAGGCGATTTTGAATACGCCCACCTCTTTGGATGATGTCGTGTTGTCAGAAATTTTGTGGGCGGCAACTAAGAGCTTAATGTCCGGCATCGCCGTACTCGCCGTCATTGGTTTGTTGGGCTTGTCGCATTCGTGGATGATGATATGGATGATTCCTTTAGCATTGCTGATTGGTTTAGCGTTCGCCGGAATGGGGTTGATTATGACTGCGCTTGCACCCTCATATGATTTTTTCATGTATTACTTTACGCTGGTGATTACGCCGATGATGTTGTTGTGTGGGGTTTTCTTTCCAGTCAGCCAATTACCAGAAAGTTTGCAAATCGCGGCTAATTTCTTGCCGCTAACACACGCGATTGACCTTGCTCGTCCGCTGATGAGTGGGCAACTACCGGCTGCATTTTTATTGCATATTGCCGTTTTGCTCGCGTATGCCTTGGGCGGATTTTATATATCGCTGGTGCTATTTCGACAACGTTTGACGCGCTAACCTTGCCTCGTCAAAACGTATTTTTTAACTGAGGATAGAATTCAAGATAAGGGGCGACTAAATGGGCGTGTGTTGATTGAAAATTCCGACCTAACCCCTACACACAGACAAATGAATAGAAAAGCACTCAGCCATTTCTGACTAAGTGCTTGATTTATATGGCTTTATTCCCTGGACTCAAGCCAGGAACCTGCGGATTAATAGTACAGGTCACAGACGAAATTCTGCCGACTATCCCGAAGATTCCTAAGCGGTTTTTCCGAGCTCATCCATCGCTGTGTTCGTTCCGACCCGATCCCGAACCTAAAATTCAACTCGTAGCCATCTAACCTGCATTGTGCTTCCACTTTGCGCTGACCATATTTATCGCATCGTCAGTAGCAAAATCACCATTGTCTGCTTCACGGATAGCTTGGGTAATCTCAGCAATCTGCCAAGACTCGCGTTCAATGTAGTCCCGAATCGCTTGTCCACCTAAGAATGATTTAGAGCGACCTGTTGCATTTGCAAGCACATCCAGCTGACTAGCTAGATCATCCGGCAAGCGCAAAGACATTATAGCCATGGCGTAATCCCTCATTTGTATTACCAGGATTACATTTTAAATAATTATAGGCATGGTGGGTGGGTTTTCTCAAGCACAAGGGCAAGAGGAAAATAACTACGGTGTGCGGGTGCGGTGGCGTGCTTAAAGTCACCCCCACCATCATGACAATAAAGCATCGCGTTTAAGAGAGTCTCCTGCTAAATGCAGCCGAACAGCGCTGCCCCAGTTTTGATTCTTTATCTCTAGCCGCTTTTTCTATTTAGATGTACTGATCCGCAACCTTGGCTGCACCGTTGCCATTTTCCGTTATCCATTCCAATGGCTTTTCAAGCAATTGAGCTCCAACCTGCTCCTCCAGCTCAAGCCAAAATCCGAGTCACTCAATTTATTTGTTTTTGTCATGGTTCTGTCACAATTCTTCCTTATTATGACCTTCTAGATCAAATCTGCAAAGGATAGGCAATGACAGCGAATATTTTGCTAGTGGAAGACGAGCCAGCGATTCAAGAATTATTGGCTTTCAACGTCGCACAATGCGGATATCGCGTTTTGCAGGCGTACCACGCAGAGGAGGCTTTATCCTTAATCAATCGCGCTTTGCCGGATTTAATTTTGCTAGATTGGATGTTGCCGGGCATGACTGGCATTGAGTTAGCACGGCGCTTAAGGGCTGACCAACGCACGCACAACATTCCAATCATCATGTTAACCGCGCGTATCGATGAGCGAGATAAAATTCTAGGATTAGAATCAGGTGCGGATGATTACATTACCAAGCCCTTCTCGCCGCGTGAATTGATGGCCAGAATCCGTGCCGTATTGCGGCGCAGAATGCCGCAGATGAGCGATGAAGCCTTGATGGTAGAAGGTCTTGAGCTGTCACCGCTCACGCACCGAGTCAGTGCCAACGGTGTCAACATTGACCTCGGCCCCACGGAATTTCGTTTGCTGCATTTCTTTATGACCCATCCCGAACGCGTTTATAGCCGTGCGCAACTCTTGGATCAGGTTTGGGGCGATCATATTTTTGTGGAAGAGCGTACCGTTGATGTGCATATTAGGCGCTTACGTCAAACGCTAGAATCGACCGGTTTGGATGCTTTAGTGCAGACCGTGCGCGGCAGTGGTTATCGCTTTTCCAAAACCATTTAAAGAAACGAGGCTTGCCCCCGTTCGTAGTGAGTCCTTCGATGAAATCAGGATAAACTCAGCAGTCTTTTTTCGAACCATCATAGAATAAATATCAAATAAATCAGTCACTTAAATTTACATTCTTTCGAATTCCGGGCGAACGACTGATTGAATTCGCGCCACCTGAAGCGCACTACCTTAACCTCTATTTCTTATTCTTTGGCAGGTGTTGTTTTCGCGCTTTGCAAGCTCTGAAGAAGCGCGATAGAATTAAACCTTACTAATCCAGTTTTTCATCCAGATTCCGCTGCCTTTTTAAACTCCGACCTGTGGCTCGGTAACCAATGACTTAGGCAGCACTGATTAAATCAACCGTTCGCCCCGACCTTGTCGAAGTGAACGCCAAGAACAAAATAAACAATACCCCGCTAACCCTTTGAACAATATGAATTTATGCAAAAAATTATTGGCGCTTATTATTCGAGCACGGCGCAATTCTCCGTCGCTTTAACCGCGTGGCAAGCGGCTTTCCCAAAGATGGGCGTACTGGTTTTGCTACCCGAAGCGCAGGCCAATCGCGTGGCCGAATTGCAGTCAATCTGTCAACAATGCGGTGTTCGCCTAATCGGCGCGCTGTTTCCGGCGATTGTGGTGAATCATCTTTTCGTCACCGAAGGGCTAAGTGCGCTTCGTTTTAACGTCATGCCACCGTCCTTTTTACTGACCGAAACGCCAGGGAAAACCGCCAAACTCAGCACTCAAATGGCGTTAGAAACTCAAAAATTACTGGCTGCACTGCCTGATGACGCCACGCCCACTTTGTTTAGTATTTTTGATGGTATGTTGCCCAACATTGAAGCAACGCTGACTGAATTAAATGCCGAACTGGATGAACAAGTTCGCTATGCCGGCGTAAATGCAGGCAGCGAAACTTTTAAATCCATGCCATGCTTGTTTGATAACCAAAAGATTATTGCCAATGGCGTACTCGGGTTTATCTTGCCTGCCACCAATCAGGTTGAATTGGCACACGGTTACACCCAGTCTAGTACGCCCCTGCCCGCCACTTCCTCAGTCGCCAATCAGGTTGATACCATTTCCGACCGCCCTGCGTTTGAGATTTATCAGCAAATGATTCGCGACGCTTATGGCATTGCCGTCACGCATGAGAATTTTTACGATTATGCAGCGCATTTTCCGTTTGGAATCATGACCGTCTGCGACATCTTAGTGCGAATTCCGATCGGCTTTAATGAGGAAGGCGCTTTATTCTTTATCGGCGAAATTCCCACTTCTTCTTTGATCGTTTTACTCACCGCACCGAGTTTTGAAAACAGTCAGTGCGTTGAATCGTTGTCGGGTAAATTAGCGCCAATTGACGTGGCAGACGCAGACAGTCCTTTGCTGGTTTTTTACTGCGCCGGTCGAAAAATGCACTTCCAGCTGCAGGCCGACCAAGAACTGTTGCAACTGAAAAAACTAAGTCACAGCGCTGCGTTACTGGGCGCCGTTTCTTTAGGGGAAATCGACACCATTCCAGAGATTGGCATGCCCAGATTTCACAATGCTGCGATTGTCTGTGTGCGCTAAAAAACCCGGCACGAATCAATTGCGCACGCCTTGGCTTTAATAAACTAAGTTATTGATTTATTTGACTAATTAGCGCTCAAGGTACGGGTTTGGAAATTTTAATCTGCGCATTAACCCGGTTTCAAGCGCTTCCATTTCAGCGGCATCCGACTCGATTTCATGGTCGTAACCTTGCAAATGTAAGGCGGCATGAAGGGTGAGATGCGCGAAATGCGCCAGCAATGTTTTACCTTGTTCCACCGCTTCACGCACCACCACCGGCGCGCAAATCACCACATCGGCATACAGTGGCTCTGTGTTGTCATAGACGAAGGTCAGCACATTGGTGGCGTAATCTTTTTGCCGATAACTTAAATTGAGTGCGCGGCCTTCAAGTTCATCCACAATGCGCAGCGCAATTTGCACTTCTTGCTCTAAGGCCACACTGACCCAGCGACGAAATTGCGCGCGTGTCGGCAAAGCTGGTTCTGCGCTAGCATATTGAATTAACAGGGAAAGTTTGTGTTTCATGCGCCAATCCATTCGCCGCGCAAAGTGTGCATCGACACAGCCAGAATGCGCACTTCGACAAAGCGCCCAAGCAAATCTGCCGTGCCGGCAAAATTCACCACACGATTATTGTCAGTCCGGCCGGCGACTTCATTCACATCTTTTTTCGAGATGTTTTCGACCACCACACGCTGCACCGTGCCAACCATTTTTTCGCTATACGCATTTTCCAGTTCATCGATACGCGATTTCAAGCGTTTCAGGCGCGCCATTTTAATTTCATGCGGCGTGTCGTCGCTCAATTCAGCTGCGGGCGTTCCCGGTCTTGGGCTATACAAAAAGCTGAAGCTCATATCAAATTGCACGTCTTCGATCAGCTTCATGGTCGCTTCAAAATCGGCTTCGGTTTCACCGGGAAAGCCGACAATAAAATCCGACGTGATGGAAATAGCGGGGCGCAAAGCGCGAATTTTGCGAATAATTGACTTGTATTCCAGCGCGGTATAACCGCGTTGCATCGCCGCTAGAATCCGATCTGAACCCGATTGCACCGGCAAATGTAAATGGTTCGCCAACTTAGGTGTGTCGCCGAATAATTCAATTAAGCGCGGCGACATTTCGCGCGGATGTGACGTCATATAGCGCACTCGCTGAATGCCTTGTTGTGCGGATATTTCTCGAATCAAAAAGGCCAAATCCACTGTTTCGCCGTCCTCAGCTGCGCCCGCGTAAGCGTTGACGTTTTGACCTAACAACGTCACCTCGCCGACACCTTGCGCGACTAAACCGCGAATATCCCGCAGCACATCGGCCAGCGGACGCGAGATTTCATCGCCCCGTGTGTAAGGCACGACACAAAAAGTACAAAATTTACTACAGCCTTCCATAATCGACACATACGCTGAACCGGTGCTGACCGCGGGTGTGGGTAAATGGTCAAATTTCTCAATTTCTGGAAAGCTAATGTCCATTTGCATCCGACCACTGGCGCGCCGCTGGGCAATCAACTCGGGTAAACGATGCAAGGTTTGCGGTCCAAAAATCACATCCACATACGGCGCACGTCGAAAAATAGTCGCGCCCTCTTGGCTGGCAACGCAACCGCCTACGCCGATAATTAAATTGGGTTTAGCTAGTTTCAGCGGACGCACCCGTCCCAAATCGGAAAAGACTTTTTCTTCCGCTTTTTCACGAATCGAACAGGTATTAAACAGAATCACATCCGCTTCTTCTGGATTGTCGGTGCGCTCCATGCCTTCACAGGCACGCAACACATCCGCCATTTTGTCCGAGTCATACTCGTTCATTTGGCAGCCGAAAGTTTTGATAAACAGTTTTTGAGTCACAGACAGCCTTGGTAAAATATTATAAATATCAATATAATCAAATACTTACTTATTTAACCGCCAGCAGCTCAACGTCAAACACTAAAGTGGCATTCGGTGGAATCACGCCGCCCGCGCCGCGTTTGCCATAGCCCATTTCAGGTGGAATCAACAAAGTGCGTTGACCGCCCCCTTTCATACCAGCCACGCCTTCGTCCCAACCTTTAATCACATGGCCTGCACCTAACGGAAATTCAAACGGTTCGTTACGATCACGCGAACTGTCAAACTTTTTGCCTTTGTGTTCCGCTGCCGCTTCGTCGTAAAACCAGCCGGTGTAATGCACGGAAACATGTTGCCCAGCAACGGCTTCTGCGCCTTCGCCTAACTTAAGATCAGTTTTGATAAGTGTAGTCACTTGAGTATTCTCCATTGGGGGTAAAGCCTGATTAGTCCAGGCGGTGGTTAAAAAAAGACCAACTAAAACAATTGCTGCCAACCATAACATATTGATTTTATTCATTATTATTTTCAAGCAGACACTGTGAGACCCAGTTAAAAAAGAAAAAGGACTGCATCGCTGCAACCCTTATGTTCTGTCCGTATTATACCGAGGAAGTGCTAAATATTAACCACTTTAACGTCTCGGATGGAAATCGCCGATGAAATTTAACACGCGGCAATAGCGGCCTCAATTCGCTGACACAGGGTTTTCAGCACTTTAATGCGGGCAAAGTACTTATCATTTGCCTCTACCAACGTCCACGGCGCAAGTTGGGTGCTGGTGCGATCAACCATGTCGCAAATCGCATGTTCGTAATCTTCCCATTTTTCGCGGTTACGCCAATCTTCGTCGGTGATTTTAAAGCGTTTGAAACTGGTGTTTTTGCGTTCTTCAAAACGGCGTAACTGCTCGTCTTTGCTAATGGTGAGCCAAAATTTGACCACCACCACATTGTGTCTAACCAGTTGCGCTTCAAAGTCATTAATCTCGTGGTAAGCGCGCATCCAGTCGGCTTCAGCACAAAACTTTTCCACCCGTTCCACCAACACCCGCCCATACCACGAGCGATCAAAAATCGTCACCCGACCTTTACGCGGAATGTGCCGCCAGAAACGCCATAAATACGGTTGTGCGCGCTCTTCCTCAGTGGGCGCGGCAATCGGCACCACCTGATATTGCCGCGCATCCACCGCGCTGGTGATACGACGAATGCTGCTGCCTTTGCCAGCTGCATCGTTGCCTTCAAACACCGCCAATACAGTCATTTCTTTAAATTTCGCATCACGGGTAAGCAGGGCTAATTTGCCCTGATATTTTTCCAACTCAACTTGATATTTCTTTTTGGCTAATTTCTGTTTTAAATCAAGGGCTTGCAAAATATGCAAGTTGTCGATGGATGGCAAAAACGGCGCAGCGCGAATCGGCGTTTCTTTCTTTGTGCCCAATTCGTCCAGCCGATGCCGTATCGCCTGCAAAATCACTTTGCCCACGGTCAAACTGCGATAACGCGCATCTTCGCCTTCCACCACAATCCACGGTGCTTCAGCGGTACTGGTATGCCGAATAACGCTTTCGTGAATGGTCAAAAATTTGTCGTAACGTTTGTAATTATCCCAGTCGCGCTTAGTCACCCGCCAACGGGTTTTGGCATTTGCCTCCAGCAATTTCAACCGTGTTTGCTGCTTTGCTTTTGAAAGATGCAACCAAAATTTGATGATGAGCGCACCTTCATCGGTCAGCATTTTTTCCAGTCGTTTGGCGCGCTCCAAACTTTGATCCAGCTCCGCAGGTTTGGTCACGCCGCGCACCCGATTCAAAATCGGCCAGGTGTACCAAGAACCTAAAAACACGCCGATTTTCCCTTTCGGCGGCAACGCACGCCAAAAACGCCACATCATTGGACGTTCCATTTCTTCATCCGACGGCTCGCCCATCCCATGCGTTTGAATAAAGCGCGGATCCATCCATTCATTGAGTAAATTCACCGTTTCGCCGCGCCCCGCACCGTCCACACCGCCGATTAAAATAATCACCGGAAACTTGGCTTTTTCGGCTAAATCAAATTGCACATCCAACAAGGCTTCACGCAACGCCGGCACTTCTGCGTCGTACACGTCCTTGTTTATTTTGTGTCCCAATTCCGCTGATTCAAACATGGCTGCCCTTTCCCTGATTTTTCGTGATCAAATTCATCGCGAATTCATGCTAACAGTTTTTTTGGTTATGCCTTAAAAAAGCTTTAGATTTGGAAAGCCAGTTACTCATTACTTCGTACGCCACGGTAATTGTTGGAACCAGCTTTGGGTTTGCACGCCAGCGGCTTGCCTTCAGGTGCCCAACAACTGCCTACGACAGTACCGTGTGGTGAGTTAAAGCGACACGCTTGATTTGCGCTCAAGGATTTACAGGCATCAAGTGCTTCTCTTGGTGGCCCGAGGCGGCGCTTCTTGATTTTCAAGCGACTGCGCTAAAAGCAGGTCAGGTAAACATAAAAAGGCAGCCAGCAAACTAAACTTAACCAATGATTTATTTGCGATTTTCATAAAATTACTCCTTATTATTGCGCCAACACCCACCCCTAAATGCATCCTTGGAAAAATCTCATAGTTGTAATTTGTGCCCAAATCAATCGTGGCACCAGAAATTGAGAGAATTAAAAATTGCCAATAAATTCATGGTGTTACACATTTATTGGCAATTATTCGGCAAGTCAGAAATAAATTATGGGCGTGGTGGTGGCCCCATGTGCTGAAGTAGATGCTTACGTTGGGGTTCAGTTAAAATCGCCCAGATCTTAGATTCGGTTTCAGCCCGCATATATATCAATGCGGTTATTCGTAAAGGCTATATGCTGATTAAGGAGTAGGGAATGGGAAGACTGTTCTGGAAATTTTTCTTCATTTTTTGGGTCGCTCAAGTGCTTACCTCGATGGGAGTTGGCTTCGCCATTTAGGCGTTACGTCCTCATCAGATTATTGGCAGTGAGCATCAGAACCCACACCGTCCCCCAGATTTTGCTTCCCCCGATAGAGGCTGACACCAAAAATTGCCGTGTGGATGTCAGCTTGCCTGAATCAATACAGCTAAAGGGAAACCATGAGACGCTTTATCGGGCGATTGAAAATGTTGTACGCAATGCCGTTTTACATTCGCCTGAGAGTTCGCGAGTCAGCATTGTTGTGAAGCAAGATACTTCATCAAAACAGACCAGCATCACCATAACTGACCAAGGTAGCGGTGTGCCATCGTCACAACTTGAAAGCATTTTTCAACCATTCTTCCGTAGCACAACAAATAGTAAAAAGTTAGGCTATGGCCTCGGTTTAGCGATTACGCAGCGTGTCGTGCAAGCACATGGTGGATGCATACTGGCTAAAAACTTACCCTCAGCAGGATTTGAAATCTCAATCACACTGCCCGTTTTTGAACTTTTTTTACGCTCCAGCAAGCCCTCTCTCCTGCATTGTTTTTTTCGGCATGTTCACTTCTGGTGCGTCCTTTAGTGCAAATACGAAGCGATTAAATCACTCAAATCGCGAAGCCCTTCCTTAATGATCAACTCCTTAGATGCTTTTAATCAAGATAACAGCGCTTAGTGGCATTGTTATTGCTTTAAATTAATCAAATCCAGATCTCGCTGCAATTTACTGCGGCATATTTTTTCAGTTAACCAATGAAGGGCGCTTTACTCATGCTCGAAAAAATTAAAAATACTGCACTGCACTCGAATCTCAGTGCCGGTTTGCGCAGTCGCATTCAAGATAATGAGCGAATGTTGGATGCGTTACTCAAAAATTTAGATGGGACTTTTTATTGCTGTCTAAACGATGGACACTGGACGATGGTTTTAGTTGGCAACGGTTGCCAGCAATTGACTGGCTATACCGCCGAGGCTTTTTTAGACGGCCAAACCATCAATTGGAATGCGCTTACGCACCCTGAAGATCGAGATTTCGTGCGCGAACTGATTAATGAAGCCGTGGAACAAGGCAAGCGTTTTATCACCGAATATCGAATTATTCATGCCGATGGCGAGGTTCGTTGGTTGGCCGAACGGGGCGGTGCGATCGTTAATGAACGCGGTGAAATCGAAGCCATCGAAGGTGTTTTGCAAGATATTACGCAACAAAAATTGAGCGAACTGGCGGCACAAGCTGCCGAGGCGCGATACCGTTCTATTTTTGAACACGCGATTGAAGGCATTTATCAAACCTCGCCGGATGGACAATATTTAAACTTTAATCCCGCACTGACAAAAATCTATGGCTATGCTTCTAATGAAGATTTATTGAACAATTTAACCGACATCAATCGCCAGCTGTACGCACAACCCGGTAAACGCGAAGAATTTAGACGCTTGATGAGCCGGCATGGTCAGGTGAAAAATTTTGAAGCGGAAGTGCTGCGACAAAATGGGGAGGTGATTTGGATTTCCGAAAATGCCCGCGAAGTCCGGGACGAGAAAGGAAATTTACTGTTTTACGAAGGCACAGTGGAAGACATCACCGAACGCAAACAACACGAACAAGCGCTGGAATATCAATCGACCCACGATACGCTGACTGGTCTGCCGAATCGGACTTTACTGGTCGATAGATTGCAACATTGCATGAGTTTATCGGATCGTTACGGCAGCAAGGTGGCGGTGGCCTTTGTTGACCTGGATCAGTTCAAAATTATCAACGACAGCATGGGGCATGATGTCGGTGATGCGTTGCTCAAAATCATGGCGGAACGCTTGTCGCACTGTGTGCGCGAAGTGGATACCGTGGTACGGCTGGGTGGCGATGAATTTGTCTTGTTGCTGACTGGTTTGCACAAAATTGAAGCTATTTCAGAAAGTATGCAGCGCGTGTTGGCGTCAGTGGCCGAGCCGTGTTTGGTGGAAAATCGTGAGTTTATTGTGTCGTGCAGTATCGGGATTTGCGTGTATCCGGATGATTCACACGACACCACCGCGTTGTTGAAATATGCCGATTCAGCGATGTATAAAGCGAAACAATCTGGACGCAACATGTTCCAGTTTTATACGGAAGAGTTAAACAAGCGGCTGATGGAACGGCTGGATTTAGAATATCGACTTCGGCAAGCCTTTGAAAAAAATGAGTTTTTATTACACTATCAACCAAAGATGGATTTTGCCAGCGGAAAAGTCTGCGGCGCAGAGGCGTTGATTCGCTGGCAGCCTGCGGGTGAACCGATGATTTCGCCCGCCAGTTTTATTCCGGTGGCAGAAGAAACAGGGTTGATTGAAGACATCGGACGTTGGGTGTTGCAAGAAGCGTGTCGGCAAGGCGTTGTACTCAATCAACAGGCGGGGCAAAAATTACCGATTGCAGTCAATGTATCGCCTCGACAATTCCGCCAGTCGGACTTAGTCGCCAGCGTGCAGGCGGCGTTGCAGAACAGCGGCTTAGATCCAGCGTGTTTGGAATTGGAAATTACTGAAAGCAGCTTGGTGCATGACACCAAAAGCTTTATCAAAACCTTGCGCGAATTGAAAGCGTTGGGCGTGAAGCTGGCGATTGATGATTTCGGTACGGGCTATTCCAGTATGGCGTATTTAAAAGATTTTCCGGTGGATAGGCTAAAAATCGACCAAATTTTTGTCAGCCATTTAGAAACCGAACCGAGCAACGTGGCAATTTTGAAAGCAATTATCGCCTTGGGACACAGTTTAAATATGAAGGTGATTGCCGAAGGCGTTGAAACACCGTATCAACAAGCGTTTTTGCACGGCATCGGTTGCGACGAATTGCAGGGCTATCATTTCAGCCGCCCGCTCCCGCTGGACGCGTTTGAGCGTTTCTTAACAAATTAAGGAAATACTAATTTATTCCGTTCGTGGTGAGCTTGTCGAACCATAACGAAATAAATCCAATGATAATCAATTAGTTAAAATCACCCTTCGACAAGCTCAGGGCGAACGGTTGATTTAATCAGCGCTTCCTTAAGGAAATACTCAGGTCACAGCAAAAACCAGTTTTAGCAGACAACACAATCCGCCTGATCGCCCATCCAATCTGGTGCAGCACGCACCAAGTTTGCGCATAAGCATGGTTTTTGGATGCCCTAAATCGAACTATTTTCGCAAAACCGACGCGGCATAGATATTGCTGAATAGACTCAAACCAAAAAAATAACGAGGAGAGCATCATGTTAAAAAGCGTACAAATGGAAAGAACTTTCAGCGAACAAAATTGGCTGCCTTGGTGGGGCAAAAATGGCCAATTTGCACTGGGCTGGGCAACCCTGATCAATCGCCGGCGCTATTCGGTTTTGGAACAAACCTTTGAAGGCATCGCCCACACTCGGCGCGATCTACTCATCAATTGGGCGAATCAGAAATGGGATTTACTGAGTGGCATGCAAGAAGAATTAGCGCACCAATGGCCGTCCGTATCCGCTGCTTGGCTGCAAAGCTGGCTGGCGCGCACCGCTGATTTTTCTGAGTTGTATGTCATTGATTATAAAGGAGAATTAGTATCGTCTAGCTATACCGGATCAACCGTTCGCAGCGCAACACCTAAAAAAGTAATGGACTTGGCATTGCAACAGCGTTTTCTGCATGGTCCGGTGGTGGATCCACTGACGCAAACCATTGGCGCGTCCAGTTCCAAGTTCCATGACGCAGTGACGCTGTTGTTTTATCTGCCCATTCGGGTGCAAGGTAGCGTCATCGGCTGCCTGTGCGGGCGCGTTCCGAATGATGTTCTGGGCGATTTAATTCAGCGCGAAGCGGGGCATATTTTTGTTGAATCAGGCGACAACTATTTGTTTATGGTGAAATCGGTGTTCAATCCCAGCATTGCGCCTGGTACTGCTTTATCCCGTTCACGTTTTGAAGACAACACCTTTAGCTTGGGCGACAACTTAAAGCAAGGCGTACAAACCGCTTTCGGGGTGGTCAAAATTCAGCAACATACTGAATTAGAACTAATTTTTAACGACCCCGCCACGGGCAAACTGCATCCCGGTGTACGCGAAACCATCGCGCACGGTGAAAATTTATTCGTCACCTATCCCGGCTATTCCGATTACCGCCACATTCCGGTGATTGGTAAAGGCCTAACCTTTCAGCTGCCCGGTTCAATCGACACTTGGGGCATGATGTGCGAGGCAGATTTGGAAGAGGCGAACCGTTTTCGCTCGGTTAATTTTCGCATGATGCGTACCAATGTTGTTTTAATTTCAAGCACTTGGCTGCTCACCTTTGGATTGGAACGCCTATTTTCTTTGCCTAACGCGGGCACTGCATTGCTCAGTTTAGGATTGTCCGCACTGAGTTTGGCCTTGTTCTATCGCATAGGCTTAAAACCCATGACCGAGCGTTTACGCTTGATGGGGCGCGTCATTCGCGGTTTGGCGGAAGGCGGCAGCAATTTGGCGCAGCGCTTAGATCGTTCCAGCGGTTCAATGGACGAACCTGCCGTCATGTCGCAATGGGTCAATAGCTTTATCGACACCTTGGACGGCACCGTTGGACAGGTGATTCATACCACCAACGAAATGAACGACACGCATCTAAATATGATGGAGTGCAATCAACAAGCCAGCGTCGCCACTCAGCAAGTCATGTCCGCCATTCAAGAAATTCTGCTGGCATTACAACAACAAATGTCGGACATCGACACGGCTACTCAAACCACCGCAGAAATTCGTCTTGCCATGCAACAGGCGGTAACGAATGCCCAAAATCAGTTCAAATTAGTACAGGAACGGACTCAAGGTATTCGCACTTCGATTGAGCAATCGTCTTCCACCATCAAGCGCTTAAGCGGCAGCACCGAGCAAATTGGACAGATTGTGATGGTGATTAACGCCATCGCCGAGCAGACCAATTTACTGGCGTTGAATGCTGCGATTGAGGCAGCACGGGCGGGTGAAGCAGGACGGGGTTTTGCCGTGGTTGCCGATGAAGTGCGCAAACTAGCGGAACGCACCGCCCAAGCAACGCACGAAATTCGCACCATGATTGATACCGTGCAAAGCCAAGCGCGCGAAGCGGTGCAAATTATGGAAGTCGGTTCGGCCGGAATGGAAGAAGCTTTGCGCTTAGCGGAAGATACTGCGGCCGACAACACCGGTATGCCGGAAATTATCGAACGGATGTTCGGTTTGATTCAAGGTATTGCCGATAGTGCACACCGCTACGGGCAAGGCGTGCAAGGCGTGGCCACCGTCACCGCGTCGATGCGAGGCGCGTTGGATGAATTGAATTTCAGTATGTTGCGCGCACGCCAAACCTCGCAGCGACTGCAATTATTAACCGAACAATTCGACGTCACTAGCCATCCAAAAAAATAAGTTCGCGCAGCTTTTTTGGTTGGCTGGCTAAAACCGTTCTTCACAAATGGTGCGCACGTGCATTCTGCCTGCACCAAGGTTGCACACACGCTGTGCATTTTTGCAGCCTAGAATGCCAACCTATTGATTTTATTGAATAAAATTTTCTGGCTCAATTCCTGCTTAGTAGCTATTAAAAATAATTTCTGGAGAATTGCATGACTCAAACTTACAACGAAATGAATACTGCCAGTGGCGCAGTGCGTGATAGTTATCGCAGTTACAACGACTGGTTGCAAGCCACCCCGCCCGACGTGATCGAACGTAAACGCTCGGAAGCGGACATTGCCTTTCACCGCGTTGGCATTACCTTTGCCGTGTATGGCGAAGATGCCGGCAAAGAGCGGCTCATTCCGTTCGATATTATTCCGCGCATTATTGCCGCGCAAGAATGGCAGCAAATGGCAACCGGTTTACGGCAACGCGTGAAAGCGCTGAATGCGTTTTTGCACGATATTTATCATGAGCAAGAAATCATCAAAGCGGGGCGAATTCCCGCTGACAAGATTCTGCATAACTCGCAATATCGACGTGAAATGGTCGGCGTGGATGTACCGGAACGGATTTATTCACATATTTCTGGCGTCGATTTAGTGCGTGCGGGGCAAGGCGAATACTATGTTTTAGAAGACAATTTGCGTACGCCATCCGGTGTTTCCTATATGTTGGAAGACCGCAAAATGATGATGCGCCTGTTCCCTGATTTGTTTAAACGGCAAGCCATTGCGCCGGTGGAACACTATCCGGATTTATTGCTAAATAGTTTGCGCTCCGTGGCGCCTCAAGGCGTGGTCAATCCCAACGTGGTGGTGCTGACACCGGGGCAATACAACAGTGCGTATTTTGAACATGCGTTTTTAGCACAGCAAATGGGCGTGGAATTGGTCGATGGCAACGATTTGTTTGTGCGCGACGAGACCGTATATATGCGCACCACGCAAGGGCCGTTGCGCGTGGATGTCATTTATCGACGCATCGACGATGATTATCTTGACCCGCGTGCGTTCCGCAAAGATTCCATGCTCGGCGTGCCAGGGTTATTTTCAGCTTACCGTGCGGGGAATGTCACACTGGCGAATGCGGTTGGGACGGGCATTGCGGACGACAAGGCGATTTACGTGCATGTGCCTGAAATGATTCGTTTTTATTGTGGCGAAGAACCCATTTTATCCAATGTACCCACTTGGGAACTCAGCAAACCAGACGACTTAAGCTACGTACTGGCGCATTTACCCGAGTTGGTGGTGAAGGAAGTACATGGTTCCGGCGGCTATGGAATGTTAGTCGGTCCAACGTCGAGCAAAGCTGAAATCAGCGACTTCCGCGACAAAATTATCGCTGAACCCAGCGGCTATATCGCTCAGCCCACGCTGTCGCTTTCAAGTTGCCCGACTTTTGTAGAAAACGGCATTGCCCCACGCCATATCGACTTGCGCCCTTATATTTTGTCCGGCAAAGAAATCACCATGGTGCCAGGCGGCTTGACGCGTGTGGCGTTGAAAGAAGGTTCATTGGTAGTCAATTCGTCACAAGGTGGTGGCACAAAAGATACCTGGGTATTAGAAAACTAACGAAGTACGGATTCAATCAACCGTTCGTCCAGGGCCAGTCGAAAGACACCTTAAGACCGGCATAAATCAGCACCATAAAACAAGAGATTTTTTGTATCTACATGATTAGATTGGGAAATATTATGCTTTCATCAACCGCAGAACATTTGTACTGGATGGCTCGCAGCATGGAGCGCGCTGAAAATACCGCCCGCATGATTGACGTCACTTATCGTATGTCGTTGCTAAAGCAACCTGTGGATGAACCACACCAAGAATGGCGTGCGATGCTTTCTATCAGCGGCTTACACGAAGATTTTGAGGCGCGTTATGGCGAGCCCAACTCCAGTAACGTTCTGCACTTTATGGCGCTCGACGAAGAAAATCCCGGTAGTATTTATAACAGCATTTTTAATGCCCGCGAAAATGCACGGGCAGTGCGCGGTTCGATTACCTCGGAAATGTGGGAAGCGCTAAATGCCACTTGGCTGGAAATGCGGCGAATTTACACCGAAGGCATCGCCGAAGATGGCATTTCGCGCTTTTTCGATTGGGTAAAAGAACGCTCGCATCTATCGCGTGGCTTAACTTACGGCACGATGTTGCGCGATGACGCCTTTCGCTTTTTACGGTTAGGATCGTTTTTTGAACGCGCCGACAATACCGCCCGGATTTTGGACGTGAAATATCACATTCTTTTGCCAAGTGCGAATGACATTGGCGGCGCGGCGGATTATTACCAATGGAGTGCGGTGCTGCGTTCCGTATCGGCGTTTGAATCATATCGCAAAGTCTATCGCGGTCAAATCACGCCTAAGCGCGTGGCGGAATTACTCATTTTGCGCCCCGACATGGCGCGATCGTTGATTACCTGCATGAACGAAGTCAATCAACTCTTAAGCGAAATTAATGCACCACGTTCCGGTGAGCTGATTAGACGCTGGGGTCAACTGCACGGTGAACTGCGTTATGGCTGCATTGACGATATTTTTCAATACGGACTACACGAATATTTATCCGAATTTCTCGAACGCATTTACGACTTAGGCGACTTGATTAACAAAACTTATTTCTGGTCGATTGATGATTGATGGTTTATCGTGTTGGATGCGGCGCGACTGACGCCGCATTTAACTCAAGAACGCCTCTGAAAATTTGATTTTTAGCCGCGTTCTAAAATAAAACATCAGGAGAAAAGTATGACTTATTGTGTAGCAACCATGATTGATGCTGGCATTGTATTTGCCTCTGATTCACGCACCAACGCTGGCGTCGATAACATTTCCACTTTTCGGAAAATGAAAATTTTTGAACGTACCGGCGATCGAACTTTAGTGATTGTCAATTCTGGCAATCTAGCAATTACGCAAGCAACACTCAACCACCTAGAACAATCTATTCGCCACAACACCGAGCCGAATTTAATGAGCGTGTATTCGATGTATGAAGTGGCTGAGCTGATTGGGCAAGCGCTGCGTGAAATTCGCCATCGTGATGCCGATTTTTTGTTGGAAAACAACGTTGATTTCAGTGCTAATTTTATTGTGGGCGGTCAAATTTCCGGCGAAATTCAGCGCTTATTTTTGGTGTATTCCGAAGGCAATTTTATCGAAGCCACACCAGAAACGCCCTACTTTCAAATCGGCGAAGTCAAGTATGGCAAGCCGATTATTGACCGTGTCATTCGCGCAGAAACCAGTATGGACGATGCCATTAAGTGCGTGCTAGTGTCGTTTGATTCAACCATGCGCTCTAATTTATCGGTTGGAATGCCGATTGATCTGGCGTGTTATCAGCGCGATTCTTTGCAACCCAGTCGCACTTATCGCTTCATCGAGCAAGATAATTTCATGCAGGGACTGCGCAAAAGCTGGGGTGAAGGGGTGCGTCGCGCCTTTGCAGAATTGCCGAATTTTGAGTGGTAGTCACGCCGAACATTCGCCAAGAATGAACACGGAAAGCGCTATCAGGCGCAGTGATTGTCCACCATTGCGACCAACGAAATAACTCAGACACTCCCTAAGGCAGGCCGCTTTGCAGTTGTGTTTTATGGTTAAAAATCCGTGTTCTTTTCTGGTAATTTGATTTTTTGAAAGGCTTTCAATGACTATCCGTGTTGCGCTAAATCACCAAACCACTTACACCTTTGATCACCCTGTCAAGCTGTGGCCGCATGAAATCCGCCTGCGCCCTGCCGCGCATAGCCGGACACCCATTCTAAGTTACTCGCTTAACATCGAACCAGCTGATCATTTTTTAAATTGGCAGCAAGATCCTTTTGGTAATTGGGTGGCGCGACTGGTTTTTCCTGAAAAAGCTAAAGAATTAAAAATTACCGTCGATTTAGTGGCGGAGATGACCGTCATCAATCCCTTCGATTTTTTCATGGAAGAATTCGCCGAAAATTTTCCATTTGCCTATCCCGATGAGCTGAAACGCGAACTCAGTCCATATTTAGAAACCGATGCGCCCACTCCTTTGTTGACAAGCTGGCTAGAGGATTGCAAAAAATCGTTATTAAACAAGGAGTTACGAACAATCGATATGTTGGTCGGCATCAATCAGCGCGTGCAAGAAACTGTCGGTTACATTGTGCGCTTAGAAGTAGGCATACAAACGCCAGAGCAAACGCTGACTTTAAAAAAGGGCTCGTGCCGTGATTCTGCTTGGTTGCTGGTACAAATTTTGCGGCATTTGGGGCTGGCGGCACGCTTCGCCTCCGGCTATTTAATTCAACTCAAAGCCGACGTAAAAGCGCTAGATGGCCCGTCGGGAACCGAAGTGGACTTCACCGATTTGCACGCCTGGACTGAAGTGTACATTCCCGGTGCCGGCTGGATTGGACTCGATCCGACTTCCGGTTTATTAGCCGGCGAAGGGCATATTCCGCTTGCGTGCACCGCACTGCCGTCGTCTGCCGCGCCGGTTATCGGCGCAACCGGCGTGTGTGAAACCGCGTTCGCCTTTGCGATGGAAGTGACGCGCATTCACGAAGACCCACGCGTCACCCAGCCTTATACTGAAGCACAATGGCAAGCCATTTTAGACCTTGGCTATCAAGTCGATGAAGAACTAAAAAAACAGGATGTGCGACTGACGATGGGCGGCGAACCGACCTTTGTTTCCATCGACGATATGGAAGGCGACGAATGGAATATCACCGCCTTGTCCGATGAGAAATTAGCCCTGGCAGGCGAATTGATGCAACGCTTGCAAAGCCATTTCGCGCCTGGCGCCCTGTTGCATATCGGGCAAGGAAAATGGTATCCCGGCGAACCGCTGCCACGCTGGGCGCTGGCGTGTTACTGGCGTACCGATGGCAAAGCCTTGTGGAAAAACCGCCACTTACTAGAAACCGCAGGCAGTACGCTCAGCAGCAAAGATGCCTTGGCGTTTATGCATTCACTGACGCAGAAACTGGCGCTGGATAGCGCTTACATCATTCCTGCCTACGAAGAAGTCGCCCAAGCAATTAACGAAGAATTACGCTGGCCAACTAATTTTGACCCTCATGCTGCCGATTTAAAAAGCAGCGATGAACGCGGCCGATTAGCGAAACTTCTAGAACGCGGCTTAGGCGAAATCGTCGGTTACGTCTTACCAATAAAGCCCTTGCCCTTAGTGAAAGCCACCAACAGCGGTTTTTGTTCCAGCGCATGGCCGCTGCGCCGCGAACGTTTATATTTGATTGGCGGCGATTCACCACTGGGCTTGCGTCTGCCCCTAGCCTCTTTGCCTTGGGTTGAACCGGAAGACCAAGAAATCGAAGCGCAACGCGATCCCTTTGATGCGCCTGCCGCATTAGACGAGCGCGTTACTCCACTCAAAAAACTTAAGTTAGACGACAGCAAAACGCCACCGCAACCACGTGAAATTATCCACACCGCCTTATGCGCCGAAGTTCGGGCTGGTGTATTGTGCGTTTTCTTGCCACCCGTGCCGCTGCTAGAAGATTTTATCGCGCTACTCAATGCTATTGAGGCAACCGCAGAAGAATTAAAAATCTCAATGCAATTAGAGGGTTACACCCCCCCTGCCGATCCACGTTTAAAAGAGTTTCGCATCACGCCTGATCCGGGCGTCATCGAAGTCAACATTCATCCTTCAAGCTCGTGGGCGCAATTGGTGGAAAACACCCAAATTTTGTACGAAGAAGCGCGGCAAACTCGCCTTGGCACAGAAAAATTTATGCTCGATGGTCGACATACCGGCACGGGCGGCGGCAATCACATCACGCTGGGCGCGGCAACCCCCGCCGATTCCCCTTGCTTACGCCGCCCCGACGTGTTGCAAAGTTTAATTACCTATTGGCAACATCATCCTGCGCTGTCTTACTTATTTTCCGGCATGTTTATCGGACCCACTAGCCAAGCGCCACGGGTCGATGAAGCGCGTCACGAAAGTTTGTACGAGCTGGAAATCGCTTTTCAGCAAATGAGCGAGCACCTCAAAGCGGGTGAAGAAAGCAAGCAACCTTGGCTAGTTGACCGTTTATTACGCAACTTGTTGGTGGACTTGTCCGGCAATACGCACCGCGCCGAATTTTGCATTGACAAGCTTTATTCACCGGATAGCACCACTGGACGCTTAGGTTTGCTTGAGTTTCGCGGCTTTGAAATGCCGCCGCACGCACAAATGTCGCTGCTGCAAATGTTGCTGCTTCGAACACTGGTGGCGCGCTTTTGGAAAACCCCTTATAGCGGCAAGCTGAATCGTTGGGGCACCGAACTTCACGACCGCTACATGTTGCCGCATTTTGTGGCGCAAGATATGCGAGACGTGGTGCAAGACTTACAGCGCGCCGGCTATGCCTTTGAGTTCGACTGGTTCGCACCCTTTTTAGAGTTTCGCTTTCCCCGTTTTGGCACCGTGGCTTATCACGGCATTGAAATTGAACTGCGCCAAGCCATCGAACCGTGGCACGTATTGGGCGAAGAAGTCAGTACCGGCGGCACGGCGCGCTATGTCGATTCTTCAGTGGAAAGAATGCAAGTCAAGGTGCGCCATATGAACGACAACCGCCACATTCTCACCTGTAACGGTCGCCCACTTCCGCTCACCGCCACCGGCACACGTGGCGAATTTGTCGCCGCCGTGCGCTATCGCGCTTGGTGTCCACCGTCAGGTTTGCATCCCACCATCGGCGTACAAGCCCCGCTGGTATTTGATTTGGTCGATAGCTGGAGCGGACGCTCAATTGGTGGCTGCACCTATCACGTCGTCCATCCCGGCGGCCGAAACTACGACACCTTTCCGGTGAATGCCAACGAAGCCGAAGCCCGGCGCGTGGCACGCTTTTGGAACCACGGTCATACGGCAGGGAAAATGCACATCCGCCGCGAAGGACGTAATCCCGATTATCCGTTCACGCTAGACTTACGCCGAGCACCAGAACCGATGATGGAAGGCGCTGCTGGGATTGCGAGTGAAGTGGCAGAACGGGAGCCCTCGGTCAGACAATCCTAGGAAATGCGTCTGGGAAAAAACCAAACCCGGGGCGGCGTCGTTCCGCTGCATTTAACAGGTGGCCCGCTTAAACTCGATGCTTTATTGTCTTGACGGTGGAGCCACTTTACTGCTCGCAGTCGGTTTATCATTCAATTCGAGGACAGAATGGGTCAATTGTAAAAATTACGTTGCCACAAAATTCTGGACACCCGCTTGCTTACCGCCTCTATCGCGCGGTCAATTGCGGTATTTAGGTTTAATCAGTACTTCCTTTATATCCAACAAGCTGCCAAGGGTTATAACCTTAATCTTTGGGAAAAGTGGGCTTGCCTAGCACACGGCTATACCACTTTTGCATCTCAGCTAACGGATACAGCATAACTAATAAAGCGGTCAGACTAATGCTAATCAACACGACCATGTAGGTCGTATCGCGAATGACCTCGCCACCAACTACCCCATATTGCATCGGTAACGCGGCCAATACGGCTGCCGCCAAACCTTTGGGCGCCATCATGGAAGTAATGGCGGCATCGCGCAGGGTATAGGCTTCCGCGCGAAAGATGGGACGCGTAAGAACAAGGCGCATCGCGTAAATAAGCAGCACCATCACCAGTGCCACCAGTGCCAGATTCGCAGCGCCGAAATGAATAGAAATCCCCAAATAAACAAAGAAGTAGGTCTTAAGCAAAAATACGGCTTCGCGATAAAACCCCAGATCCATATCGTTCAAAGGGACTAAATTTCGATCAATGCTTTGAATATGGTGCAAGCCGAATTTTTCAAAATTGGTCAGTGTAATGCCCAGTGCCAGTGCGGCAATCGCACCGGAAAAACCCAGGAACTCAGTCGCGCCATACACAATGAAAACATACGCCAAGGTGGAAGAAATCGTATTGGGAAAATCGCGCACTTTACCCAGCACCAATAACCAACCGATACCGCCCAGTACGCCGATGACCGACGCAAAAATTAACGCGGCCATAACCCCGCCAATGAGCCTGCCCGGCTCAACGCCCCCCTGAGTGTAAATCTGCAAAAGCGCAAATACACCCACGATACACAGCACGTCGGTCAGCGCCGATTCCAGCACTAGAACTGTGGCGGGCTTTTCGGATAATCGAAGCGCATTGACCATGGGGATCACCACTGCCGACGATGTGCCGCCCAGCGTTACCCCCAATAGAATTGACGGGAGCACGCCTAAATCAAGCGCGCTAAAACCAATCAAACCCACAATAACAGTGGTAAGCAGAAAGCATGTAATGCTCAGCACCCCAGTAGTTGCCAGTGACTTTCCCAACACATTCAAGTTTAGAGAAGTGCCACTTTCAAACAGAATCACGACCAGCGCAATCGTGGCGATAAGCGACCCTACTTTGCCAAAATCATCCGGCGTGACAATGTTTAACATTGGGCCAATCAGAATTCCGAGCAACATTAATACCAGTACATCCGGAATGTTGGTTTTGCGAAATTGCAATGACAAAAAGTGCGCGAAAAATACCATTAAGCCGATTACAAGAATGGTTGTGGACATGCCGACTCCTCAAAATTAAACCGACTGATTATACATGGGCTTTTTTGTGTGCCATTTTTACAGCATTCAATTTTTCGGATGTTACAATCGGTCACTCCCGAGTGGCGTTTACGCGGCTATGGTTAATGCAAACAAGGAGAACATCATGCAAAATAAAATTCGTGTCGGCTTGGTCGGCTATGGCAAAGCCGGCAGCGCAGTGGCCAATATTTTAAGCACTGATCCGCGTTTTGAGCTGTGCTGGATTGCCTGCCGCACAAGTACTGGCAAACCCGCCAGACATTCCGATCGAACACCCGTAATCGGCCTCGATCAGCAAAACTTTCCAGAACTATTTGAGCGGCTTCCAGTCGATGCACTGGTGGATTTTTCATCTACTGCAAGTATCCATGCCTACGGTTAAGAGGTGCGCCAGCGCGGTATTATTTTGGTCAGTGCCATTTCCGCGTATTCGGACGAGGAATTAAACTATGCACTCAGTCTGGGACACAATACCCGCGTGCTGTGCTCGCCCAATATCACGCTGGGCATTAATTTTTTGATAGTCGCCGCCAAGTTGCTGCGTAAGATTGCGCCCTTTGCCGATGTCGAAATTCTTGAGCAGCACTTTAAAGACAAGCCGGAAGTTTCCGGTACCGCACGCAAAATCGCTGAAACACTTGAAGTGGGCGGTGAGCGTATTACTTCATTGCGACTAGGCGGAATCGTGGGGCACCATGAAGTGATTTTTGGGCTCTATGTGATTTGTAGTGGGTAATGAGATAATCGGTAGATGAATAGCTCAA
>JAVHQT010000042.1:19903-97698 GCA_036171275.1 Gallionellaceae bacterium | reverse complement strand
AGCTTGTCGAAGGATGAACACCCACCCCAAACCTCCAACCCCGTTCGTCCTGAGCCTGTCGAAGGATGAACACCCATCCCAAACCCCAACCCCGTTCGTCCTGAGCTTGTCGAAGGATAAACGAAAATTCGCTATAAAAACCTTGCCAGCATTCCCTTTGTATAATTGCCTGCCAGCGGAATCAAGACGCGATGACCACTGCCCGGGGCGGTGCTTATTTTGACGCCATCCAAATTGCGCATTTCTGCCAAATTCAGTAATTGGTTGCCTGATGGATGGATAATTTCGAGTTGGTCGCCTACTTGAAATTTGTTCTTCACGTCAATTTCTGCAAACCCATTGGCGCTGGTGACGATGTCGCCGACATATTGCTGGCGGAAACTTTCTGAGTGACCGCGCAGATAATTTTGTTGCTCATGCGTGTGGTGGCGTTCGTAAAAACCGTCGGTATATCCGCGATTCGCCAACGCGTCCAAAGCACCCAATAATTGCACATTAAAAGGCCGACCCGCCGCTGCATCATCAATGGCTTGCCGATAAACTTGCGCAGTGCGCGCCACGTAATAAATCGACTTGGTGCGCCCTTCTACTTTTAGCGAATCAATGCCAATTTTTGCCAATTTTTCGACGTGTTCCACCGCACGTAAATCCTTGGAATTCATGATGTAAGTGCCGTGCTCATCTTCCAGCACCGGCATCAATTCGCCGGGATGATCTTGCCGCGAAATGACATACACTTTATCCGCTTCAGGGTGACGCGGTTGCGCGCCACAATCGGACAAAGCGCTGTTGCTTAAGGCTTTATCAAAATCGAAATCGATCTTTTCGATATGCCCCGTGCCGTCTTCTGCCGCGTTTTCCACTTTGTAATCCCAGCGGCAGGAATTGGTACACGTACCTTGATTTGCGTCGCGATGATTAAAATAGCCGGACAACAAACAGCGACCGGAATACGCAATGCACAACGCGCCATGCACAAAAACTTCCAGTTCCATGTCGGGACATTCTTGGCGAATTTCGGCAATTTCATCCAGCGATAATTCGCGCGACAAAATCACGCGCGCGAGTCCGAGTGATTTCCAAAATTTCACGGCGGCGTAATTCACGGTATTGGCTTGTACCGACAAGTGAATTTCCACCTCTGGCCAGCGCTCGCGAACCATCGCAATCAAGCCGGGGTCGGCCATAATCAGCGCATCTGGCTGCAGCGCAATCACCGGTTCCATGTCCACCATATAGGTTTTCACTTTGGCGTTGTGCGGCATCAAGTTGCTAGCAACAAACAGTTTTTTTCCCAGCGAATGCGCTTCTTGAATGCCGATTTGCAATTCTTCTAGCTTAAATTCGTTGTTGCGAGCACGTAAAGAATAACGCGGTTGTCCGGCATACACGGCATCGGCACCGAAAGCAAAGGCGGTGCGCATTTTTTCTAGTGTGCCAGCAGGCAAGAGCAGTTCGGGTGTTTTCATTGATAACGACATCTTGAATAGTTGAAATTCTGTTAGGTTGTTAAAAGCGCAATTTTATTAAATTTATCAATAAAATCAATGACTTAAAAATAAATCCAAGGGGAAATTTCAGCACTGAAGCGCTCAGCCTGAACCTTGCAGCGAGCTCAGGGCGAACAAAAGCAATGCGCGTTTCCCTAACCGTATTTGCGCCGTCCGCGAATCCGTGCGCGATGGGCGGCGCGTTCTTCGCTTTCGGTGAGCGGGCGCGGTTTTTTGTCAGCAAACGGATTTTTGCCCGCTTTAAACTCAATGCGCAACGGCGTTCCTTTGAGTTGAAACGCATCGCAAAAGGTTTTTTCCAGATAGCGCCGATAACTTTCCGGCACTTTGTCCAGCGCGCTACCGTGAATAATAATCAGCGGTGGATTGCTGCCGCCTTGGTGCGCGTAGCGCATTTTGGGACGGAAAATGCTGCCGCGCGGCGGTTGTTGTTTTTCCACCGCCGCCAATAAAACACGGGTCAATTGCGGCGTCGCCAATTTGGTCATCGCGGCGGCGTAAGCTTCATTGACCGACTTCAACACCGCCTCAATGCCGGTGCCATTTAAGGCGGAAATAAAATGGTGTTTGGCAAAACTTAAGAAATGCAATTTGCGATCAAGGTTGCGTTTGGCGGTATCGCGTTTATACTCGTCTAGCCCGTCCCATTTATTCACCGCCAACACCAAAGCGCGTCCGGCTTGCAACACAAAGTCAGCCAAGTGCGCATCTTGTTCGGTAATTTCGTCACTGGCATCGACCACCAGCACCACTACGTTGGCATCGTCAATCGCTTGCAAGGTTTTGACCACTGAAAACTTTTCCACCGCCTCGTCAATCTTGCCGCGCCTGCGTACGCCTGCGGTGTCAATGATGGTGTAAGGTTTGCCGCCATGTTCGAATTCGATGTAAATACTGTCGCGCGTTGTGCCCGGTTGGTCAAAGGCGATAACGCGTTCTTCACCCAAAATCGCATTCACCAAGGTCGATTTACCGACGTTGGGTCGACCGACAATCGCGAGTTTCGGATGATCCGATTTAGTTTCCGCTTCATCTTCCCGAACCGGCAATTCTGCCAACGCCAACTCAATCATTTCGGTCACGTTGTCGCCATGGGCGGAAGAAATCGGAATCGGTTCGCCAATTCCGAGCTCAAAAAACTCATTGGTAATCCGCGCACGCTGCATTCCTTCAGCTTTATTCACAAGCAGCAGCAACGGTTGCCCAGTTTTACGCAATTGTGTGGCAATAATCCGGTCTTGCGGCGTCAGTCCTTCCCGACCATCAACCAAAAACAGCACTAAATCGGCTTCGTCAATCGCTTGCCGCGTTTGCTTGGCCATTTCGTGCAAAATTCCTTCAGTTGCGACCGGCTCTAGCCCGCCGGTATCAACCACTAAAAAAGGACGCTCGCCGACTCGACCCCGACCGTAATGCCGATCCCGTGTCAGCCCGGATAAATCAGCAACTAAAGCATCGCGACTACGCGTTAAACGATTAAACAGTGTCGATTTGCCCACATTGGGACGACCAACTAAAACAAGAGTGGGGAGCATAGTCAGTGTGTAAGTGGTTGAATCTTAATGAAATATAAAACGCCATCGCTGCTTTGCACCAGGAAGCCATCTGCAGCGGCGAGGGGCGTGGCACGAATGGCGCTGCCGTCTGTTTTGAGTCGCGACACAAAATGCCCGTCGTCCCGATCCAACAAATGTAAGTAACCTTCAAAATCAGCGACCAACACGTATTGCGCTACAGCCAAGGGCGCAGTGACTTGACGCAGGGTTAGCTGATCATTTTTCCAATACGGACTACCGCTGAGCTTATCCAAGCCAAAAACTCGACCCTCGGTATCGGTGAAAAATAAATATTTACGAGAAATGGTCAGTCCTTTATCGCTGGCGAACTCCCGTGTCCACAAGGTGCTGCCTTGGTCTGCATCGAAACACGCCAAACGTCCTTGAAAAGACGTGGCGCAAACCTGTGTGTCATCGACAATCGGCACGCTAGTAATGTCACTAATGCGTTCCAATTCGGTATTACCACGCGGCTGCGATACCGACGATTCCCAAGCAATTACGCCGCTGTGCAAGCCAATCGCGGTGAGTTTGCCGGCAGCAAATCCGGCATAAATATTGCCTTTAAGGACGGTCATACTGGCATTGCTACGCGCCACCAAGGCCGGTGTCGCGCGCTCGTACAGCCACAACTGTTCGCCAGTTTGACGATTTAAACCGGCAATTTGCCCGTCCCCAGTACGCACTAAAACCACACCTTCGGCGACTTGCGGCGCACCCAGCACCTCGCTCGAAACATGGCTGCGCCAAAGCAAAGCGCCGTTTTGTTGGGAATAAGCTGCAATTTCGCCTTTCGCACTACCTACCAACACCACGTTTTCACCCAAGCCAACACCGGCAGAAATCACAAAAGGGGCTTTTATATGCCACAACAATTGCCCGGTCTGCAAATCAAAAGCACGGATATCGCCTTGATTATTCGCACTAATGACAGAATTGCCGGACACGGCGGGCGTGAGCGGGTTAATGCCCATTTCGCCAACTTTTTGCTGCCATGCTACGTGCATTTGCGCGCTCGCTGCAAATGTAACCAAGCTGGCGGGGTTCACCAGTGGCTTGTCGCTGGCACACCCTAGCAATGCCGCAGTCAGCATCAAAACGCCTAAGCCTTGCCAGAATTTCATTTGCCAACTCCAAGACTGTCCAATTTAAGTTGCACTAAATTGTGATAATTGCTTTTCGCATCAATCAGCGCCAAGGCACTTTGATAGGCAGCTTTAGCGTCGGGTAATTTGCCTTGCGCGAACAAAATATCGCCTTTTAAATCCGCATACAAACCTTTAAAAGATTCCGCTGCGCCACCGTTTAGCAATTTTAAAGCGGCGTCATAATTTTTCTCATCCAGCAAAACACTCGCCAATTTTAACGTCGCCGTGGCTTGTAAACCACTTTCATTCGCGTGATCGACCACCCATTGCAACTGCGTTTTGGCACGTGGCAAGTCTTGCAGTTTTAAATTAGCTTGCGCCGCTATCAATTGCGCACGTGGCGCAAAAGCACTGCGCCCAAACTGATCGACCAATGCGGCAACGGCATCGTTTAACCGTTTAACATCGCCACTGCCCAATCGTTTTTCAACTTCCACATACAGTTTGGCTGCACCTTCGGATTGTTTTATTTGATAATTTTTCCAAAACTGAATGCCCGCATAACCCAGTACAGCGGCAATCACCGCCGTCAGCACCCACTTGCCGTTTTCTGCCCACCAGTTTTTAATTGCATCAACTTGTTCTTGCTCGTGTAAATCGAGAGTTGCCATTGCGTTGTCCTTTATTGAATTTAATCCAGAATATTGTCTTTTAAATCAGATACTTGCAGTAATTTTTGCGTTGAAGTGCCGCGTAATGATTTTAAGGTTACTTGTCCGATGGCGGCTTCATCTTCACCGATTATTACCGCATAGCGTGCAGCGCTAGCATCGGCTTTTTTCATTTGCGCTTTAAAACTTCCGCCACCGCAATGCAAAATCAACTTAAAGCCCTGATCACGCAAGTACTCGGCAACCGTACTCGCAAAACGGCTTGCCGACGCACCTTGATGAACCAAATACACGTCTAAATCGGCGCTGGGATTTGCTTTTCCGTCCTCTTGCAGCAACGCCAGCAGGCGCTCAATTCCGATGGCAAAACCGCAGGCCGGCGCGGCTTTGCCGCCAATTTGTTCAATCAAACCATCGTATCGTCCACCGGCACAAATGGTTCCTTGTGCGCCTAAGCGCGTGGTCACCCATTCAAACACAGTGCGATTGTAATAATCGAGCCCGCGGACTAAGCGCGGATTGATTTCATACGCCACGCCATGCTGCTGCAAAATGGCTTGCAGCGCGGAAAAATGCGCCAAAGCTTCGTCATCCAGTTCCGCCAGCAATTGTGGCGCGCCACTGATCATTTCCTGTAAGGCCGGATTTTTACTATCCAAAATGCGCAGCGGATTGCTGTACAAACGACGGCTTGCATCGGCATCCAGTTGATCTTGAAATTGCTCAAAATACGCAATCAGTTTGTCACGATGACGCTGCCGCGCCGCCACATCGCCCAAGGTATTGATTTGCAATTGCACGTCGTGCAAGCCGAGCTTTTTCCACAGCCGCGCGCACATCAAAATTTGTTCCGCATCAATATCCGGCCCGACGAAGCCGAGCGCTTCAATGCCAACTTGATGAAATTGCCGATAGCGACCTTTTTGCGGCCGTTCATGACGAAACATTTGACCGCTGTAATACAGACGCTGCGGCGCATTATACAAAAGCGAATGTTGTAACACCGCCCGCACACACGACGCCGTTCCTTCTGGGCGCAGCGTCAGCTCTTCGCCGTTCAGTCCATCGATAAAGCTGTACATTTCTTTTTCAACGATATCGGTCACTTCACCAATCGCGCGTTTAAATAAGCGGGTTGGCTCAACCAAGGGCATCCGAATATTTCGATAACCATACGATTCCAGCCAATCCCGCACGGTGTCTTCAAACCAAAGCCAAAGCTGCGCCTCGTCGGGCAAAATATCATTCATGCCGCGAACGGCTTGTAACAGTGAAGTACTCATCAAAGACTGAAATATCGGTTTAGGATTTTTAAGAGGCGCGATGGTAGCAGATCGAGCCTCTTAAGTCAGGCTGAATGCGTCATTCTGCGGGACGGATTCGCAAAAAACGAGGGAATCTGGGGCGACCCTGCGGGGTTAAATTGGCGTAACGGTAGGTGATATTCGCCCCGATGGGCGGCGGATTGCCGCGTTGCGCGTCGCTTAGCCCGCTGCCAATTTTAAAGCGGAGACCGGACGGCATTTTCAACACTAATGCGCCCAATTGCCCCGCATATTTTCCTTTGCCCGCTTGATAAGCGATGATTTGGGCTTCCGCGTCTTGAAACGGTTTCAGCTTTAACAACAGCGCGGAACGCCCAGTCACATAAGGCGCATCGGCTAGATGCAACATTAAGCCTTCACCACCTTGCGCCACCACTTGCTGTAGTTTTTGCCGTAGCTGCGCGTTATTCAGCAGCCTAAATTGCGGCACTGTGACCAACCACGGCAGGTTTGCCGCCGCGACATGTTGCTGCAATTCGCTCAGGCGTTGCGAAAAAGTTCCCGAGCCTGCCGGCAATTCAAACACGCAATACTGGATTTTGCGCCAGACAGCATCCTCGGGAACCTGCTGCCGAACTGCGCCAGACAGCGCGTCAAATTGTTCGCGCCCCAACCACAATTCCCCGTCCAAAGCGTGTTTGGGAAAGTGTTCCACAAACCAAGTCGGCGCAACAATCACCGTGCCATTGCGCGTACGCAACTGTTGTCCATCCCAAATAGCGCGCACCCCATCCAGCTTTTCACTCACCCAGTACGGCGCAGGATTGATGCTGATTTTTGCCTCTTTCGCTAATAAAATTTCGAGCGCCGACGCATTGCTGGCAAACGTACTGCAACACAAATAATATAAAAGCGCCAACAAGCGAACCGCCATTACACTGGAAAATGGTTTGTTGAGCACGTTGCCACTCCGTTCAGTCACACGTAAAAAAATTGTTTATAATCAAGAACTTATGTTAATTATTACCCGCGTGTTTTTTGAACTCATCCGCAACTATTCTGGGGGAAAGTGTGGCTAAAAATGGATTTCGTCCCGCGTTAGGATTGCGTTTGTTTCTTGGCGCCTAATCGAGCACCGGTGGTGAATTGACGAATTTAACGAAATCTTCCGCCGCGAGTGGCCGACTAAAGTAATAGCCCTGAACTTCGTCACAGCCGCGAATTCGTAAAAAATCCAGTTGCGCGATGTTTTCCACCCCTTCGGCAATAACTTTGAGATCGAGTCGGTGTCCCAAACTAATAATCGAACGCACAATGGCGGCATCGCTCTGGTCGGTTTCAATATCGCGCACAAAAGACTGATCGACTTTTAATTTATTGACTGGCAAATTCTTCAGGTAGCTTAAGCTTGAAAATCCAGTACCAAAATCATCAATCGACATTTGAATACCCAATTCGTGCATGCGAGTTAAAAATGTCATGGCGGCTTGATTGTCGCCCATCATGATGCCTTCGGTAATTTCCAGCTCTAGCAGCTGCGGATTGAGACCGGTTTCTTTTAAAATATTTTCAATTACTTCCGCCAAATTAGGCTGGCGCAATTGCCGAATAGATAAGTTGACCGCAATTGGAAAGGGACGCATACCTTTTTTCTGCCATTGGGCAAAACGCCAACAGGCCGTGCGTAAAACCCATTCGCCAATGGCGACGATTTGCCCGGTTTCTTCTGCCACGGGAATAAATTCAGCGGGGGGCACATTGCCATTGTCCGGATGCTTCCAGCGAATTAACGCTTCAGCGCCGCAAATTAAGCCGGTAGTCAAATCCACTTGCGGTTGGTACACCAACGTAAATTGATCTTGATCTAGCGCCGTGCGCAAGTCTTTTTCCATGGAAAATAATTTGTTGGCACGGAAATTCATTTCTGGCGTGAAAAATTTATAGTTATTCCGGCCATTTTCTTTGGCGTAATACATGGCGGCATCGGCGTTTTTCATCAAGACGTCAATATCCGTGGCGTGTTCAGGGTAAAGCGCAATCCCCACGCTGGCGTAAGTTGCTATGATTTGCCCGCTAAGATTAAACGGTGTCGCCAAGGATTTTAAGATTTTATCGGACACCAGACTGACGCCAGCGGCATCGACCTCGCGCAGTAAAATAATGAATTCATCGCCACCAATCCGCGCTACCGTGTCGCCTTCGCGCACGCATTCTTGCAAACGTTGCGCAACCGATTGCAGCAATTTGTCACCGACTGAGTGTCCCATGGAATCGTTGATGTATTTAAACCGATCCAAATCTAAGAACAGCAAAGCAAACATCATGTGATCACGATGCGCAGTGGCGATCAATTGCCCCAAACGATCGCGCAACAAACTGCGATTCGGCAAACCGGTCAGTACATCGTAATACGCGAGGAAGTGAATATTTTTGTCATATTCCTTGCGTTCGGTAATGTCGCTGGAAATCGCAATGTAATGCGTCAAATCGCCGTCACTATTCCGAATCGAGGTAATCGCTAAATGTTGGAAAAAACGCAGTCCTTGTTTGGTGTGATCCAAAATTTCGCCCTGCCAACTGCCCGTGGTATTGATGGAATGCCACATATCTCGATAAAACGCATCGTCATGGTCGCCCGAAGATAGAAACCGTGGATTACGACCTCGAATCTCTTCCATCGTAAAGCCCGTCATATTCAAGAAGGCATTATTCGCCGTGACGATATTGTTATTGACGTCGGTAATCAGAATTGACTCATTAGAACTTTCAAAGACCTTGGCGGCTAATAACAACTGCTCTTCTTCCTGTTTACGCTGCGTAATGTCGCGTAGGAACAGGTTGAATTCTACCGAGTTGTCGAGCGTGACTCGGCTAATCGATAACTCCAGCTGCAGCAAATGCCCATCACGATGTTTCGCTTCCAGCTCGCAGCGCGCATGATCAATGTCAGTCTGTGCAGCACAGAGCAAATGAATAATTTCTTGCCAGCGCCCAGTACGGTCGTAATCCGGAACAATCAAATCTAACAGTTTTTGCTGAAAAATACGGTCACTACCCCAGCCTAGTATTTTTCTAACCTCTTGATTATAAAGGATAATTTCGCCTTTTTGATTTAGCTGAATCACACCATCCAGCGCGGTATCAATCAGCAATTGTTGGCTGCGCTGACTTTGCCGCAAGGTCGCTTCGGCAAATTTGCTTTCAGAAATATCGGACAGACTACCCAAGGCGTAAACCGCCCGACCTTGCTGATCGAAACTCAATTCTGCCTGTTCTTGGACCCATTTCAGGGTGTCGTTTAATGAAATACGATATTCGGTATGGTAGGGCGCACCGGCCAGCGCGGCTTGCCAAGCCTGCTTCTTAGACTCTAAATCGTCGGGATGCGTAAAGGCGAAAAACATCGCAGGCGAAATCGGGGCGCCAAGTGGCTGGCCAAAAATGCGGTAGGTTTCAGCTGACCAGCTTAATTTTTCATGCTCAATATCCCACTCCCAGCTGCCTACTTTGGCGATATGTTGGGCGCGTTGCAAATTGCGCTGGCTCCGTTTTAATTTATTAACTAATTGATCACGTTGATCATTAACCGCTGATAGCGCATGGCCTAGCACACTCAGAATCAGCAATAATCCCCACAAATCGAGCCGATTAGCCAAGGTACTTTCCGAGAAAAATCCTTGGCCAAGGGCTGTTCCGAAGGTGGCAAACAGGGTAATGGTCAGAATCGCCAAACTGACCATGCGCGAATTAAAGCTCAACGCCGCCCAGACAACCAGCGGAATCAGAATAAAACTTCGGACTTGATGAGCGAGTAGTTCGACACCGAGCCGGGTAAAAATGAGCAGACAACTGGTCAGCAGCAAGGTCAGCAACAAGAACGCCTGTTTACGCAAAGCGGGAGTCCAGAGCATCGTGCGATGTTTTAATTCGGCAATCACCATCGGCGCCAATAGCATTACTCCCAAGCCGGCACCCATCCACCCAAAAAGCAGCGTTTGTTTGAATTGAGCGAGCGTAATCACGCCTTGCCAGTACAAACTGGCGGTGCCAAGCAGCGCGCTAACCAAAGTACTGACGATTGCACCGTGCCAAAGCAGCAAAAAAATATCGCGGGGTTTGTTGAGATTGAGGTTGAATAATGTGGCTTTGCGCAGTAAATACGCGCCGAATAAGGCAGCTAAGGTGCTACCAGTCGCTTCACCCAACACGGCTAATCCAGGTAAATGCACCACGGCGTTAGCACACACCGCACCAACAAAAACACCCCAAGCCAAACGATTGCCATAAAGCAACAAAGCGGCCAAGGCGATTCCTGCGGGCGGCCAATATAGAGTTTCCGTGTACCCAGGTAGCGAAAGAAAACGCCCTAGAAGCGACGTGAGCAAATATATAAGCGCTAGCAGCGCGCCTTTTACCCAGTCATTTTTGAACACTGAATGTTTCAACGGGAGCCATCGATGGTGAAGTTAATGACCCAAGGCTTTGCTGATTTCTTCGATTACTTTCTTCGCATCACCAAACACCATCATGGTTTTGTCTAAGTAAAACAAATCATTATCTAAACCGGCGTAACCGGTGGCCATACTGCGTTTGACCACCAAAATAGTGCGCGCCTTGTGCGCTTCTAAGATTGGCATACCATAAATTGTGCTAGCGGGGTCAGTCTTGGCAGCGGGATTCACCACGTCGTTGGCGCCAATCACCAACACCACATCAGTATCGGCAAAGTCACTGTTTATTTCATCCATTTCCACCACTTGTTCATACGGCACTTCAGCTTCCGCCAACAGAACGTTCATGTGCCCAGGCATCCGCCCTGCCACCGGATGAATACCGTAACGGACGCGCACGCCTTTTTCGGTGAGGATTTTGGACATTTCATTAATGGCGTGCTGAGCCCGCGCCACTGCCAAACCGTAGCCCGGTACAATAATCACTGAATCAGCATTACCCATCATAAACGCTGCATCATCGGCACTGCCACTGCGATAGGTGCGCTGAACGGTTGCACCAGCAACCACCTCAGTTTCACCACCAAAGCCACCAAGAATGACGTTTAAGAAAGCACGGTTCATGGCTTTGCACATAATGTAAGACAAAATAGCGCCCGAGCTTCCGACCAATGAACCGGCAATGATTAACATATTGTTATTTAAGGTAAACCCAATGCCAGCGGCCGCCCAACCGGAATAAGAATTCAGCATCGACACGACCACCGGCATGTCCGCGCCGCCAATCGGCACGATTAACAACACGCCTAGCAATAACGCCAAGGCAGTCATGAGCAAAAACGGTGTCCAACTGGGGTCTATAAAAAAGGCGATGCCGAAACCAATCATCGCCAACCCTAGGATTAAATTTAACCAATGCTGCCCGGCAAAGCGCAGTGGGTTGCCGGAAAGCTTGCCTGACAATTTGCCGAAAGCAACGATTGAGCCGGTAAAGGTAATTGCCCCGACAAACGTACCGATGAATAACTCAATTCGGTTACTGGAATGCAAGGCTTCACCTGCCAAAGCAATGCCATACGCCACTGGATTATGGAAAGCAGACATGGCAACCAACACCGCCGCCAAGCCCACCAGCGAGTGCATCGCAGCCACCAATTCCGGCATCGAGGTCATCTCAATGCGCTTAGCGACAATAGCGCCCACCGTGCCACCCAGCAAAATTGCCAACAAAATGTAACCCACATTGTGCGTCACTGTGAGCGTAGTCGCCACGGCAAGCGCCATCCCGATCATGCCAAACAGATTGCCACGCCGCGCCGAAACCGGTGAACTCAATCCTTTTAGCGCAAAAATAAATAACACCGCCGCAACGAGGTAAGCAAGAGCAACAGAATTAACTGACATTGAGATATTCCTTAAAATTTACGTGATCTTTGAAGTGACATCGCCAGTGGTTAACACCAGCAAAGTGTGCCTAAAACACAGATTATTATTATTTTCGTACCGCACTCGTAGCTGAATTTACCATCTTTTGTGTGCCAAGCAGACTGCGTCGCGCCGGCTATTTATTTTTCTTCTTAAACATTGCCAGCATCCGTTGCGTGACTAAAAATCCGCCAAATACATTCACGGCTGCTAAGCCCACCGCCACCAAACCAACTATCGTACCTAAATCGATTTGCTCAGGGCTGGCCGCCAACATTGCACCGACGATAATAATGCCGCTGATAGCATTGGTCACTGCCATCAGCGGCGTATGCAGCGCAGGAGTGACATTCCACACCACGTGATAACCGACCACGACTGCCAAAACAAAGACCGTCAAATTGATAATAAAGGGATCGACAACATTCATTTCAAAAACTCCTTTTAGGCTGCCAAAAGCGAAGCTCGACACGCCTCGCGTATTTTATCGTTGCACTTTTCGCGTTGTCTATTTCACAGTTTCGCGCCATCAATCGCAATCAATGCACCCGCAATAATATCATCATCACGATTGATATTGATTGCAGCACCGTTTTTTGGATCACACAATAAGTTCAAAAAATTCAAGACGTTACGCGCATATAATGCCGTCGCATCCGCCGCCACCAAAGCCGGCAAATTATCTTCACCGCATAAAATAACGCCATGTTTTACCACGGTTTTCCCTTGTTCAGATAAAGGACAGTTTCCGCCCGCCTCCACTGCCATATCGACAATCACCGAACCCGGCTTCATGGATTTAACCATCTCTTCGGTGACCAAAACAGGCGCTGGCCGCCCCGGAATCAACGCCGTGGTAATCACAATATCCGCCAGCGCAATGCGCTTCGCGACTTCCAGTTTTTGCCGCGCCATCCAGCTTGCCGGCATGGGGCGTGCATAGCCGCCTACGCCTTGTGCGCATTCACGCTCTTCATCGGTTTCATACGGCACGTCAATAAATTTAGCGCCTAACGATTCGACTTGCTCTTTAACCGCAGGACGCACGTCGGTCGCTTCAATCACTGCGCCCAACCGTTTAGCCGTGGCAATTGCCTGCAAGCCAGCCACGCCCACCCCCAAAATCACCACGCGCGCCGCTTTCACCGTGCCGGCGGCCGTCATCAGCATGGGCATAAAGCGCTGATACAAATTCGCACCGACCATCACCGCTTTATAGCCGGCAATATTGGCTTGCGAGGACAAAACGTCCATCGCTTGTGCACGCGAAGTACGGGGTAATTTTTCCATCGAAAATGCGGTAAGCCCTTGCTTTGCATAGGCTTCAACCAGCTCATTTTGATAAGGAAATAGCAAACCGATCAACACGGTTTTAGCCGGAATTTGGCTAATTTCTTCCAGCGTAGGCGCTTTAACTTTAAGAATAATTTCAGCTTGGGCATACAGCTCGGCAGCAGCAAGCAAAGTCGCGCCTGCCGCCTCAAATTCTGCATCTAAAATGCTCGCTTGCTCTCCCGCCCCGTGCTGAACCAATACCTGGTGCCCAGCCGCCCGCATTTTTTTAACGGTCTCTGGCGATGCGGCAACTCGCGTTTCCCCTGCGCGCGTCTCGGCAGGAATCCCTATTCGCATGGTGCTTCTCCTCTTTATTGAGCTGCTAAAAACGCCCAGTGAACTGGGCGTTATTTTTTTGTGGGGCGATTATATACGAGCTTTTACGAATGTATATTGAATTCAGAAACGCAATTGCCTTGCTTATTCCGAATCGGGCACGACTATAATGCGGCCTCTTTTTAACCTATAAACTCGGCTTGAATATGACCACACAACCCAGTAAAAAACTTGACACTTTTCCCAATCCACAGCCGGCACGCGATTACCATATCCACATGGAAATACCCGAATTTACCTGCCTTTGCCCGAAAACAGGTCAACCTGATTTTGCCACGCTAATTTTGGACTACATCGCCGACGCGCACTGCGTTGAATTGAAAAGTCTCAAGTTATATATGTGGTCATTCCGCGACGAAGGGCATTTTCACGAAGCCGTCACCAATCGAATTTTGGATGATTTGGTAGCCGCCACTCAACCGCGTTTTATGCGCCTGACCGCCAAATTTTATGTACGCGGTGGCGTATTTACCAACGTCGTTGCTGAACATCGCAAAGTAGGCTGGCAACCGGCCGCACGGGTTGAACTCGGTCAATTTGAATTGCAATCGAATGTTAGAGGATGAAAATTGCACCTCAAGAAGGCCAGGGAATGGCTGCTTTATTCCGTGCCTGGTATGCCGTTCGTCCCACTCAGGCGGCGCTTGGCAAACCCTGACGGAATCAAATAAATAAATCACATACAGCCATCTTTCGACCGATTTAGGGCGAAGGGCAAATTGAATCAGCGCCGCCTTAGAAACGAGCCAACCATACTGAACTCGCTCGTTCTACAAATTACATCACGTTTTTGTTTATCAGTAAGTCATTGATTATGATGCGGTATTCAAGGAAATAATGCGCAAGCAAACACAAGAAGCCTATATTGCAGTCGCGACCCGAAGCGCTGTTGGCAAAGCGCCACGCGGGGTATTTTGCCGCACGCGTCCGGACGATTTGCTGGCGCACGTACTCAAAAATACCTTAGCGCAAGTGCCGACTTTAGACCCAGCTGCGATTGCGGATGTCATCGTTGGCTGCGCCATACCAGAAGCCGAACAAGGCATGAATGTCGCGCGGATTGCCTTATTGTTGGCGGGCTTGCCGAACTCTGTGCCCGGCATGACCGTCAATCGCTTTTGCGCTTCCGGTTTGCAGGCCGTGGCGCTGGCGGCGCAGCAAATTTGGCTAGGCGAGGCCGACGTGATGCTGGCAGCGGGCGTGGAAAGCATGAGCATGGTGCCAATGATGGGCCATAAAATTGCCTTTAATCCGGCGATTTTTTCTGAAAACCCGCATCTAGGCATCGCTTTTGGCATGGGCTTGACGGCGGAAAAAGTAGCGCAACGCTGGCAAATTAGCCGCGACGCGCAGGATGCGTTTGCGCTGCAAAGCCACCAACGCGCCTTAGCTGCAATTAAAAACAATGAATTTAATCAAGAACTTACGCCATATTTAATCCACGAACATTCAGCCGATTTAACCAGCCGCGCCGTCAAAACGACCACTCGCTTAGTGGCGCAAGATGAAGGACCTCGCGCCGATACTTCGCTAGCCGCCTTGGCACAATTAAAAACCGTGTTCTCGCAAAATGGCTCAGTCACCGCCGGTAATAGTTCGCAAATGTCCGACGGCGCAGGCGCGATTTTACTGTGTTCGGAAACGGCTTTAAAGCGCTACCAACTAACGCCGATCGGCAAATTTCTCGGGTTCAGCGTCGCTGGCGTAGCGCCGGAAATCATGGGCATTGGCCCGCTTGCAGCGATTCCGCGCGTCTTAAAACAAGTCGGCATGTCGCTCAACGACCTCAATTGGATTGAATTGAATGAGGCGTTTGCCGCGCAAACTTTAGCCGTAATGCAAACGCTGCAACTTGATCCGGCTCGCGTCAATCCGCTCGGTGGCGCCATTGCCTTAGGGCATCCACTGGGGGCAACTGGCGCAATTCGCACCGCCACTTTACTGCACGGCCTACGCCGTCGTCAGCAAAAATACGGCATGGTCACTCTGTGTATTGGCACCGGCATGGGCGCGGCAGCGATTTTTGAATCTTTGTAACACCATGATTTATAAGGATAATTTGTGATTAAACTTTTTCTAACACTCCTACTGTTCAGCACAAGCCCCTCACTTTTTGCACTGACTATCGCCGGCGTCAACATACCGGATTCTGCCCAAGTCGCGGGGCAATCTTTAAGCTTAAACGGCGCCGGTACGCGCTTAATGGCGGGCATGTTTAACGTGTATGTGGTGGCTTTATATTTGCCCGAACCGCAGCACACGCCCGAAGCCGTGTTCGCCGAAACCCTAAATAAACGTCTAGTGCTTCACCTGTTATTTAATGTCCGCACGCAACAATTATTAGACGCAACGCAGCAACTTTTAAGCGAGAATCACTCGGCGCTTGAAATAAAAGCCTTGGCCGCGTCTTGGAACACCTTCACGCAACTGTTTAACCAGCACACAGAAATGAATTCGAACGATGAAATCGTGCTGGATTTTGTCAGCAACCAAGGCTGTAACGTCAGCCTCAATGGCGCGTTTTTAGGGCAAATTTCTGAGCAAAAATTTATGCGTGCCATTTTAAAAGTGTGGTTGGGCGAACACCCTGCTCAAGCCAATTTAAAGCAACAACTCTTGGGAGCAGAAACCAGCCATGCCACACCTTGACACCCTGATTGCCCGCTGCGACAGCACTATTGCCGCACACTTTTTGCCGGTGCACGCCCATTTATTTGCCGACACTGCGCTGCATATTTCCAACGCGCAATTGCAGCAAATGCAAGCGATTATTGCGGCGGCAGAAAGTGTGTTAGCGCCCTCGCCAACCGAAACAAGTCGCGCCAAAGGCGTGTTCTTTGGCTACGATTTTCATTTAAACAACCAAGGTGCACAGCTCATTGAAATCAACACCAACGCTGGCGGCGCATTCCTTAATTGCCTGTTACAGCCAGAAAATACCGCCGCCTTGCAAAGCGTTTTTGTGACGATGTTTGCCGCAGAATGGCGCTTAGAACGTGGCGCTGTGCCGCTAAAAACGCTGCTGATTTTAGATGAACAGCCGACGCAACAATTTTTGTATCCGGAATTTTTATTAGCGCAACAGGTGTTTAAAAACGCTGGCTGGCAAGCCGGTATCGCCGATCCAAGTGAATTGCTTTACCAAGACGATGGCGTGTATTTCCAGCAGCAGAAAATAGACTTAATTTACAACCGCTTAACCGATTTTTCACTGCACAATTATCCAGACTTATGGGCTGCATATCAGGCGCGACACCTGGTGTTGACGCCGCATCCGGCGGTGTATGCACGCTATGCTGATAAACGGCATTTAATCACCTTGTCTGACCTAGCCACCTTGCGCGCGACCGGTGTGGACGAGGCAACGCTCGCCGTGTTACAACAGGGCGTACCAAGCACTTTTTTACTGACGACACAGCAAGCCGATTACTGGTGGAACGAACGCAAGTCATTGTTTTTTAAACCTATTTCAGGTTACGGTGCAAAAGGCGCCTATCGCGGTGACAAATTAACCAAGCGCGTGTTTTCAGAAATTTTGCAAGCAGATTATGTCGCGCAACGCCTCGCACCGCCGGGCGAAATCCTCCAGACTGCCGCCGATGGTAGCGAAAACCGGTTCAAATTTGACCTGCGCTGTTACGTGTATGACGGGCAAATTCAGTTATTAACCGCCCGACTCTACCAAGGACAAACCACTAATTTTCGCACCCCTGGTGGCGGTTTCGCCCGTGTTTGGGTGGACTAAATCAACATGATGTAAGTTATGCGAGCGGACTTGCTGATGGTTTTGTAAAGCATGTCGCAAGCAGGCTATTTTCAGCGTCGCAAGTGCCTGACGGCGCGTTTCCGATTCAGTTTATAGTTAAAATTGGCAGCGCTTCGATCCGTATCCAAATCGCTGAAAGAGCCGAGTAACAGGACTTCCAGAAGGTACTGATTAACTCAACCGCTCGCCCTGAGACCTTCGACTAACCCAGGAAAAACATGTCAAAAAGCGATTACACGCGCTTGACTGATTGAATGTTGCTTCAGTTGCGGTTCGACAATCTGTGCGTGCGCTGTTGCTGCTTTAACCCCTTACAACCACGGTCAAGCGCTTGCGCATACACCCTGAACAACAAAATTAGCGCTTGCTTAGCTCGAGGCGAACAGTTCAGTCAATTTCAATCATTCCCGTTGCAGTGCAGTACTGCTGCGCCAAGCCTGCTACGTAAGACAATCAAATGAGACAACCAGAGTTTTCGCTTAATAATTATCTAACTACATGATTATATTATCTATTTTATATAGAGTTCCTAAGCAATTCTAGCGATTAACAGCTGAAGTTTATTGGCTTCTATTGCAAATTGGCGCTGCATGACGGACTGCGTGCCGAATAATTCGGTGTTTCAAGTGCGTGCCTTATCCTTAAACAGTGCCGTGTCGTGAAGTTTAAATGAAAGACGAGCAGGGTGATTTCGGGCTTATTTTTTCACAAATTGAAGTTGCAAATTTCAACTCGCCTCCCTATAATGCGCCCCTTTTAACGCAAGCCGAATTCTCAAGGGGTCAACATGGCAAACAGCGCACAAGCAAGAAAGCGTGCAAGGCAATCAATTACTCAACGTGAGCACAACACCAGTTTGCGTTCCGAATTACGTACCGCAATCAAGAAAGTAGCGAAAGCAATTGAAGCTGGCGACAAAGCCGCCGCGCAAGCCGTCTTTAATGCCTCAACCAGCGTGGTTGATTCCATCGCGGATAAAAAAATCATCCATAAAAACAAAGCTGCCCGTCATAAAAGCCGTCTGTCTGCCGCTATCAAGGCAATGGCCTGATTTTATTGCAGCAAAACTGACTGTAATAAAAAGGCCGACGCAGCAGTCGGCCTTTTTCGTTTTAGGATTGCCTATTTCAGCCTTGTAATAAGCTCGGAGAATCTGCCATGTCACATTTGATGAATACTTACGCTAGACAACCCATTGCCTTTACACATGGTGAAGGCGTGTGGCTTTGGGATGCCGATGGCAAGCGCTATTTGGATGCACTCTCTGGTATTGCCGTCAATACGCTAGGACACGCTCACCCGCAATTGACAGCGATTTTAGCGAAGCAACTGGGCAAGCTGATTCACACCTCTAATATGTATCATGTTCAGGAACAAGAACTTGCTGCCGATAAGTTGTGCGAAATATCACAGATGCAGGAAGTTTTTTTGTGCAACTCAGGGTGTGAAGCAAACGAAGCTGCGATCAAATTAGCGCGTTTATTTGGTCATCAGCGTGGCATTGAAAATCCGGCAATTATCGTGATGGAAAAGTCCTTTCACGGCCGGACACTCGCCACCCTTTCAGCCACCGGAAATCGCAAAGTTCAAGCCGGGTTTGAGCCTTTAGTGCAAGGCTTTGTCCGCGTGCCCTACGCCGATTTAGAAGCAGTGCGCCATGTCGCGCAACACAATCCACATATCGCAGCGATACTCGTCGAACCCATTCAGGGCGAAGGGGGTATTCGCACCCCTCAGCCTAGCTACTTAAAGGGGTTGCGCGAAATATGCAATGAAAACAACTGGTTACTCATGTTAGATGAGGTGCAATGCGGAATAGGTCGCACCGGAAAATGGTTTGCGCATCAGCACAGCGAGATTTTGCCCGACGTCATGACTTTGGCAAAAGGCTTAGCCTCTGGCGTTCCGATTGGCGCATGCCTTGCCGCCGGCAAAGCAACTGGCACGTTTAAGCCTGGCAATCACGGCTCAACTTTTGGCGGCAATCCATTCGCAGCTACCGCTGCCCTTGCGACACTCACCATCCTGCAAGAAAGTCAGTTGCTGGCGCAGGTTTCAACTGTGGGCAACCATTTAAAAGACAGCTTTTCAGCGCGATTAGCCGATGTAAAAGGCGTACTAGCGGTGCGTGGCAAAGGCTTAATGCTGGGAATTGAGTTAGACAAACCGTGTGCAGAGCTGGTAGCGCAAGCGCGGCAAGCCGGTTTACTGATTAACGTCACCGCCGACAGCGTGATCCGTCTGTTGCCATCACTGATTTTGTCAAAAGCCGAAGCGGAACAGATTCTCGATATTTTGTGTCCGCTGATTATTCATTTTTTAGCTCAGGAATCAAAATGACTGAACAAAAGATCAAACATTTTTTGCAATTCAAAGACTTAAACCGTGACGAGCTCGACTATATTTTTGCGCGCACGCGCCTAATCAAAAAAAGATTTAAGGCTTACCAAAAATACTGGCCACTGACCGACCGTACTTTGGTAATGATTTTTGAAAAAGCCAGCACCCGCACCCGTCTTTCGTTCGAAGCAGGGATGCAGCAACTCGGCGGCACCGCCATTTATCTGAATACGCGTGATTCTCAATTAGGACGTGGCGAGCCGGTGGAAGATGCGGCACAAGTTATTTCTCGCATGAGCGATTTGGTGATGATTCGCACCTTTGAGCAAAGCATCATCGAACGCTTCGCCGAAAATTCTCGCGTCCCGGTCATCAATGGATTAACCAACGAATATCATCCTTGCCAGATTTTGACCGACATTTACACCTTCATCGAACAACGCGGCCACATTCAAGGCAAAACCGTGGCATGGATTGGTGATTCCAACAATATGTGTAACAGCTGGTTGCAAGCAGCTGAAATTTTAGATTTTAATGTTCATGTTTCCACCCCGCCGGGCTATGAAGTAGAGCCAGAACGGGCCGGACTTTACGGACATCAGCACTACGAAGAATTTACGGATCCGATGGAAGCCGCACGCGGCGCCGATTTAGTCACCACTGACGTTTGGACTTCGATGGGCTGGGAAGCCGAAAACGAAGAACGCTTGAAAGATTTTGCCGATTGGCAAGTCGATGCTGACATGATGCGGGTTGCTGCACACGATGCGCTGTTCATGCACTGTTTGCCCGCCCATCGAGGCGAAGAAGTGTCGGCTGAAGTCATTGATGGCGCACAAAGCGTGGTCTGGGAAGAAGCCGAAAATCGTCTACACGTTCAAAAAGCGCTGATGGAATATTTGCTTTTAGGCAAAGTAAACAACTCAATCGACGATGACACGCCAACTTAAATCTCACGCTTTACTGCCTTTATTCGTTGGTCATTATTTTAATCTAAGTGATTGATTATAAATACTTTTTTAACTTGAATCCACAAATAACCAGCGCGAATTTCCTCAGATGCGCTCGCTGTAAACAAGCAAAAATACGCGCATCCATCACCGCACACTAATTATTTATCCTTAGGAACTTACCATGAGCGACATTAAAAAAGCCGTCCTTGCCTACTCGGGCGGACTCGACACTTCCGTTATTTTAAAATGGCTACAAGACACCTATCAATGCGAAGTCGTCACCTTTACCGCCGATTTGGGGCAAGGTGAAGAGCTAGAACCGGCGCGTCAAAAAGCACTGCAATTTGGCATTAAGCCGGAAAATATTTTCATCGACGATTTGCGCGAAGAATTTGTGCGCGATTTTGTCTTTCCGATGTTCCGCGCCAACACCATTTATGAAGGCGAGTACCTGCTTGGCACCTCGATTGCCCGTCCTTTAATCGCTAAACGCTTGATTGAAATTGTTCAACAAACCGGTGCGGATGCCATTGCGCATGGCGCGACTGGCAAAGGTAACGACCAAGTGCGTTTTGAACTGGGTGCGTATGCCTTACATCCGAACATTAAAATTATCGCACCTTGGCGGGAATGGGATTTGCTGTCGCGTGAAAAGCTGATGGCTTACGCTGAAAAAAATGGCATTCCAGTGGACATGAAGCACAAAAATGGCGGCTCACCGTATTCGATGGATGCCAATTTGCTGCACATCAGCTTTGAAGGTCGCCACCTCGAAAACCCCGCAGCGGAAGCCGAAGAAAGCATGTGGCGCTGGTCAGTTTCGCCCGAAAAAGCGCCCGACGCCGCGGAATATCTGGATTTGGAATTTGCCAATGGCGACATCGTGGCGTTAAACGGGTCGAAATTATCGCCTGCGCAAGTATTGAGCAAACTGAACGAACTGGGCGGCAAACACGGCATTGGTCGCCTCGATTTAGTCGAAAATCGCTACGTTGGCATGAAGTCACGTGGTTGTTACGAAACCCCTGGCGGCACGATTATGTTGAAAGCGCACCGCGCCATCGAATCCATCACGCTAGACCGTGAAGTCGCGCACCTGAAAGATGACTTGATGCCACGTTACGCCAGCATGATTTACAACGGCTATTGGTGGAGTCCTGAGCGTCAAGCTTTGCAAACGCTGATTGACCACACGCAGAAAACCGTCAACGGTTGGGTGCGAGTCAAATTGTATAAAGGCAACGTGATTGTGGTAGGGCGCGATTCAAAAACCGATTCTTTATTTGACCCGAATATCGCCACCTTTGAAGATGACAAAGGCGCTTACGACCAAAAAGATGCGGCGGGTTTTATCAAGCTCAATGCCTTGCGGCTGCGCATTGCGGCAAATTTGCGCCAAATAAAGTAAGTTATTGATTATATTGAGGAATTTTAAATGTCAGATAAAATTGAACACGTTAGTGTTGGCAAAAAATCCAATGTCTTTTTCGACGGAAAATGCGTGTCGCATTCGGTTTTTTTCCCCGATGGCTCGCGCAAAACAGTCGGCGTAGTAATGCCAAAAAGCCAACTAACTTTTAATGTTGGCGCACCTGAACTGATGGAAATCAGCGCGGGCGAATGCCAAGTCAAATTGGCTGGCGAAGCGGATTTTAAAACCTACGTTGCGGGTAGTCATTTCAGCGTCGCCGCCAACAGCAGCTTTGAAATTCACACTGGCGCTGACGCGGTGGATTATGTTTGCAGTTTTGGCTAAAAAACGTAAACACTTTCGCTTTCATAACCTAGGAATTACACCATGCCCTCTTTTGATATTGTGTCTGAAGTCGATAAAACCGAAGTAAAAAATGCGGTTGAACAAACCAACAAAGAAGTCAGCACGCGCTTTGACTTTAAAGGGTCGGATGCGCGCGTTGAACAAGCAGAACTGGTACTGACCGTCCATGCGGATAACGCGTTTCAACTCGACCAAGTGCAAGATATTTTGAATGGCAAACTCAGCAAACGCGGTGTGGATATTAAGTGTTTGGAACTGAGTGACAAAGTGGAGAAAGTCAGTGGCAATAAAGTGAAACGCGCGTGCACGGTGAAAGTGGGTGTGGAAATCGAGCTGGCAAAAAAAATCGTCAAACTCATTAAAGATGCAAAATTGAAAGTGCAAGCCAGTATTCAAGGCGATACGGTGCGCGTCACCGGTAAAAGCCGTGACGATTTGCAATCTGGCATCGCTTTCGTCAAAAAATCCATTACCGATTTTCCGTTGCAATATCAAAATTTCCGAGATTAATCATGAACTTAAAGATTTCAGCACTCGCATTTTTCAGTGCGGTTTTATGCTGCAACATGGCCGCCCATGCAGCTGAAACGCCCAGTTTTACCGCTTTGATAATTGAAGATATTCGCTATACCGCTACCGCGCCCAGCCGTTGGGATGCGTCAGATTGGCAAACTGTGGGGTGGGCGTCGCTGGCGGTGGTGGGTACAGCGAAATTCATCGATCGCCCGATGCGCGATTTTATGTGCCAACAATCCAGAACGGATAGCTGCCCCGGCGCGGGCAATACCAATAGCTCTGGAAATGCGACGTTAAATCGCGTCGAAAATCTAGGTAGCAGCTATTCCTTGGGTGTGATGGGCGGCTTTTATCTTTACGGTGCACTCGGCAATAATCAAAAATCCATCAATGTCGGCGAGGATTTGGTTTTAGCGACGATCGTTTCTGCGATGCTGAATCAAAGCACCAAAATGCTGACCAATCGCAGTCGTCCACGCGATAATCTGGATAACAACAATTTTCAGGGTTATACCGGCCTGAATAACAACAGCTCTTTTCCTTCCGGTCACACCACAGAAGCGTTTACTTTAGCCTCGGTGATTGCTACGCATTACGAAGACCAGCCGTGGGTTGTCTATTCGTCTTATTCGCTGGCGAGCATTGTTGGCATGGCACGAATGTATAACGATGCGCATTGGGCTTCCGATGTGCTGACCTCGGCGTTCATTGGCACCTTGGTTGGGCGCACGATTGTGCATCACAACCAAACCTTACATAAAAGTACTTTCTCTTTACTGCCGTTGCTGTCGCCTGATTTAACCGGAATTCAGCTGGTCGGCAATTTCTAAACTAACTCATTGATTAATATGAAAAAAGTTCTGATTATTTTAGCGCAAGGTTGTGAAGAAATAGAAGCGGTCACGGTGATTGATCTGTTGCGCCGTGCCGACATGGACGTGCTGGCGGTTGGATTGGATGCGCAACCCGTGCGCGCCAGTCGCGGCGTGATGTTATTGCCCGACAGCACCTTAGAAGCAGCAATGCAGCAAGAATTCGACCTGATTGTCTTACCCGGCGGACAGCCGGGAACGCGCAATCTCAGCGCCGATGCACGCATCATCACCTTGTTACAACGCATGGCAGCGGCGGGAAAATTGCTTGCCGCGATTTGCGCCGCACCGTCAGTATTGGCCGCCGCCGGTTTGCTAGATGGACGACGCGCCACCTGTTTCCCCACTTGCCTAGACGACTTCCCGCAGGTGTTGTGCCAGACTTCTGCCGTAGAAATAGACGGCAACTTCATCACCTCACGCGGTCCTGGAACGGCCATCGAATTTGCACTCACGCTGGTCGAAATGCTGCTCGGTAGCGACAGTCGGCAACAAGTCGCGGCAGAATTGCAAAGCTAAGGAAACGCTGATTTAATCCGTTCGTGGTGAGCTTGTCGAACCATAACGGATTAAATCGACAAAGAATCAATCACTTAAAATCACCCTTCGACCAGCTCAGGTCGAACGGTGGATTTAATCAGTGCCTCCCTAACTAAATCTGCGCAATTAACGACCCACCGCATCGCCTGCTTTGCTACAATTCGCGCCTTTAAAATTTCCCACGCCAGCATCATGAAAAAACTTAAGTTATTGATTATATTCAGTATTTTGTTTTTATCTGCGCACGTTCACGCGGCGAATGATAGAGCGCTCAGGCCTGTAGCGCAGACCGTCAGCAACGAACAACGCGTTGCTTTAGTCATTGGTAATAGCGATTACCTGAATTCGCCGCTCGCCAACCCCGTGAACGACGCGCACGACATGGCGGCGCAACTACGCAATTTAGGCTTTCAAGTGATTGAACGCGCCAACCTCAAAACCAAACAAATTGGCAGCACCCTGCGCGAATTCCGCAGCAAACTTTCGCCCGGCGCGGTGGCGCTGGTGTTTTATGCCGGACACGGCTTGCAAATTAAAGGCGACAACTTTTTGCCCGCCGTGGATGCCGACATCAATTCTGAAGAAGATGTGCCCAATCAAAGCCTGTCGGTTAAGCAAATCATGGACGTGTTGGAAGAATCCAGAACGCGCCTCAATCTGGTTTTTCTCGATGCCTGCCGCAATAATCCCTATGCCTCGCGCAGCTTTCGCTCGACTGACCGAGGCTTGGCGCGGGTCAGCGCGCCGTCTGGCACCTTGATTTCTTATGCCACGCGGCCGGGTAGTGTTGCCGCCGACGGCACGGGCAGAAATGGGCTTTACACCAGCAAACTATTGGCACAAATGGCCAGCACCGCCCCGATTGAACAAAGCCTGAAACGCGTCGTCACGGCGGTCAAAACCGCCTCGCAAGGCAAACAAGAACCGTGGATGGAAGGCAGTATTGAAGGCGATTTTTGCTTTGGCGGCTGTGCCGACACCGCCGCGCCTAGCCAACAAATCGCCTACATACCGCCCAGCCAGCCGCCAGTGCAGGTTGAGCCCCTCATCAATGCAGACGATCCTGAAGCTATTTTGTGGAACGAAGTAAAAACCACCAACACTCGCGAAGACTACCAAACGTATTTGCAAACCTACCCGAAAGGCAAATTTGTCGCATTAGCGAAAAGCCGCATCAAAAAACTAGAAGAAGATGCAGGCAACCAAAAGCTGCAACAAGAACAACAAGCCTGGCAAGCGGCCGAACAAACCGGCACAGAAAGTGCCTACCAAAGCTATCTCAGCACCTATCCACATGGGCGTTATATTGCAATTGTCCAAGTCAAAATGCGCAAACTACAAGCCGAAACTCCGCAAGCGGGCAGCGTGATTAAAGACTGCGCTGACTGCCCTGAAATGGTGGTTGTTCCCGCAGGTAGTTTTAACATGGGCTCGCCTTCTTATGAAACTGCTCGCGGTGGCGACGAAGGCCCCGTGCATAGCGTAAGTGTCAAAGCTTTTCTCATGGGCAAAACTCACATCAGTCGAGGTCAGTTTAGTGCTTTTGTGAATGCCACCGGCTACGATGCGGGCAACAAATGTTGGGTATTTGAAGGTGGTTGGAAAGCGCGTGACGGTGCAAACTGGCGCAACCCCGGCTACAGTCAACAAGACAACCACCCCGTTGCCTGCATCAACTGGAACGATGCCAAAGCCTATGCTGAATGGTTAAGCCGCAAGACTGGCAAGCAATACCGACTGCCGACCGAAGCCGAATGGGAATATGCCGCGCGAGCCGGCACGACCACCGCCCGTTACTGGGGAGACAGCCCAGACCCAGCTTGCGGCTACGCCAACGTAGGTGACCAAACCCTCAAAAGCCAAGTCAGTGGCGTGACAGGGGAAACGCACAATTGTAACGATGGCTACGCTTACACCGCCCCGGTTGCCAGCTTTAAACCGAATGCGTTTGGCTTGTATGACATGCAAGGCAACCTGTGGCAATGGACGGCAGATAGCTATCATGAGAACTATAACGGTGCGCCCACTGATGGCAACGAATGGCAGGATGATGGTGCGAAGCGCGTTCTTCGCGGCGGCTCTTGGATCAGCAATCCGCAGCTCGTGCGTGCGGCGAACCGCGGCAACTACGATCCAGCGTTCCGGAGCAGCTTCCTCGGGTTTCGCTTAGCCAGGACGCTGCCGTAAGGCAGCTTACCCCTTGGTTCTTTACCCCTTTACCTCTTGCAAGGGTTAACGGTGAACGAGGCGACGGAGAGCGGTTTTTAAGGTAAGGGGGTTTGGGGGCGTAGCCCCCAACGAAAAAAATGAACGAACAAAATGCTGCCCGAATGACGGGGCCTTCGCTGGAAAAAATGTACCAATTTATGTTGTGGTTGATACCCACGGTTGAAAAATTTCCGCGCTCACACAAATTTTCCTTGGGCGAACGCGTTCAAAATACCGCTCTGGATGTATTGGAAGGGTTGGTTGAGGCGAGCTATCGCCGTGATCGTCAGACTCTCTTAGCACAGGTGAATATGAAGCTGGAAAAACTGCGCATCCTGTTACGCCTTGCCACCGATTTGCAGTGTTTGGATATGCGCCGCTATGAATTTGCCGCCCGTGCCTTGGATGAAATTGGGCGCATGGTCGGCGGTTGGATAAAGGCGCAGCGTGCCTAAATTCCCTCCCCCGTCTGTGAGTGGAACTGCCAATTCCCTCCCCTTCAAGGGGAGGGTTAGGGTGGGGATGGGTTGTGTCGGCGTGGAAGAACCCATCCCCATCCCCGCCTTCCCCTTGAAGGGGAAGGAGCGGTTGTTATCAAGCGTTGGAATATTCAATTGATTAACGAAAATGCTCTATGACCCGCGCTAAACTTCACGATGATTTATTTGGCAATATCGCCAGCTTCCGTGCTTTGCATGAGGCGGCGATGCGTGCGATTTGCGGCAAGCGCGGCAAGCCGGGTGCGGCAGGTTTTATGGCGAATCTGGAAAGAAATTTGCTGCGTATTGAGCGGATGTTGCTCGATGGCTCGTGGCGCGGCGGCGGTTACACTATTATTGATGTGCATGAGCCGAAGCCGCGCATGGTGTCCGCAGCACCCTTCGCCGACCGCGTGGTGCATCATGCTTTGTGCAATGTGGTTGCGCCGATTTTTGAGCGGGGGTTTATTGAGGATAGTTACGCCAACCGTAAAGGCTTCGGTACGCATCGTGCCATTGCGCGGTATGAGCATTATCGAGATCGTTATCAGCATGTGTTGCGCTGCGATATTTTTCGCTATTTTCCGTCGATTGACCATGCGATTATCAAAGCGGATTTGCGTCGTCGCATCGCCTGCGAACAGACGTTGGGCTTGATGGATACAATTATTGATGGCTCCAATCCGCAGGAGCTGGTCAATTTAATGTTCCCCGGTGACGATTTATTTACATCACAACAACGGCGGCGCGGTTTGCCGATTGGTAATTTAACAAGTCAGTTGTTCGGCAATATTTATCTCAACGGTTTGGATCATTTTGTGAAAGAGGTGTTACGTGTGCCGGGCTATGTGCGCTACGTGGATGACTTTGCACTTTTTCACGATGACCCGGTGGTGCTGGCACACTGGCGGCAACAAATTGCACACTATTTAGAAGGGCGACGGATGATTTTACATCCTCTTAAAACGAGCATTGTGGCGTGTGCCGAGCCTGCCGAATTTTTGGGGCTGGTGTTGCATGGATATGGGCATCGGCGTTTGCCGGAAAGTAATGTGCGCCGCTTTCGTAATCGTCTGCGTGGTCTGCGCGACCAGTGGCAGGCTAGCACGATTGAAGCCGAAGCAATTCAACAGCGTGTGCAAAGCTGGATTGCACACGCCGAACATGCCAATACGTGGCGCTTGCGCCGTACCCTCTTTTGCGGCGGGTGGTTTGACCCGCTGCAAAAGCCTGACCGCCCGCTAGTTGGGCGCGTTCTTCGCGGCGGCTCTTGGAACAACAAACCGCAGAACGTGCGTGCGGCGAACCGCAACAACAACGAACCAGCGAACCGGAACAACAACAACGGGTTTCGCTTAGCCAGTAGGCCCTCCAATGCCAGAGTCGCTATGTTCACGGACGTGGCGAGCGTGCGCGAGGGCGTCCACGGGCAGTCATGATGAGTGCAGCACCCCGCCTTTGTTTTGCTGACTTCGGTTGGAATAAAGGCGGGTTTTTTGTTTTGCAACAAAAGTGCTGAATTCCGGCCTTCGCCGGAATGACGAGGCGGAGCGCGAAACTGTACCTGTTTATGTTGTGGCTGGTGCAGTTTGCCAGCTAAAATCGCTTACCGAAATTTCACTTCAGAGTTAAAACCGTCCAAATGAATGATTTAAATTTTCATATTTTAGTATTGAGCCATTTTATCCGTGGCAATCTGTGTTTAACCGTGGCGGTGATTCGCTAATGTGGCAACGCTATTTGTCAGGCGCGCCTGACTATCTGGCGCGGCATTATTGGTGGGCGTATTTGTCGCCGCGTGGTGTTTGGCTTTTCGATCACGACTGGCTGATTGACCTGATTTTATTCGGTCAATATCGACGCATATTAGACGAAGTCATGCGCCGTTACAGCGCGCTGCCGCCCGGACGCACCTTGCAGCTCACCTGCGCTTACGGCGCAATTACGCCCACTTTGGCCTGCGCCGCCAACACCACAGCATTACACGTCATGGACGTGGCGCAGATACAACTCCGTTCGGCGCAGCACAAACTAAACGCCGTTTCGCGCCACGCCGACTTAGCGCGCATGAATGCTGAAGCGCTTGCCTATGCCGATCACAGCTTTGACACGTTGGTGATTTTTTTCCTGCTACACGAGCTGCCGGTAGCGGCACGTGAGCGAACTTTACGCGAAGCTTTGCGCGTACTAAAGCCGGGCGGCACTTTGCTGATTGCCGAATACGCGCAAAATCATCGCCAACACTGGATGCAACGTTTTGCGCCTTGGCGCTGGACACTGGAAAAACTCGAACCTTTTTTACATGATTTTTGGCACAGTGATTTACACGCACAACTATCGCAACTATCTGAAAATAAACAACTTTTTTTAAAGAGTGAGACCTTGATTTTTGGCGGCTTTTATCGCGTACAGGAATATCGTGTTTAGCGACTTTCTAAAAATTCAATTTTCTAAGCAAGGCAAGGCGCGAATAAATAAATTTGACGCGCATATGTATATGATATGTAAGGATATTTTTTTATGAGTAACACAGCATGGCGACGAAAATTCAATTTTTAGAACGTCTCTTTAGCCATCTGCCGCCGCCAGTCATCGCCCTGCTGCTGCAAATTGTCGCACTCTGCGGCACGTGGATAATTGCAGGCGCATTCACAACGGATAGTCCGTGGCTGAATCTCACCGTTTTGACCTTAATTTGCGGCGGCTTAGCCAGCGCGCTCAGTTACTTTGCAGGGCTGGCAAGTTGGTGGTTGCTCATTCAATTTGTATTTTTACCGCTACTGAGTTGGGCGCTCAGGCTGGATTTCTCCCCGACTTGGTTTTTATTCGCTTTTTTAGCGTTGCTCACCATTTATTGGAGCACCTTCCGCACCCAAGTGCCTTTGTATCTTTCCAGCGTAAAAGTCTGGCACGCATTACTCACTTTATTGCCACCCGAACCCGCACCGCTCCATTTTGTTGATCTTGGTTCAGGTTTAGGCGGCGTACTCGCTTACCTTGCCAAAGCACGACCTGACGGTCATTACGTTGGCATTGAATCCGCGCCATTGCCGTGTTTTTGGAGTTGGTTAAGACTGCGCGCCCACCGCAATTGCCGCGTGCGCTGGGCTAGCTTTTGGAACGATGATTTAGGGCAATACAACGTAGTTTTCGCTTATCTTTCCCCAGTCCCCATGGAAAAATTATGGCTGAAAGCCCAAAAAGAAATGCAACCCGGCAGCTTATTTATAAGCAGCACCTTCAATGTACCCGATCAGCAACCGCATCAAAAAATTGAAATTGACGATTTACATCACTCAACGTTACTTATTTGGCGAATGATTTAATGCCTTTTACAACACTCCAACAGCAACTCAATACGCGCGCCGCGCACGGTTTGTTGCGCAGTCGGCGCACGTTATCTAGCCCGCAAACACCGCACATTGTGGTCGACGGTCATGCCTATTTGGCTTTTTGTAGCAACGATTATTTGGGGCTGGCAAACCATTCGGCGTTAATTTCTGCCAGTCAAGCAGGTGTGGCAGCCTGGGGTGTCGGTGCCGGCTCGGCGCATTTGGTGAATGGACATTTTGCGCCGCATGAACAACTTGAAGTGCAACTCGCTGATTTTATTGGTAAACCTGCTGCGCTTTTATTTTCCACCGGTTATCACGCCAATCTGGGTGTGGTGCAAGCGCTGCTCGATAAAGATGATTTTGTCTTCGCCGATAAACTCAATCACGCTTCACTGAACGATGCCATGCGCTTGTCGCGGGCAACGGTGAAGCGTTTTCGTCACGGTGACTTGGCGCAGTTGGCGCAACAGTTGGCGGCCACACCACACGGACGCAAGCTGATTCTCAGCGACGCGGTCTTCAGCATGGACGGCGATTTAGCCCCTTTACCGCACCTGCTGGATTTATGTGAACGCCATGACGCGTGGTTATACGTGGATGATGCGCACGGTTTTGGGGTATTGGGCGAACAGGGGCGTGGCTCACTGGCGCATTTTGGTTTGGACTCGCCACGGATCATTTACATGGCCACGTTGGGCAAAGCAGCCGGCGTTGCGGGCGCATTTGTCGCGGCAGAAAATGTGGTCATCAACACCTTAATCAACCAAGCCCACAGCTATATTTACACTACCGCCGCACCGCCCGCGTTCGCTGTTGCCTTGTCAAAAAGCGTGCAACTAATTGCAGAAGCCAACCCCGCCCGTGCCCATTTGCACACGCTAATTTGCCGTTTACGTGCTGGACTGGCCGATTTGCCTTGGACACTGATGCCCTCCTCCACCGCGATTCAACCGCTGCTGATTGGCGACGCGCAGCAAGCTTTGGACTTGAGCGCCGCGCTCCGCGAACGCGGTATTTGGGTGACGGCGATTCGTCCGCCCACCGTGCCGCATAACACCGCGCGCTTGCGCATTACGTTGTCGGCGGCACACACCTTAGCGCAAGTTGAACAATTGATTGAGGCACTGCATGAGCTTGTACGTTGAAATTCAAGGCAGCGGCGAACCACTCATTTTGCTCCACGGCTGGGGCTGGCACGGCGGCATTTGGCGTGAAGTAGCAGAAAAATTATCTCAATATAATCAAGTAGTTAGCATAGACTTGCCTGGCTATGGTTATTCGACGCTGAATGACGCAATATCGGAATCTGAAGACAAAAATCCGTTCGTGGTGCACTCGCAAGAAGTAGGCCGTGGCTGTACGGGGCATTCACCCCAACAGCGCACGCTCAGTTTGTCGAACCATGAACAACCATTAACCCAGCTCAGAGAGAACGGATTATTGGCATTAGATAACCTTGTCGCACAACTCGCCGCGCAGTTTCCACACACGATCACGGTCTGCGGATGGTCGCTAGGCGGACAAATTGCCCTGCGCTGGGCGCAACGCTATCCGCAACACGTGCAACGCTTAATTTTGGTCGCCACGACACCCTGTTTTCGGCAGCGCGAAGATTGGGCGCACGGCATGTCTAGCGAGTTACTGCAACAATTTGCCGCCGATTTAAGCCAAAATCACGCCGCGACTTTGCGTCGCTTTCTCGCCTTACAACTGCGCGGCTGCGACAACGAAAGGGCTTTATTGCTCAGCTTGCGCGCACAATTATTTAGTCGAGGCGAAGCTAATTTGAGTGCTTTGCATAGCGGCTTAGCCATGTTGCGCGACGTGGATTTGCGCCCTGAATTGCCACAAATAACTCAGCCCACGTTAGTATTGTCGGGCGAACGCGACAAACTCACTCCGCCCGCCGCCTCCCAGTATTTAGCCAGTACCTTACCCAACGCTCGATTGCACACCATTTCAGGCGCAAGCCATGCCCCATTTTTATCCCACCCTGCGGAATTCATCCATGCAGTGCGGCGGCTTTTAGAGGTTAACTTAGCTGAGTTCTATTGATCCGGTACGATTTTTCGTGAATGTACAGACTGGATTGCTTCCTCCCCTTCAAGGGGAGGAACTTGCTTGCATCGCCTGTCGCGGATCATTGATGCCGAATTAATATGATTAAATTACGACAGCGAAACGCCAAGCACGCCTTCGCTACTGCGCGATAAGCTTGATACGCGTTCGCCAGCGGTATTGAGTAATTCAATTTCCAATGGCATTTTACCCAAAGCGTGGGTGGCGCAAGACAGGCAGGGATCAAAAGCACGAATAGCCACTTCGATATGGTTCAGCAATCCTTCGGTAATTTCATGCCCATGCAGATATTGTTGCGCCACTTTGCGCACGGCTTCGTTCATTGCTTGATTGTTGTGGGTGGTTGAAACAATCAGGTTGCACATGGTAATTAAGTCGTTTTCATCAACGCGATAATGATGAATTAACGTGCCGCGTGGTGCTTCAATCACGCCAACCCCTTCGTGACCGCGCTCACCGGTAACCATTAAATCGCTGCCAAGAATGTCGTCATCGTGCAGCAAATCTTTTATCATTTCAGCAGAGTGCAACATTTCAATCATCCGTGCCCAATGATAGGCGAGCGGCGCGTGCAAAGGAGTTGCACCACCGTAAGCGATCAATTCACGCCGTTCAATTTCCGCTAACGGAGTGGAAATAAAATCACAATTTTGAATACGTGATAATGGGCCAACGCGATACCACCCCTTTTCTGCGCCTAAGGAATTCAGAAAGGGGAATTTCATATAACTCCAATTTTTGACTTCTTCAGAAATCAAATCGGTGTAATCACAATAATCAACTTTATCAAACAAGAGTTTGCCGCTAGCATCGCGCCCACGGAGTTGGCCATGATACAAATCGAGTCCGCCATCAAAACCGACTAAGGACATCATGCTAGACTCAAATGCCCCAAAGTTATTATATAAATCCGGATTTTGGAGGTGCATTTCTTTCACCAAGCGGACTGCATCGCGACTCCAGGCTACCATTTGATAGACGTCTTTTAACAGCAAATCCCGCTCAACAATCGTCAAGGATTTATTGACACCGCCAGGCACCGCGCCCGTACCATGAATACGTTTTCCGGCGGTATGTCGAATCACCTCTTGTCCAAATTTACGCAATAAAATGCCTTGTTTTGCGATTTCAGGATATTTTTCTGCTACGCCCACAATGTTACGTTTTGCCATTTCGCTATCAAAACCAAACAGCAAATCGGGCGAACACAGGTGAAAAAAATGCAGCGCATGAGATTGCAACATTTGACCGTAATGCATCAATCGGCGAATTTTTTCAGCGGTCGGTGTGACGTGCTTCGCGCCCACAATGGCATCCAATGCCTTGCTCGCAGCTAACTGATGACTCACCGGACAAATGCCGCACAATCGCTGCACCATGACTGGCACTTCCCAGTAGGGGCGTCCCTGAATAAATTTTTCAAACCCGCGAAACTCAACAATGTGCAAGCGCACTTGATGCACTTTATTTTGGTCGTCTAATAAAATAGTGACTTTGCCGTGACCTTCGACTCGCGACACAGGGTCAATGGCGACGCGACGTAAATTTTCTGGATGAGTGGCGGTTTCTAGTGAGTTTATCATCATTATTTTCTTTCAGTCGTAATGCAGTAAGCCGTGGCCTAATTCAGGTTCGCGTCCAGCCAACAAATCAGTGAGCACTTTCCAAATCGCATCCCCAGAAGGCGGACAGCCCGGAATAAAATAATCAATTTTGACCACTTCGTGCAACGGGTGAACTTTATCTAAAGGGAGTGGTATTTCAGGATCGTTCGGAATAAAGCCATTCGAAATACCATGTTGCGCGTGATAAACCTCTTCCAATACCACCGACAGCGGCAAGTGATTGCGTTGTGCAGGCAGTCCGCCATTAATGGCGCAAGAACCTAATGCAATCAACACCTTACAGCTTTGGCGAAATTCGCGTAACACGTGAACATTTTCTGCGTTACACAATCCTCCTTCGATAATGCCAATGTCGCACACGCCACAATGTTTAATATCGGTGAGAGGGGAACGATCAAACTCAATCAGTTGCACCAAATCTAATAAGCGTTCATCAATATCTAAAAAAGACATATGGCAACCAAAACAGCCTGCCAGTGAAACAGTGGCTACTTTCAATTTTTTCACCGCTTCACTCATTTTGTTCTCCTTTGGAAACAGGATGCGCGGCTGCACCAATCGGTTGTAAATCAAAGCTGCGCTGCCCAATCGGCACAGCAAAACCAACCCGTTTTTTCAAGATGACACCCACTGGGCAAACGTGCGCGGCTTTGTCTTCAGCTGAAAAATCGCTATCGGCTAATTCACCCGATTTTGAATTGACAATCAAGTGGCTTTTAATGCCTCTGCCTGCCAAAGCAAAGATATTTTTACCATCGACTTCGCGACTGGCACTGACACAAATTGAACACAAAATGCAACGATTAAAATCGAGCAAATACTCAGGATGTGAAGCGTCTAGGGGGCGACTTGGATAAAAATGATCATAGTGTGGCGTCATCATATTGAGCTGGTACGCCGTGGCTTGCAGCTGACAGTCGCCACTTTTTTCACAAGAAGGACAAAAATGATTGCCTTCCACAAACAACATTTGCAGCAAGGAACGACGTTCGTCATTGAGTGCTGGCGTGTTACTTTCAACCACCATATTTGACTGCGGTTTTTCGGTGCATGAGGCGACTTGGCGACCTTTGACCTTTACAGTGCATAGTTTGCACGAACCATGCGGCTTAAATTCAGGGTGATAGCACAGATGAGGAATATATTCGCCTGCCGCAATCGCCGCTTGGATAATCGTCTGACCCTCGGAAAATGGAATGGTCTTTCCGTCCAAGGTAAATGATTTTGTTTCACTCATTTGCATTCTCCAAATGTGCACCTGCATCCTCGCGACCCGTCATACGCCTTGCTTGAAATAAAGCCTGGTCTAAATCAAATGCGGGAACATATTCTTGGTGCAACATTCGCCGTTCATAAGCGGGGCGGAATTTTGCCAAGGTATTCAATATGGGGTTGCAGGCGGTACGCCCTAAGCCACAATGACTCATCGATTGCAGTAACAAATCGAGCTTTTGAATTTCGGTTAAATCATAAGGAGAGCCTTTGCCTTGTGCGAGTTTATCCATTAAATTAGACAGCAAGGACGTGCCAACTCGACACGGCGTACAAAAACCACAGCTTTCATGCGCAAAGAAATGCACAAAATTTCGCGCCACCTCAAACATATCACGGCTTTGATCAAACACCATAAATGCGCCTGCGGTGGGAATATCATCGAAATCAATTTTTCGCCCAAATTCTTGGGCGGTAACACACGTTCCCGAGGGGCCGCTAATTTGCACGGCTTGTGTGTCTTTGGCGCCACAATCTGCTAAAACTTGTGCGACTGTGACGCCAAATGCATATTCGTAAATGCCCGGACGCTCGCAATCTCCCGATACCGAAAACAGCTTGCTACCACTTGAATTTTCAGTGCCAATGTTGGCGTACCAAGCACCACCATGCAATGCAACCAAGGTCGCAGAGGCAAAGGTTTCTACGTTACTCACGACAGTCGGTTGATTGAGATAGCCAGTCGTGACAGGGAAAGGCGGACGGTTACGCGGCGTACCGCGCTTACCCTCTAAGGATTCAATTAAAGCCGATTCTTCGCCGCAAATATAAGCGCCTGCACCCAGATGAATTTCAATGTCGAAGTCAAATTTCGCCATGCCCAAAATAGAAGAACCAAGCAAATTTTCCGCACGACGACGTTGCAAAATCGCTTGTAGGGGTTCGAGCAAGAAACGATATTCGCCGCGCAAATATAGAAAACCTTTTTCTGCACCAATTACGTAAGCGCATAAAGTCATGCCTTCAAATACCAAATCAGCATAGGACGTCAGCAGAACCCGGTCTTTAAACGTACCGGGCTCACCTTCGTCGGCATTGCACACCACGTAGTGGGCATCGCCGAGGGCGTTGCGACAAAATTCCCATTTCATGCCCGTGGAAAAACCAGCGCCGCCACGGCCACGCAGTTTAGAAATTTTAATTTCGTCCAAGGTTGCATCGGGGCCTCGGTCTAAAGCGTCAGGATCAACCAAGGGAAACATTTGATTTTTTGAAGCTTGCGAAGTGGCGGCCGTGCCGCGATTAAAAGCGGCTTGCAACGCCGAACCCGCCTGAAATTGACTGTTCAACAAAATATCTTTGCGTCGAATATTATCTTCAATTTGGAAAAAATCTGCCGGCCATTCCGCTAAAGGCACGCGCCCTCGAATCAATTCAGCAATCATATTGATGCGCTGGGGCGTCAGCCGATTAATCGCTCGATTATTCACCAACAGCGCCGGCCCTTGATCGCACATTCCCGTGCAAGAAGTAGGACGAACACTCACCAAACCATCCTCGGAAATTTTACCAACTTCAATCCATAATTGGTTACACAAGCTTTGCATCAAGTGCTGATTTCCCAGCATTCGATCGGTAATGTTGTCTGAAAAAAGCACCCGATATTCGCCTTGTGGCTGCAAATACAAAAACGAATAAAAACTGGCGACGCTTTCAATGTGCGCACGAGAAATTTCTAACTTTTCTTCAATATAATCAATGGCTTGCGTATGAATGTAGCCATAAAATTCTTGAGCTTCACGCAAAATTTGCAGTAAAGAATGAGGGTTATGCTGGTGACGTTTTAAAATCGAGTCTAAATATTCTGCATGAGCATTCATAATATTTTCCAACGTGACGTTGATCGAAAAGGCATGAAACCTTCTTAGAATTCTACGCTCAATAGTTTGCAAACAGCTAGCAGTTTCGTGAAGAAAAAAAGATGCAGTTTCAAAATGAATGCGCTAAGGTAGCGACTTTAAAAAGGAGACACCATGAGCCATCTTTTGAGTATTCGCGCCCTCGCCATTTTGGTAATGTTTGCAATGCCCAGCCTCGGTTTTGCTCATGCCGGCATACAGGCCACCCATAGTTTTTATCAGGGGATGCTTCATCCTTTCAGTGGCATAGATCATATATTGGCGATGGTTGCGGTAGGATTATGGGCAGCGCAACTTGGCGGACGTGCAAAATGGCAGGTACCACTCACCTTTGTCAGCGTCATGGCAATTGGCGGTTTTCTGAGCATAAGCAAGCTTGGTTTCGCTTTTGTAGAGCTAGGAATTTTAATTTCAATTTGCGCACTGGGTTATCTCATCGCCACTGCAACGCGGCTTTCGGCCGCACTCTGCGCCCTGCTAATTGGCGTATTCGCCCTGTTTCACGGTTATGCACACGGCGCAGAAATCCCGGTCAATTATGCTGGGTTCAGTAGCAGTCTTGGTTTGATCAGCGCAACCTTAGTCTTGCATTTATTCGGGCTGTTGCTTGCGAAATTTCTAGCGCCCAACTCGTTACGCTGGACCGGAGCAGGGATTTTCTTGGTCGGCAGCGGCTTGTTTTTCGCCGGCTAAGCAATCATGCACGAAATGGCGTTGGCTGAGAGTGTACTGAATATTATTGAAGAAAACGCGGTTACTCAAGGTTTTAAACGGGTACGTACCGTCATTCTAGAAATTGGCAAACTCTCCGCCGTCGAAGCCAATGCTATGCGTTTTTGCTTCGAGGCGGTGACACGCAACACCCTTGCCGCCGATGCAGAGTTGGAAATTATTCAAACCGACGGTGCAGCAATTTGCCTCAACTGCAACGCAACGGTGTTAATTGAAGAACCTTACGGACTCTGTCCCGTCTGCGACAGCCCGCACTTACGCATCACTGCTGGCAATCAAATGCGCGTCAAAGATTTAGTAGTCGAATAAATTGCACAAACCCTTGCTTAACAGCGCTTAAATTTTGATAGCAACAAAGTCATGCATCTAACTTTATGACTATAAAAGGTTTTATGGATTGCTGCCCAATCCAAACTCACGGAAGCGAAATCGTACAGCGCTTCCTTTAGCGACTTATAAATCGATGAAAAAACTTTATCCTTGGCAAAATGAATCGTGGCAAAGTCTGCAAGGTTTGCGGGCAAGATTACCGAATGCGTTGTTATTAAAAGGCGCAAAAGGCATTGGCAAATTAGAACTTGCCGTCATTTTTGCGCAAGCTTTGTTATGTCAAAAACCCACCACCAGCGGAATGCCCTGTGAAACCTGCTCGGCTTGTCACTGGTTTGAGCAAAATTCACATCCCGATTTTCGACTGATTCAGCCCGAGGCACTGAGCCAAAATGACAACGCCTTGAGTCCAGTTGCCGAGAAAAAAGAAAGTAAAAAAAAGCCTTCACAAGAAATTAGCGTCGAACAAATCCGAGCTTTGGCTGGGTTTACCAATCTTTCTGCGCATCAAGGAGGTAGGCGCGTGGTGATCATTCATCCCGCCGAGTCCATGAATACCAATTCAGCGAATGCTTTGCTAAAAACACTGGAAGAACCAACGGATCAATTATTATTTATTTTGGTGACGCATAAACCGCAACAATTATTACCCACCATTTTAAGTCGTTGTTTAACCTTAGCAATTCCGATTCCACCGCTTGAAATCAGCACCGCTTGGCTGACAGCACAAGGGGTTAAAAATCCAACAACTGCTTTGGCACACACCGGTTATTCACCCTTACAAAGTTTAGCAAGCACGGACGCCAAAGATGGCAGCAAGGCATTAAACGCATTGTTGCAGGCTTTGCAAAAACCGTATGAGCTGAATGTCCTTGCCCTTGCTGATAGCCTGCAACGTGTACCGGCAACTGAATTAGTCAATTTTTTGGCTAAATGGTGTTATGACTTAAGTAGTGTTCACCTGACTGGGCGCGCGCGCTACTTTACTGAACAGCACGAAATCCTAAACCAGCTTTCGTCCAAAACCTCGCTCATTCAACAACTGGCGTATCAACAACAATTGAAAATTGCACAACGTGAAGCTTTTCATCCCCTGAATGCCAAGCTGCAATTTGAAGCGTTACTCTTTGCTTATCAACAGATTTTTTCGACTCGATCTGCCAGCTAAATCATATGTTTATTGATTCACATTGCCATTTAAATTTTCCCGAACTAGCCCAAAACATAGCTGGCGTGATGGAAACAATGCGTTTAAATCAAGTCAGTCACGCCTTATGCGTCTCGGTTGATTTAGCCCAATTTCCAGACATTCTTGCCTTAACGCATCGTTATCCAACCCTTTATGCTTCGGTTGGCGTTCATCCTGATTATGAATTACCCGAAGAGCCATCGCTGCAAACTTTGCTAGACTTAGCCGAAGCGCCGCACGTGGTGGCGATTGGCGAAACAGGTCTGGATTACTTACGTTTACAAGGCGATTTATCTTGGCAGCGTGAACGCTTTAGAACTCATATTCGCGCCGCAAAACAGTGCCATAAACCGCTGATAGTTCATACGAGAGCCGCGACTAAAGACACTTTGCGCATCCTGCGCGAAGAAAACGCGGCGCAAGTGGGCGGCGTGATGCATTGTTTTACCGAAGACTTATCCGTCGCCTTAGAGGCGATTGAACTCGGTTTTTACATTTCTTTTTCAGGAATTATTACTTTCAAAAAAGCCAATATAATCAAGGAAGTAGCCAAAAAAATTCCGTTAAATCGAATGCTAATTGAAACTGATTCGCCGTATTTAGCGCCCGTGCCGCATCGTGGAAAATTAAATCAACCCGGTTATGTGCCTTTAGTTGCGCAAGAAATTGCAGCCTTACGGCAAATTTCAGTGGAAGAAATTGCAGCCGCAACCTCCGAAAACTTCAACAACCTGTTTCTTTTGAAGCAGCGCTAAGGCGGAAAGCAATATCGAGTATTATTGGCAAATTCGTTAATTAACCTGAAAATATAACTTTTCACCTATGGCTATTATCGCGGTGTTCAATCAAAAAGGCGGAGTAGGAAAAACCACCACGGCACTCAATCTGGCGGCGGCATTGATGCGAACTGGGCGCACCGCCTTTGGCATTGATCTTGATCCACAGGCGCATTTAAGCTCCATCATCGGCGTGACTGCGCGTTCGGGAGACGATACGGTGTTAAGTTTATTTCAACGCAATCGCCCCTTGCACGAGTTAGTGCACGAAACCACTAGCCAAATAAAAATCATTCCTTCCCATGCCGAGCTATCCAAAGTCGATGCGCTTTTTGGAAAAAGTTATAACGTAGTCAATCGTTTAAACATCAGTTTGCAAGCTGAATCTTTTGGTAAAAATGAATCGCCCGTGCTGATTGATTGCTGTCCAATGGTGGGCGTTTTATCGCTGAACGCCTTATTTGCTTGTACCGTTTTAATTGTGCCGATTGCGGCCGATCACCTGTCGATTAAAGGTGCGCTGCAACTGGAAAAATCGTTAACTGCGCTAGAGCAAGTACTGAAGCGACGCATTCAGCGCCGTTATTTACTGACACGGTTTGATGGTCGCCGCAGAATGGCTTGGGATGTTTTACGTTTAGTCGAAACCCATTTTGGGCTCGAAGTTTGCCAAACGCGCATCTCAGAAAATGTCAGTCTTGCCGAAAGCCCAGCGTTCAATAAAACCGTTTTCGAATACGCAATCAGCAGCAAGGGCGCGCAAGATTATGATGATTTGGCCAAAGAGTTAGTCGAAAAGGGACTGATCGCTTAAGGAAACACTGATTAAAGCACCCCCTGAACCCGTCGCATAGTTGATTTTAAGTGGGTGATTCTAATGAGTTGATTCATACGGTATTGATTCCGTTATAGCTCGGCAAACCTCCCCTGAGATCATCGAAGGGCGACGCGTGCACCATTTTAGCTTTAGGGCACTGCTCCGAATTCAATTTCCAAAGCAGGTACGGCGCGCGCAAAAAATTAGGACGCCGCCGATACCGGATGGATAAGGCATTCTCTTTTGTCAGCAACGCAGCGCAGTGAATTTAATTTTTTTGCCCCATTACTGCCACGGGCCAGTCCGAGCGAGGGCACCATGAACGGAATAAATCAGCATTTTCTTAACCAGTTTTATCTGCCGCAACATTGCCAATCTCGTTGCGTTTTATCCTCATTAATCAACTAAAAGAGGTACTTAAAATGACCCTATTTTTAATCTTATTGAGCTTCAGTCTGGCGGTATTGCTGGCTTTTTTTCGCGCTTCCATTATTGGCTGGCTTATCTCAGTAATGGTAATAGTGCCGTTCTTTGCAATCGAAAGTCGAGTTTCCGACACTTTATTGCAAAGTTTTTATTTCGCTATGTTATTGATTATACTGATATTTTTAGTCGATCCTTTGCGAAGAAATATCGTCACCCGCCCGATTTTAAATAAATTCCGGCGCATTTTGCCGCCCATTTCAGCAACCGAACAAGAAATCCTAAATGCAGGCACGGTGTGGTGGGAAGGCGAATTATTCAGCGGCGCGCCGCACTGGCAAAAACTATTGGTGTTACCAAAACCGAGCTTAAGCGTGACCGAACAATCGTTTTTAGATCACGAAGTCGAGCAACTTTGCGCCATGATTGACGACTGGAAGGTCACGCATATTGATCATGATTTATCGCCCGAAACGTGGCGCTTTATCAAAGAAAAAGGCTTTTTCGGCATGATTATTCCGCAACAATATGGCGGACTGGGATTTTCCGCGCAAGCCCATTCTGCGGTGGTCACAAAAATTGCCTCGCGTAGCGGCACCGCCGCCGTCACCGTGATGGTGCCAAACTCGCTAGGGCCGGCAGAATTATTGTTGCACTACGGCACTGAGTCGCAAAAAAACCAGTATTTACACCGCCTAGCTACTGGCGCAGAAATTCCCTGTTTTGCGCTTACCGGCCCTTATGCGGGTTCGGACGCGGGCGCCATTCCCGATGTCGGCATCGTCAGTTACGGTGATTTTGACGGACAAAACAATATTTTGGGCGTGCGCCTCACGTGGGAAAAACGTTACATTACCCTCGCACCCGTCGCCACCTTGCTTGGTTTAGCCTTCAAATTGCGCGACCCGCAAAAACTGCTCGGTGAAGAAGTAGAGCGTGGCATTACGCTCGCGCTGATTCCGACGAATACGCCGGGCGTGGTCATCGGACGGCGGCATTTTCCACTTAACTCCGCGTTTCAAAACGGCCCAACTTCCGGCGACAATGTGTTTATTCCCTTGTCTTTTCTAATTGGTGGCGCAGAAAAAATCGGTCACGGCTGGCGCATGTTGACGGAATGTTTAGCATCTGGGCGTGCCATTTCCTTACCTGCCAGCGCCACCGGCAGCGTGAAATTAGCGGCACGAAGCAGTGGCGCCTATGCCCGTGTGCGCAAACAATTTAAATTACCCGTGGCAAAATTTGAAGGTGTGGAAGAAGCGTTAGCGCGCATTGCCGGCAATTTGTATGTCCTAGATGCCGCGCGAACCCTGACCGCACAAGCCTTGGATTTGGGTGAAAAACCTTCGGTCGTGTCTGCGATTGTCAAATATCACTGCACCGAACGCGGCCGCACTGCCATTAACGATGCGATGGATATCCATGGCGGCAAAGGAATTTGCTTGGGTCCTGAAAACTACTTGGCACGCCATTACCAGCAAACGCCCATCGGCATCACCGTTGAAGGCTCAAACATTTTAACTCGCAGTTTGATGATTTTTGGTCAAGGCGAAATTCGCGCTCATCCTTATGTTTTAAAAGAGATTTCTGCCGCTCAGAATACAGATTCCAAGCGCGGATTGGTCGATTTTGATGCGGCACTTTTTGCGCATATTCGCTTTGCCCTCAGCAATAAAGCGCGTTCTTTTGTCTATGCGCTCAGCGACGCTCATTGGGTCATCGCGCCAACCGATGCGCCCACTCGTCGTTATTATCAATTGCTCACTCGCTACGCCGCTTCTTTTGCTTGGCTAACCGATGTGGCCATGCTCACGCTCGGTGGGCAACTAAAGCGACGCGAAAAACTATCTGCCAGATTGGGCGACGTGCTAAGCCAACTGTATTTATGTTCTGCGGTATTAAAACGCTTTGAAGACGATGGCCGTCCGGTTGCCGATATTCCGTTACTCGACTGGGCACTGCAAGATGGTTTATTTCAGATTCAAACCGCACTCGATGGCGTATTACAAAACTTTCCAAATCGTTTATTAGCGTTCAGCTTACGCTTAGCTATTTTTCCGCTGGGCAAAAATCGTCAACCGCCTACTGATGAATGCGGCCACCAACTCGCTGTGTTATTAACCAAACCGGGCGCAACGCGTGATCGGCTCACTGGCGGCTGTTATTTACCCAAGGATGAAAATGAAGCGGTAGGCGCATTAGAAGCGGCACTTTCCAGCACCTTATCCTGTGAACCTTTACAAGCAGAACTAACCCTCGCCCATCAAACCGGCAAAATAAAAGCCTTGGATGAATTAAATCAAATCGTCGAAGCCCGCACTTTAGGATTAATCAATGCAGAACAAGCATTGCAATTACAACGAGATTACGCCTTACGCCGCAAAGTGATTATGGTGGATGACTTTGCAGCATCGGAATTGAAGTCTTGATAAATATCAATTAAATCATGTAGTTATGATTTTCGGTATTTAAATTAGCGATGTGATATCGCGTTGAGCCAAAACCAACAAACGTTGCGCAATGTTAATGGGCTGCACGGTCATATAACACCTTTCCTTCCTGTAACGCCCAATAAATGGCACTTGAGCAAGCGTGTTGCTGCTGACTCAGTTCTGCTTGCGAACAAACCAACACATCAACGGGCACTCTTAAAGGACGTAACATTTGGCGCAAGCGCACCATTTCCGCAAATTTATCGGTCAGCGTAGGCTCAACCACCAGAAAATCTAAATCCGATTCATCCCCCGCATCACCGCGCGCATACGAACCGAACAGAATAACTCTGGCAGGTTTCGCCGCCTCACCCAATAAATGCGCGGCTTGCAAAATCGTTTGTTCTGAAATCATTTTGAACATCCTTTGCACGATAGCTTACGAATCTAGGCGGGTGTTTAACGTCAAGTTGCATAAAGATTCTCCATGAGTATTTTTTTAAAACATATGAGCACTTCACCTCGTCTGTTTTATTTTTTAATGCCTGAAATGTCTAGCCCCCGTGAACACCATTGCCAGTCCATGTTCGTCCGCAGCCGCAATCACTTCTTCGTCGCGCATGGAGCCGCCGGGTTGGATGACGGCTTTTGCGCCGGCTTCTGCCAACACGTCGATGCCGTCACGGAACGGGAAAAACGCATCGGAAGAAACGACGGAATCCACTAAGCTCAAGCCTGCGTGCTGTGCTTTGATGCTGGCAATTTTGGTGCTGTCCACGCGGCTCATTTGTCCTGCGCCCACGCCTAGAGTTTGCCCGTTTTTGCAGAACACAATCGCGTTCGATTTCACATATTTCGCCACACGCCAAGCAAATAACAGGTCTTGCAATTGTTGTTCGCTCGGCTGAACTTTGCTCACCACTTTTAACTGCGACGCTTGCACATTCAGCGTGTCTGGCGTTTGCACCAGCAAGCCGCCGCCCACGCGTTTCAGGTCATATTGGTTCGCCGCATTAGACAGAGGCACGACCAATACACGCACATTTTGTTTGGCGGCGGTCACTTTTAGCGCCGCATCCGATGCGCTAGGCGCGATGATGAGCTCAACAAATTGGTTGCTGGTAATTTGGGTGGCGGTGTCGGCATCCAGCTCGCGGTTAAAGGCAATAATGCCGCCAAAAGCGGAGGTGGTATCAGTCGCATACGCCAATTTATAGGCATTCAACGGCGTATCCGCGATGGCAACACCGCACGGATTGGCGTGTTTCACAATCACGCAAGCGGGCTGATCAAAGGTTTTAACCAGTTCCCACGTGGCATCCGCATCGCCGATATTGTTGTAGGAAAGTTCCTTGCCTTGCACTTGCGTGTAGTTGGAGATGCTGCCCGCCAGCGGCGTGAGATCGCGGTAAAACGCCGCTTGTTGGTGTGGATTTTCACCGTAGCGCATTTCTTGCACCTTAGCGAAATTGAAGTTGATTTGCGCGGGGAAAGCACTGCGCGTGCCGTCGCTGCTGATTGTAGTCAGATAATTACTAATCGCAGCATCATACGCGGCGGTGTGCGAAAAGGCTTTTTTCGCCAAATCAAAACGAGTAGCTTCTGATGTAACTCCTTGATTTGATTGAATTTCTTTCAGAATAACACCATAGTCTGCCGGATCAGTGACGATGGCAACGTGTGCGTGATTTTTCGCCGCTGCGCGCACCATGGTTGGGCCGCCGATGTCGATATTTTCAATCGCGTCTTCCAAGCTGCAATTTGGTTTGGCGATGGTCGCCGCGAATGGGTACAGATTGACGACCACTAAATCAATGGTCGGAATGTCGTGTTTTGCGAGTGTAGCAAGGTGTTCCGGCAAATCACGGCGCGCCAAAATGCCGGCATGAACTTTCGGTTGCAGCGTTTTCACGCGCCCGTCCAACATTTCAGGAAAGCCTGTGTAATCTGCCACTTCCGTACACGGTACGCCATTGTCAGCGAGTAATTTTGCCGTGCCGCCAGTAGATAAAATCTTCACGCCCAGTTGATGCAATCCTTGGGCAAATTCAAGCACGCCCGTTTTGTCTGACACGCTGATTAACGCTTGTTTAATGCTGCTCATAGTATTTTCCTTTTTTAAAATAAGTTTTAACTCAAATAATCCCTTACCTCAAAACCGTTCGCCCTGAGCCTGTCGAAGGGGTGTTCATGGTTCGACAAGCTCACCACGAACGGTTTCATTTGATCCAATTTTCCTAATGGATTATCTCGGTTTAAGACAATCCGTGTTGCGTCATTTTCTTACGCAAAGTATTACGATTTAAGCCGAGCAAATTCGCTGCGCGGGTTTGATTTCCCTCAACGTGTGTCAACACCACTTCCAGCAAGGGCTTTTCTACACAATTCATCACCATGTCGTACATGGTGCAAATTGGCTCTTCACCATCCAAGTCTTTGAAATAATTGACTATTGATTCTCTAACATGCGCTGAAATTTCATTTTCATTGATTGGGTGTTGAGTCATACCACTGCATCCTTTTCATAGTGCAGATGCGCGCCTTGTTGCAATTGCGCATCAAAAAACTCATTCACGGCGCGCCATTGTTCCGCGCGCCCATCCAATTCATTCATTCGGTGACGAAACGCGGCCGAGCCGGGCAAGCCACGGGTGTACCAAGAAATGTGCTTACGTGCCACGCGTAAGCCAGTGTGTTCGCCATAAAACGCATATAACGATTCGATATGGTCGAGCAAAACGCGCTGAATTTCTGTCACCGTAGGCGGTGGTAAATGTACGCCTGTCTGCAAAAAATGTTCGATTTCGCGGAATATCCACGGGCGACCTTGCGCCGCGCGACCAATCATCAGCGCATCTGCGCCCGTGTGTTGCAACACAAAACGCGCTTTTTCTGGCGTGGTGATATCGCCGTTGGCGATAATTGGAATGCGCACCGCTGCTTTCACGGCGCGAATGGTGTCGTATTCCGCATCGCCCGTGTAAGCGCAAGCGCGGGTTCGACCATGAATCGCCAACGCCTGAATGCCGCTAGCTTCGGCAATGCGGGCAATCGTCACCGCGTTGCGATTGAGTTTATCCCAGCCGGTGCGAATCTTCAGCGTCACCGGCACGCCCACTGCCGCGACCACCGCTTCTAATAATTGCCCAACCAAAATTTCATTTTTTAACAACGCCGACCCGGCTAGCACATTGCAAATTTTCTTAGCCGGACAGCCCATGTTGATGTCGATAATTTGCGCGCCGTGATCCACATTATGCCGTGCAGCGGCCGCCAACATTGTGGCTTCCGCACCTAGAATTTGCACGGAAATCGGGTCAACCTCGCCTTCATGATTCGCGCGGCGCTTGGTTTTTTCCGAGCCATATAGCAAGGAATTCGAGGCCACCATCTCGCTCACCGCCATACCCGCGCCCATCTGTTTGCATAACATGCGGAAAGGCCGATCGGTTACGCCAGCCATGGGCGCAACAATCAGGTTATTTTTTAAGCGGTAGGGGCCAATTTGCATGAAGTTAATTTGGTGAGACTTGAAAGGGCGGCGATTATAAATGAAGCAACTAGCCCGTGCTATTATGCCGCCAAATTTTTATCGAGGAAAAATCATGGAATTCGATGTCGTTATTGTCGGGGGCGGATTGGTGGGAGCAAGTTTAGCCGCTGCGCTAAAAGAGAGCGGACTCAGCCTCGCCTTGATTGAAGGACAAGCCACTCCCTGTTTGCCCAGCGAGGCAGACAATTGGGACAGCCGCGTTTACGCCATCACCCCCGGCAATGTCGATTTTTTGCGCGACTATGGCGCATGGCAAAAACTGGATTTAAGCCGCGTACAGCCAGTGGAAGAAATGCGGATATTTGGCGATGCGGGCGCTGAGCTTGATTTCAGCGCGTATGAAATCGGCGCACCTGAATTGACCTTTATTTTAGAAAGTCGCTTACTGCAAAAAGCCGTGTGGGACGAATTGCTCACGCAAAAAAATCTCACTTTATTCAACCCCGCCCGCTGCGTTTCATTAGTTCGCACCGCCGAAAGCGCGCAACTCACCCTGCAAGATGGGCGAGAAATTAAAGCCAAACTGATTGTGGGCGCAGACGGCCGAGATTCTTGGGTGCGGCAACAAGCTGACATGCCCGAAGTGCCGACTCCCTATCAACAACATGGCTTAGTTGCCAATTTTGCCACCAGCAAAGCCCATCACGGCATTGCGCATCAATGGTTTACGCCAGATGGTATTTTAGCGTTGCTGCCCTTGCCAGGAAAACGCGTGTCAATTGTCTGGTCAGTCAGGCCAGACAAAGCAGCTGAATTATTAGCCCTTTCGCACGAAGCGCTGTGCGCAGACGTATCCGCTGCATCGCATGGCAAGTTGGGTGAGTTAACGGTCATTACACCGCCCTCGGCTTTTGCGTTACGCGTGCTGAATTTGGCACATATCACTCAAGCGCGTTTAGCCTTGGTGGGTGACGCAGCGCACAATGTCCATCCTTTGGCCGGTCAAGGCGTCAATTTAGGCTTTCGAGATGTGCGTGAATTGGCGAAACGATTGCAAGAAACACCCAGCGACTGTGGTGATTTAGCATTTTTACGTCGTTACGAACAAGCACGCCAGGCGGATATTTTGTCGATGCAACTGATGACAGACAGTCTTAAGCACCTGTTTATCAACGAGAATATGTTTTTGCGACCCTTGCGAAATTTAGGTATGCGCGCCACCAATCATTTCTCTCCTGTCAAAAAATTACTGGCACGTCACGCCCTCAATTAAATGTTAAAAATACGCTCGCTGCTGCAAACCCTAGCCGGACTTGTGCTGAGTTTCTCATTGGCACAGGCTGCCGACACGCCCACTGCCACGCAACTCAAAAAAATGCTCGCCCCTCACCTCGGACAGATCATGCAAGTCAATAAATCACCGATTGATGGATTGTTTGAAGTCGTCACCGAGGAGCAAATTTTTTATACCGACAAAACAGGGCAATACTTAATCAATGGCGGATTGTTTGATCTTAAAACACGCAGCAATCTCACCGAAGCGCGCAGCCGAAAACTGTTTGCCATTGATTTCAAGGGCTTGCCGTTTCAAATTGCGCTGAAGAAAATTAAAGGTAATGGGCAACGCAAACTCGCTTATTTCACCGACCCGAATTGCGGTTACTGCAAAAAATTAGAGCATGAATTACAAAGCGTCAACGACATTACTTTGTATATTTTTATGTACCCGATTTTTCAAGGTTCGGCCGAAAAAGTGCAAGCCATCTGGTGCAGCACCGATCCCATCAAAGCCTGGGATAACTTGATGTTACAAGGAGAAATGCCCAGGTCTGCTGCATGTAACGCCCCCACTCAAACACTGCTAGCGCTGGGTAAAAAATTGAAAGTGAATGGCACGCCCGCACTGGTATTTGCCAACGGCGTGATCAATCCAGGCTACTTGCCTGCACCTGAATTAGAAAAAGCGCTGCAACTCAACCCATGAACGCGATCCCGCAACAACTTGCCCAAGTCTGTTTAACGCTGTGGCTAGGTGGAATGTGGACAACCGCTTATTTAGCCGTGCCCGAACTTTTTCACCGCTTAAGCGATCGGCAATTAGCCGGCTTGTTAGCCGGACAACTGTTAAGCAATATGGCGTGGTTAGGCATTGTTTGCGCCAGTTATTTATTAGCATGGCAAGCGGTGCAACACGGCAAAATGGTCTGGGAAAATGCACCCTTTCGTTTAATCGCCGCCATGCTCATGTTAATTTTAGTTGCCCAGTTTGGCATCCAACCTTACATGCTTGCGCTTAAAGCGCACGTTGCTCCACTCGACATTTTGCAAAGCGCATTGGCTGGCCAGTTTAAACAATGGCATGGCATCGCCAGCATCGTGTATTTAATCAATAGCATACTTGGCATTCGACTGCTAATAATATTCAATAAAATCATATAGTTATAACGAACCCAATCCTTTAGGAAAGACGTATGTTAAACCATCTTAATCGTCAAATTTTTGAAGCCGGCACCCTCATTTTTAATGAAGGGGACGAAGGGAATTGCGCCTATCTAATTGAATCTGGCACGGTTGAAATTATTGCTACCGTCAACGGATTACCGCAGCGCGTCAACATTATTGGCAGTCATGAGCTGTTTGGCGAAGTGGCGCTAATTGACCATCAACCCCGCACTGCCACCGCGCGAGCACAAGAAAAAGTCGTTTTGATTCTCATTCAACGGAGCATGGTGAACGAATTACTCGAAAAAACCGACCCAATCGTACGCCATTTATTATTGGTGATTTTAGAGCGGTATCGCAGCAAAAGCAGCGCTTTGCAGGCAAGCAGCGCGCAACAAAAAACCGAACACGTCGCCATGAGTAGCAAACATAAAGCCATTCGAGGCGAAGCAACCGAAAAATTAACCCTGGCACATGACATCCTGCACGCGTTAAGCAATGACGAATTCCAATTATTTTATCAACCGATCTGTGAACTTTCGACCGGACACGTTGCCGGTTACGAAGCGCTGATTCGCTGGCACCACCCAACCCAAGGTTTAGTCTCACCCATGGATTTTTTGTGGCTGGCAGAACAAACCGGACAAATTCGCGAATTAGGCTTGTGGACATTGCGCCGCGCCTGCCGAGATTGGCCTGCATTGCGAAGAAGCATCTCCCTTGCCAAACCCTTTGTCAGCGTCAATATGTCGCCTTCGCAACTGACCGGAAGTGATTTTGTCGCTCAAGTAAAAGCCATTTTGAGCGAGTTCGCTATGCCCAGCAGCGAACTGAAATTGGAACTCACCGAAACGGTAATGATCAACAATCCGCAATTAGCCTTCGACGTGCTCAGTCAACTGACTCAGTTTGGCAGCCAATTAGCGATTGATGATTTTGGAACGGGGCACTCGTCTTTGCAAACACTGCATCGCTATCCAATCGGCACACTGAAAATTGACCTGTCCTTTACCCGCACCATGCTAACCTCGGCGCAAAGTCGAGAAATCGTCAATTCGTCCATTCAGCTTGCGCACTCGCTCAACATGGATGTGGTCGCAGAAGGAATTGAAGAAGAAGTAGAACGCGCCCATCTGCTCAAACTGAATTGCAATTTTGGGCAAGGCTGGTTGTTCGGACGTGCGACTGAGCTTAAAAACATTATTGGGCAAAGCTAAGCAAGCGCTAATTTATTCTGTTCGGGGTGAGCCCTAAGCTAAACGCAACAGCGCAAAGTCAATTTTATTTTTAGCGGTGCTGTCAGGCTATTTGATACGCTATTTGACCTTCGACGATGGTGTATTGAACTCGCCCTTGCAGGGTGTAACCATTAAAAGGCGTATTTTTTCCTTGGCTTTTTAATGCGCTAGCTTGCACTTTCCAAATCTGGAATGGATCAAAAATACACACATCCGCGTGTGCGCCAATCGACAAATGCCCTGTTTTTACCCCCAGCAATTGCGCCGGATTGCAGGTGACTTTCGCTAACGCAGGCAATAAAGGTAACTGGCTTTGTTCCGCCCATTTCAACACCAACGGCAACAACAATTCCATGCCGGTTGCGCCTGCTTCTGCCTCATAAAATGGCAGTTGTTTAGCGTCTTCATCTACCGGAGAATGGTTCGAACAAATTGCGTCAATCGTGCCGTCCAGCAAACCAACGCGTAAGGCATCGCGATCGCGCAGACTACGTAACGGCGGCATTAAATGGCAATTCGCATCAAAAAACCCAATGTCAATCTCAGTTAAATGCACGTGATTCATCGATACATCGCACGTTACCGGCAAGCCTTCACGTTTAGCAACGCGCACCATTTCCACGCCTTCAGCGCTGGAGATTCGGCAGATATGCAGCTTCACGCCGGTTTCGCGCGCCAATTTCAGCATGGTAGAAAGTGCAATGGTTTCGGCAATCACCGGAATGGCGGGCAAGCCCAAACGAGTTGCCACTTCGCCGTCATGCGCCACGCCGTCTTTGGCGAGAAACGCATCTTGCGGGCGCAACCAGACGCGATAACCGAACGTGGCAGCATATTGCATGGCGCGCATTAACACGCGCGTGTCGGTCAACGGTGTGTCGGCTTGGCTGAACACTTTGCAGCCTGCCTCGGTCAGCTCAACCATTTCGGTTAATTCCGTGCCTTTTAAACCGTAAGTCAGCGCACCGGCGGGAAACACGCGCGCTTTATTCAACAAGCGAGCACGATGTTTCAACATTTCCACCAAGCCGGGTTCATCCAACGGCGGGTCGGTGTCCGGTGGACAAGATAAGGAAGTCACGCCACCCGCCATTGCAGCATCCATTTCGGACTCCAAGGTGGCGCGATATTCGTAACCGGGCTCACGCAAGCGCGCCGCCACGTCTACCAAACCGGGCATCACAATTAAGCCTTTGGCATCAATTACTTGCTCTGCAACAAAGTCCGGTGGCGCATCGCCAAGCGCAGCAATGCGCTGTCCAACGATGAAAATATCTTGCACTGCATCAAGCTGATTCTTTGGGTCGATCAGGCGACCATTTTTAATTTGAATGTTCACAAAAGCACCTTTATCAACCAGCGAAATTATTCGCCTTTTTGCCGTTTATACGCCATACGAATTTTGTCTAACAGAAGTCTTGGAGCAGATTCAAACTGTACAAATTCGCCTATATTATCGTCTTTGAGATGTATTTGACCTTCTCCTGTATTTCCTCTGTGCTGTCCAGTTGAGTAGTATTTATTCTTTGCGACCTCGTTTGAGGCAATTACCCAATAACGAATAACATCGCGCCAAACACCGACCCAAATAAACACATCACAGCAAGCGGGTTTAACTTGTTGAAAATTCATGTCAAAACGTAATTGTGAATCTGAAGATAATGCTTTGACATATAACGCCTCTCGACTATCGAAATCAACTGCTCTGGATGCCTTCACCTCAATGCGAATTTGTCCGTCCAAGAAGAAGTCATATTGTCCAGAATATGCAGGGTCTAATTTTTTCGTCGGCTTTATTAACTCAGGACATATTTCTTTCAAATGCCCTTGAGCCCACGCTTCGCCAAACCCTCTTGGCGCACTGATTTCAAAGACATACATGAACATATTCCTCGCAATGTAATCATCCCTAAGTTCATAGTAGTCATCGACAGAAATTTTTTGATACCCCATCAACGATGAAATCAAAAACTCATACTCATTAAATGGATAAACAGATACTAAATCATCCAATCGCTGCATGATGTCATCGTGTTTTTCTGCTTCAAGTGCCCGCACAAGCATCATTAGTTTTGTTTTCAACTGTTCCATATCAATGAGTTACTTCATCCTTAATTAGTAAAATCTCTTGGTTTAAAAGATTAAATGTTGAAAAAATATATTCGTCCAATTCTTTAACTACATCACTCCCAGCTAAAACTGCCTCAACCATTACCTCAATTTTGTCATGAACTTCCCGTGCCAATATTGGAAAGGGCAGCTTTTCCAAATCACCGCGTAAAACTTTATGTGTGGAAAATTTCTTTTTGAATAGGTACTGAAAAACACTGGAGTTCAAATAAGCAAGCGCCACTTTTATGCTCATATTAGGTATGCGTGGCACTAAAATATTTGCACTGTTCAGTGTTAATTGTTGCTTATCGTCATAAGCGAAAACTAAGGTTTTTGAAATAAAGCGATAAACTAATTTTTCCGGCAATCTAAAAAAACGTTCTGGCGCAACTTGCTGAAAATTGGCTGGCAAAAAGTGGACAAAAGATCGTGGTTCGCCTAATTTGTATGGTTGAATATCTGTGCCGCGAAAAATTGCCTCAGATTCAGAAACGCAATGCTCTAAAATAAATTTTTTATTGTTCCCTGTTACAACACCAAGCGCCCAATCAGCATTATTAGCTAAGGTTACGTGGGTAATCGCATAGATTTTATTTAACAAAGTTTCTTCATGGCTAGTCACATTGATATCAAACGCATAATAATCATTGGAAAGAAATCGCCCCTGCTCAACATAGGCAATTTTTTCATTCTCTTCAATGGGAATCAGCCAGGCTGAATTTGCTTTTCCCTTGATGAAGTCGATCCGAATGACCGATGTAAATACGCCCGTGAATGGTCGCCCAAGCTTTACGATTTTTTTGATGCGTCCTTGCGTTAAAATAACTTGCCGAATGTCGGCATGAGTTCTAATTTTTAGGATGGATTCCGGTAGTAAAAACGAAAGTTCGCCTCCTTCTTTTAATAGACAAATCGCTTTAGCCAAAAACATAGCAAATGTTTCGCCAGACTTTATTTGATTCGCAACCTGAAGCGAACATGCCCTATTTTTATGAGCACCCCAAGGTGGATTCGTCGCAATAATATCTACCGCGCCAAGCAGTTTATTTGTTTCACAAAACATCTCTCCTGTCGCTAAATGGCTCAATGAATCTAAACAATAAATATGGGGCGAAAATTCTTTATTCTTGAATATAATCAATAGGTTAATGCGGGCAATCCTTGTCGCTGCCGCATCAATATCAAAGCCGTAAATATTTTCTGGTTGAAGTCGAAGTAATTTGGCAGCGACCGTAAGATACTTGCCAGTGCCACAACAAGGATCTAGGAAAGTGGTGTGATTTCCGCTCACGAATTGTTGCAGAGAGTTTTTAACAATTTCCGAAGGCGTGTAATACGCACCATCGAGCGACTTTTGCCCCTCGGCAGACAAGCATTGGTACAGCAAACCAAGATAGTCATCTTCTGCTGTGGTGGCAACCAAGTCATAAATGCCTAAGTACGAATCTTTACGCTCAATGCCCGTTAGTAAATGACACCACTTTTCAATTTCAGCTTTTACTGCCTGTCGCTTCCACTCAGTGAATGAATTTAAATCAAAAAGACTCGCCGATGGCTTTTTAACAACCTCACCTTCCAGCACCAAAATACGTAAAGCAGCAGTGAAAAGAACAGCCTGAATATCAAGCTTACCTTGCTGTACGAAGCCAAGAATCGCTTCAATATTTTTAACCAGCGCAATATTTGAGGCGTATTCATTGGGCAAAACGCTTGCTTCAGAATGCGCCTTATTTGCTCGTATTTTTAGTTTTTGCAATTCGCCAGAGCGCAATTGATTTCTAAGCCCCAATACTTCCAACTCGGAGAAAGCAAGTGGCACTTTCTTGACTGGCGAAATATGTCCCGCTTTCGCCCAGTTCCTTATCGTGGCAGAGGAAACTCCAACCATTTGGGCTGCATGATCAACAGACAAGTATTTCATTTACCTATCAATCCGGCTTTGAATGTTCATTGTTTTTTCCCCGCCAAGGTGCTCATCACCGCCATGCGTACGGCGATGCCGAAAGTGACTTGCGACAAGATGACTGATTGCGCGCCGTCTGCCACGCTAGAGTCAATTTCTACACCGCGATTCATCGGTCCCGGATGCAACACGATGGCATCGGGGTGCGCCAGCGCCAAACGCTCTTGCGTCAAGCCGTAATATTTAAAATACTCCTGCGCCGAAGGCAATAGCGCACCTTGCATCCGTTCATTTTGCAAACGCAACATCATCACCACATCCACACCCTTTAAGCCCAGCGCCATATCGTGATAAACCTGCACGCCGAGTTTTTCCACCTGTGTGGGCAGCAAGGTTTTGGGTGCGACGACGCGTACTTCCGGCACACCTAAAGTAGTTAACGCATGAATCTGCGAACGCGCCACACGCGAATGCAGCACATCGCCGACGATGGCAACGCGCAGATTATGAAACTCTTTTTTGTAGTGACGAATGGTGAACATGTCTAGCAAGGCTTGCGTCGGATGCGCGTGGCGTCCATCGCCGGCGTTGATAACATGAATTTCGGGCGCGACGTGTTGCGCGATTAAATGCGCTGCGCCGCTGGATGAGTGGCGCACCACGAACATATCGGCGTGCATGGCGCATAAATTGTCCACAGTATCCAGCAGCGTTTCGCCTTTGCTGGTACTGGACGAGCCAATGTTTAAATTCACCACGTCGGCAGATAATTTTTTCGCCGCAATTTCAAACGTGGTGCGGGTGCGGGTGCTGTTTTCAAAGAAAACGTTGAACACGGACTTGCCGTGCAATAACGGCACTTTACGAATTTCGCGCCCTTCGGCAACGTTCACAAATTCGGCGGCGGTATCGAGAATATTGCGCAAAATGCGCGCGGGTAATCCTTCGGTGGAAAGCAAATGTTGCAATTCGCCGTGTTTATTCAGCTGAGGGTTGTTCATACGGGAATTCCTGCACTAGGTTCATCAAAATAGGCTTGTAAAATTTGTTGCGCGGCATATTGGTCCAGAAGCGGTTTTTGTTTACGTCCATACACACCTTGTTTGGTCAAAGCCGTGCTGGCGGCGACCGAGGTATAGCGTTCGTCCACTAGCCAAATCGGCAACCTAAAACGCCCCTTTAACTGATTGGCAAAACGACGACAATGTGCGCTCATTTCATGCGGTTCACCGTCATCATAAGCGGGCATCCCCACCACAAGCGCCACGGGTTGCCATTCTTTTAGCAAACGCTCGATGTTGCCAAACCGCAGTAGATTTTTTTCATCGCGAATAGTCGTCAAAGGCTGCGCCGTGCCAGAAATGCTATTACCGACGGCAATGCCAATGCGTTTTATGCCGAAATCAAATGCCAGAAAAGTACCCGACGGAAGCGAACAAAGCGCTTTAGGCATGCCCCGCCTCATCGGACAGGGACGCAAAGTCAACGCCGAGCAAAGACATGGCCGCAGCAAGGCGCTCATCCGCAGGCAGGTCAAACATAATCCGTTCGTCGGCGGGCACGCTCAACCAGGCGTTTTGCGAAAGCTCCTCTTCCAATTGCCCCGCAGACCAGCCAGCATATCCTAATGCAATCAATATGTTAGCAGGCCCCTGTCCTTCACCAACCGCTTGCAAAATATCTTTAGAGGTCGTCAGCCCTACTTTGTCGCTGACGTGTAAAGTAGATTGCCAAATACCACTGGGCTGATGCAGTACAAAGCCACGGTCCGATTGTACTGGGCCTCCAAAATGCACCAATTCATCATCCAGTGCCTCGACTTTTAAGGGCAAATTGATTTGCGCAAATAACTCGCTAAAAGTAAGGCTGATAGGTCGATTGACGACGACGCCCATCGCGCCTTGTTCGTTGTGCTCACAAACATAGGTGAGTGATTTCGCAAAAAAAGGATCGGTCATGGCGGGCATGGAGATTAAAAAATGGTGGCTAAGATTTAATGAAGACATAGGTATATTGTAATCGGAAGGAGCGCATCGATACAATTTTCTTGCAGCCGGACGGCATGTTTCAAAACACCTTGCGACGTCAAGCACGCACCCTCTGCCAGTTGCCAGTGAAAACTAACGATGCCGCCTTCGACAGTATTCGGTGTCATTGAAATGCGGACGATAACAGCCGGTCATTCAAACTCGTCATACCGAACCCGCTTTCAGCCGTGCTTCGTCGCGTGCAAATCCAAAAACAATGTGCTTCCGAATTTAGCGAACAGTTTAATCCCCTGCTGCCTTGTAGCACGCTTGCACACAAGAGACTCTCGAAGAACTGATTATGCAGGCAACATGTGGGCATTATCTTGCCCGTACCAACGTGAAACTAATTACACTCCTTCGATACACCGATGGCACTCTTAACGAAGCATGTCGAGAAATTATTCATTAAATCCAACGTTTAAATTCAACCTGCAACATAAAACTAGGCGAACGATTGATTTATTCGGTGTGTCCTTAAGTAAAGATATCGACCCTCAATTTTGGTGAATTTTGGTCTTGACAATGCGGCGCGCCCTAATCAGGGACGCCACCATGCCAGTTAGGTTCAGCATTTCACGCTTAATTTGCGTACAATAGCTTTACTTATTACTGCCCTGTCGCTTATTTTCCCATGCCTGTTTCGCCTAATCGCTGCGCTATTTCGCCTGATTCAGTTGAAATTTTGGATGAAGTCGCGGCGGCTTTATTGCCGATTTTCTTAGAAGAAGCCGATGAACTCATCCCCAAAATGCAGACAATGTTGCACGCTTGGCGCAAGCAACCGACTAATCAAGCCCACGTTTTAACCCTGAAACGTTTGCTCCACACTTTTAAAGGCAGCGCCCGAATGGTGGGCGCGATGAAAATTGGCGCACTGGCACACCATCTTGAAAGCCGCTTAGCTTTTTTTGGGCAGAATTCAATGCAACCGAGCGATTGGGAAAGTCTGGAATCCGACTGGCTACACCTGAATGCCTTAGTCACGCCTTTACGTTTGCCGCAAACATTGCTTGCTGAAAACGCCGTGTGTGCACCCACTTTTGCTAGCCTGAAACCACGTTTTGAGCGTGTCGTGGCGCAAACTGCTGCGCTGATGAGTAAAAAAGCGCAGCTGCTTATCACGGGCGATGAATTTTCACTGAATCGCGCCACCCTAAATGCACTTGCGACATCCTTAGATCATTTATTGAGAAACGCGGTTGTGCATGGTTTAGAAAGTGCGCAGGCGCGGCAGCGTTTAGGCAAACCAGAGATAGGGTGCATTCGGTTAAATTTAAGCGCCAACCATTCGCATTGGATTATTCGCCTGCGTGACGACGGCGCAGGTTTGAATTTGCAGGACATAAACAAAAAGTACAATGAAATCAATAGGTTAGGTAATAACGCGCCGTTTAGCCTTGAATTTGCAAAGTCCTTAATATTGACAGCGGGTTTTTCAACCACCCCCGACGTGAACGAAATCGCTGGGCGCGGCATGGGCTTGTCTGTTGTGCAACATGAAATCCAGGTTTTAGGGGGTGAAATTCACGTCGCTTCCGAGCCCAATCAAGGCGTTGAATTCACGCTTTCCTTCCCCAAAAACAGCAGTTAACCGCACAGCGTCTCATTTTCTCTGCGCTATAATGCGCGCCATTTTTAACTCTTCCGAAAGTCTGTTATGCGCCCAAGTCATCGTCAAGCCAATCAATTGCGTGAAATACGCCTGACTCGCCACTACACTAAACACGCCGAAGGTTCGGTGCTAATCGAGTGTGGCGACACCAAAGTGATTTGCACTGCCAGTGTCGAAGAGCGCGTACCGCCACACAAAAAAGGCAGCGGTGAAGGTTGGGTGACAGCGGAATACGGTATGTTACCGCGCGCCACCGGTGATCGAATGAGTCGCGAAGCAGCAAAAGGCAAGCAATCAGGTCGAACGCAAGAAATTCAACGCTTAATCGGTCGCAGTTTGCGCGCTGTGGTGGATTTAAAAAAGCTTGGCGAACGCACCATTCAGTTGGATTGTGATGTCATTCAGGCGGATGGTGGCACGCGCACCGCCAGCATTACTGGCGCTTTCGTTGCATTGCACGATGCAGTGAGCGGTTTGTTGGAAAAAGAACTGCTTAAAGAATCGCCTCTGATTGATTCTATCGCGGCAATTTCAGTTGGAATTTACCAAGGAAAACCGATTTTAGATCTTGATTATATTGAAGATTCTGCCTGCGACACAGACATGAATGTGGTGATGTTGGGCAGTGGTCATTTCGTCGAAATTCAAGGGACGGCTGAGGGTCAGGCCTTCAGTCGCGAAGAAATGAATGCACTACTGGATTTGGCACAAGGTGGCATTTCGCACTTAATTGCGCAGCAACACGCCGCTTTAAGCACGCAGTGAGCACACCCTCTTCCGCCCTGATTCCATCGAAAGGCGATAGTTAACCTATTGATTTATAATATATTTTTGCCGTTTCGGTTTAACAGCTTTGTCATGAACGAAATCAATTTGTACTTGCTTAATTATCCTAAAACCGCTGTTGACCATTCGATAGCAGTTACCCGCACATGAACGGAAACGAATGAAGTCATTCATCTCGCCTAGCCGTTCGGAGCGTTGCTTCTTAGCGTATTGCACGTCTCTCACAACACCTAACCCTGCGTTCAACTCAGGTCCAAGACTAAGATGAAAAAACTGGTGCTAGCTTCTAATAACCCTGGCAAATTACGCGAGTTTCAGCATTTACTGACCCCGCTTGGGATTGAGGTTTTAACCCAAGCCGAGTTGGGCATTTCTGAAGCGGAAGAACCGCATTGCACCTTTGTGGAAAACGCGTTGGCAAAAGCGCGTCACGCCAGTCGTACCAGCGGTTTGCCAGCGTTGGCAGATGATTCCGGCATTTGCGTTGCGGCACTACAGGGTGCGCCTGGCGTCTTTTCCGCTCGGTATGCCGGCGAACCGAAATCGGATTTGCGTAACAACGAAAAACTGCTTCATGCTCTGCAATATATAGACAATCGGCACGCGCATTATTATTGTGTTCTCGTGTTGGTGCGTCACGCAGATGACCCGCAGCCCTTGATTGCCGAGGGTGAATGGCACGGCGAAATTGCGCGGGAACATCGTGGTTCAGGCGGTTTTGGTTACGACCCACTGTTCTGGTTGCCTCAGCTCGGGAAGATGAGTGCCGAATTAAACCACGAAGAAAAAGCGCAAATCAGTCATCGCGCCTTGGCTTTGCGAGTTTTATTCAGCAAATTAGGCAAAAGCTGATTGATGCCGTCAGGTCGCTAGATTGCGGCGAATGCCTAAATTGAGCGAATTTCCTTTTGCTTAATTTCTGTTCCTAGTTCATTTCTGAAAATGATTAACCGCGTTATTGTGCTCGAGTAAGGTGCTGGAAAAATACGAGCTTCCATCGCCTTTTGCCACAAAATAAAGCGCATCTGAAACCGCCGGATGCAGCACCGCTTCAATCGAGGCCAACCCGGGCAACGCAATCGGTGTCGGCGTTAAACCCAATCGGGTGTAGGTGTTATAAGGTGTATCGGTTTGCAAATCGCGTTTGCGCAAGTTGCCATCAAAGTGTTCGCCCATGCCATAAATCACAGTGGGATCAGTTTGCAACAGCATTTTTTTATTCAGTCGGTTAATAAAAACTGCGGCGATCATCGGACGATCACTGGCTTGTCCGGTTTCTTTCTCAACGATAGACGCCAAAATCAAGGCTTGATAGGGTGAAGCCAGCGGTAAATTGGGCGCGCGAGTTTTCCAACTTTGTTGCAAATGACTTTCCAATAATTGATACGCTTTTTTCAAAATCACAAAGTCACTGGAACCACTGGCGAAACGATAGGTGTCGGGAAAAAACAGTCCTTCAGGTTCAGTTCCAACCGCTCCAATCCGCTGCATAATTTCCGCATCAGACAGCGGCATTGAGTCATGCAGCAAGGCAGTGTCAGCATTCAGTGCAGCGCGTAGTTGTTTAAATGACCAACCCTCGATTATGCTGATTTGCGTTTGCTCAATGCGACCATTGCTTATTAAATCAAGGAGTTGCAATGGATTGACTGGTTCGGTTAGCTGATAGTTTCCCGGTTTAATTAACGCGGATTTACCTAAGGCACGCGCCAGTAGCACAAACGCCCATTCCTGATTTAACACGCCGGCTTGCTGCATTTGATGGACGCTACTTTTTAACCCACTGCCTGCTTTGAGTGAAAAGGTTATGGGCGCTGGCGATAAGGGCTTGGAAAGATAAAAACTAATTGCCCCAAACAGCACTACAATAGATAAAATAATCAATAAAAACAAGGACTTAATAAACTTCATTCGCCAATTCCTTTCTGATTACTTTTGCCCATTTTTCATCGCCTTGAAAACTTAAGAATTCTGCAACTGACCACAGTCCAATCACGCTATTGACCAGCCAAATTTCATCTGCGCCTAACAATTCATCAAGCTTGATGTGGCTGATTAAACAGGAAATATCGTGAGCTTTAGCCCAGCGAATGATGCGCTGCCGTTGCACGCCTGACACGCCGCACTGAGATAAATCTGGCGTAAAGAGTGCGCCGTTTTTCAGCATAAATAGATTGCTGCGCGTGCCTTCAATTACATTACCCAAAGCATCCAGCAGCAAGCCTTCCGAAAATTCTGGCGTGTGCAATTCGGCAGCAGCAAGCACGTTTTCCAAGCGATTAAGATGTTTAACCCCCGCCAAACGCGGTTGATGCGCCAGTTTCCAATCGCAAAGTTGTAGTTTGATATGCTTGGCACTTTGCGGCGGAAGCGGATTTAGACTGACAATTCGCGTAGGCTGGACTGGGCTTGGCGCATAGCCACGAGCTGAACTGCCGCGCGTAACCATCACTTTGAGTACACCATTCGTCGCAGGTGAAACAAGGACTGCTATGTCTGCGCATAGTTGCGCTTCGCTGGGGCATAACAGCTTGATTTGTTGGCAGTCTTGTTGCAGTTTTACAAAGTGAAGCGGCCAGTTTTTCAACTGACCGCCTTCAACCAGAAGTGTCCTAAAGACACCGTCGCCATACTGCAAACCTCGGTCTTGTACTTCAATATGCCGGCTTGCAACACCGTTCACTAGCGTACTCACGCAGCGTCATTTAAACTTTTCGAAACACCAAGCTGCCGTTCGTGCCACCGAAGCCAAAGTTATTGTTGATGGCTACGTCAATCTTCATTTCTCGGGCGACATTAGCGCAATAATCGAGATCGCAATCAGGGTCTTGATCGAATACATTGATTGTCGGTGGCGCAATCTGGTCGCGCAATGCCAACACGCAAAACAATGATTCGATTCCACCAGCACCGCCTAGCAAATGCCCTGTCATGGACTTGGTTGAACTCACTACCAACTTTCTGGCGTGCTCGCCAAACGCTAATTTAATCGCTTCGGTTTCGTTTTTATCACCAACCGGTGTTGAAGTGCCATGCGCATTGATGTACTGCACTTGATCCGCGTTTAAACGCGCATTGCGCAAGGCGTTGGTCATGCTCAGTTTCGGACCATTCGCACTGGGCGTGGTCATATGGTATGCGTCCGCACTCATACCATAGCCGGATAGTTCAGCATAAATTTTGGCACCGCGCGCTTTGGCGTGTTCATATTCTTCCAGCACTAACACCCCTGCGCCCTCACCCATCACAAAACCATCACGCCCTTTATCCCAAGGACGTGAGGAGGTAACAGGGTCGTCATTTCGGGTTGAAAGCGCTTTAGCCGAGGAAAAGCCACCAATTGCCAACGGCGAAATCGTGGATTCTGCTCCGCCTGCCAGCATCACATCGGCATCACCGTATTCAATAATGCGAGCCGATTCACCAATGCTATGCGTGCCGGTACTGCACGCAGAAACCACTGAAAAATTAGGTCCGCGCAAATTGAACATAATCGATAAATTGCCCGAAATCATGTTGATGATTGTGCCGGGAATAAAGAAGGGGGAAATTTTGCGCGGACCACCGGCTAGGTAGTCGTTGTGCGTCGATTCAATCATCGGCAAACCGCCAATGCCAGAACTGACACATACACCAATGCGGTCGGCATTTTGCTCAGTCACTTCCAAACCGGAATCCTTGAAAGCCTCCATCCCAGCGGTGAGCCCAAAATGCACAAAACGATCGGTTCTGCGCGCTTCTTTAGGGGGTAGATATTGACTTACGTCGTAGTTTTTAACTTCACCCGCTACTTGGCAAGCAAACTGACTGGGATCGAAGTGCGTGATCCGTGAAATACCAGATTGACCAGCCAAAATGTTCTGCCACACTTGAGAAACACCGATACCCACTGGCGAAACGATCCCCAAGCCGGTCACTACTACTCTGCGTTTAGTCAATTTGAACTCCACTATTTTTTAGAAGAAAGCGACTGCTACTAATTCATTCAAGCTTGGCATATTTTTGCAGTACAAATTCTGCAAACCTGATCCGAAATAAGCTTTAAGCTTTTATGTTTAAAATTCACTCTCAGGCGAACTTAGGGCGAACGACTGATTTAATCAGTGCTTTTATAAATTACTTAGGATGTGCGTTTACGTAGTCAATTGCTTGCTGGACGGAGGTGATTTTTTCTGCATCTTCATCAGGAATTTCAACGCCAAATTCTTCTTCCAGCGCCATCACCAATTCAACGGTATCCAAAGAATCTGCGCCCAAGTCATTGACAAATGAAGATTCATTTTTAACTTCAGCTTCATTGACGCCCAATTGTTCTGCGACGATTTTTTTGACACGTTGTTCGATATTCGACATTTTATTACTCCCTAGTTAAATTAAAAATTCCAAAACAGCGCGTGCATTCTATCAAACTCGCGCCAAATTCCAAACAGCTAGATTAAGCCATATACATTCCACCATTAACCGGCAAGGTTGCTCCGGTAATGTACGCGGCGCTAGGGCTCGCCAAAAAAGCCACTGCAGTGGCAATATCGGCTGGCTGTCCTAAGCGTTTCAGGGGAACAGATTCTACTAATTTCGCCCGCTGTTCTGCGCTTAAAGCGTGTGTCATGTCGGTATCTATAAAGCCCGGCGCCACGCAATTGACGGTAATGTTGCGGCTACCAATTTCTTGGGCGAGTGATTTGCTAAAGCCAATCATGCCGGCTTTGGACGCAGCATAGTTGGTTTGCCCAGGATTGCCACTACTGCCCACCACCGAAGAAATATTGATAATGCGCCCAGCACGCGCCTTCATCATGCCGCGCAACACGGCGCGACTAAGTCGAAACACCGATTTCAAATTAGTGGTCAACACCTCGTCCCATTCTTCATCCGACATCCGCGCCAGCAAATTATCTTTAGTCATGCCGGCGTTATTCACCAAAATAGAAATTTCGCCAAAGGCTTTGCGTAGCTCCGCCAAAACCTGTTCGGTTTGCGCCACGCCATTCACATTTAGGGCATATCCTTGTCCGGTTACGCCCGCCGCCGCCAGATAAGTGCTAATCGCTTGCGCACCCGCTTCAGTGGTTGCCGTGCCAATCACGGTTGCGCCTTGCTTGCCTAATTCGAGCGCAATCGCTTGGCCAATGCCGCGCGAAGCGCCGGTTACTAATGCTATTTGCCCTTGTAACACCATGATTTTATTCCTTTTTTTCAGCCAGAGCAGCCAAGACAGATTGCAACGCAGCACTGTCATTTAACGGCCACGCTTGCTGCTGGGTATCAATGCGTTTATTCAAACCAGCTAACACTTTACCAGGTGCACATTCAAAATTATGTTTCATGCCTAGCTGTCCAAATTTAAGCACCGTTTCCACCCAACGCACCGGCGAATACAGTTGCCGCACCAACGCGTCTTTAATCTGCGCAGCATCGCTATAGACAGCGACGTCAGCATTGTGATACACCGGAATGGTCGGAATTTGTACAGCAACCGTTTGTAAATAATCGCGCAATTGTTGCGCCGCACCTTGTTGCAAACTGCAATGCGACGGCACGCTCATCGGCAACATCAGCGCGCGTTTTGCGCCTTTTTGTTTTGCCAGCACCATGCCGCGTTCCACTGCCGCGCGATTTCCGGCAATCACCACCTGCCCAGGCGAATTAAAATTTGCTGCTTCTAGCACTTCATTTTGAGCCGCTTCCGCACAAAGCGATCGCACCGCATCGTCTTCCAAACCGAGAATCGCTGCCATGCCGCCCACGCCCTCCGGCACGGCGTTTTGCATACATTCGGCGCGATATTTCACTAGCGGCAACGCATCGGCAAAACTCAGCGCACCAGCGGCAACCAACGCAGTGTATTCACCCAAACTATGTCCAGCCATTAACGACGGTTGCGCGCCATCCAAAGATTGCCAAGCGCGATACACCGCCACGCCCGCCGCCAACATCAAAGGCTGCGTATTCACTGTGGCGCTTAATTCGGCATCATTGCCTTCCGCCGCCAATTGCCACAAATCCCGTTGCAGCAGGTCTGACGCTTCGGTAAAGGTGTCACGCACCACTGGCAAATCAGCATAACCGTTCATCATGCCCTGTGATTGCGAACCCTGCCCCGGAAAAACAAAAGAAAAATGAACCATTATATGTAACTCTTTGATTTTATTGAATAATTTTGATTTTTGAATGCGGAATTTACCAGAAAATAAACGCGCTAACCCAAGGTGCCGCCCGATGAATCAGGTTTATTCAGCGCCACTCTTTAAGCAAAAAATCGTGCTCAAAGAGTGGCGTTTTTCTAGAACTGAATCAGCATCGCACCCCAAGTAAAACCGGCACCGACTGCTTCAATTAGCACTGTTTGCCCCGGCTGAATTCGCCCATCCCGCACTGCTGCGTCAAGCGCTAAAGGAATGGAGGCACCTGAAGTGTTGCCATGCTGAGCGACAGTGGTCACCACATGATTCATGTTCATGCCTAATTTTTTTGCGGTCGCTTCGATAATGCGAATGTTGGCTTGATGTGGCACTAACCAATCAATATCAGTCGCTGAAAGTTGTTGTTCGGCGAGCAATTCTTCGACTACTTCGCTCAACACCTTGACCGCAAATTTAAACACCGCCGGCCCGTCCATCCAAATCAGCGGATTCGCTTTAAGCATGGCGTGATGTTTACCATCCGAATGCAACTTACTGGCCAGAATGCCGGGTTGTTCGCTGGCGCGTAAAACCACCGCGCCCGCACCGTCACCAAATAAAACACTGGTTGTTCGATCGTTCCAATTCAACAGCCGTGACAGCGAATCAGCGCCGACAACCAAGGCTGTTTTGGCTTGCCCGCCGCGAATGTACATATCGGCGGTATTGAGTGCGAAAACGAATCCACCACACACCGCTTGAATGTCAAAAGCGGGGCAAGCGCTGGTCATCGCTAACTTATTTTGCAAAATACAGGCGGTGCTGGGGAATGCCATGTCGGGCGAAGTGGTGCCGACAATGATTAAATCAATCTCATCTACGGCAATGCCAGCGGCAGCAATGGCGCGTTCACAGGCATGAAAAGCCAAGTCACTAGTCGCCTCATCTTCTGCCGCGAAGTGCCGTTCCGCAATGCCACTGCGGGAAAAAATCCACTCATGCGAGGTTTCCATCCGTTTTTCCAGATCGAAATTGGTGACAACATTGGCGGGCAAGTAACTGCCTGTGCCAATTATTTTGGAATAAATCACAGCCCCTCCTGAGTCGTATTATTTAAATGCCAGCGCTCTATTCGTTCACTGATGTGGTCTAACATTCCGCCCCGCACCTCTTCAGCCGCGCGTTCAAGGGCGCATAAAAACGCAAAAGAATCCGCCGAACCGTGACTTTTTACGACGATGCCTTTTAGCCCAAGAAAACTTGCACCGTTATAGCGACGATGATCAAGCCGTTGTTTAAAAACAGTTAATACTGGAAGAGAAATCAGCGCGGCCAATTTGGTTAGTATATTTTTCTTAAAGCCCGAGCTTAAAAACCCGCCCATCATTTTTGCCACCCCTTCAGCGGTTTTGAGTGCGACATTACCGACAAAGCCATCGCAGACCACGACATCTGTGACCCCTTTGAAAATATCATCACCTTCGACGTTACCATAGAAATTTAGATCACTGGCGCGTAACAATTCCGCAGCTTGCTTCACCACGTCGTTGCCTTTAATGTCTTCGGTACCAATGTTTAGCAAACCAACCGTGGGCGATGATTTATGCTCGAGCGCCGATACCAAGGTGCTGCCCATCAAGGCAAACTGCAACAAATGTTGCGCCGAACAATCCACATTTGCCCCTAAATCTAGCATACAAACTTGGCCGTTCGATGTCGGCAAGAAGGAAGCGATTGCGGGACGATCAATACCAGGCAAGGTTTTTAATACATAGCGTGCCGTCGCCATTAGTGCGCCGGTATTACCCGCACTGATGCATGCATCTGCTTCCGCAGCCTTAACTAAGTTAATGGCTACACGCATTGAGGAATCTTTTTTGCCGCGCAAGGCACTTTGCGGCGATTCGTCCATCCCAACACGTTCGCTAGCCGGATGAATTCGCAGATGATCAGAGACCGAGGCACCCAACACAGTCAGCTGCGCCTGAATTGCTTCGGGCAAGCCAACCAGAATTATTGTGTCGTGTGGATTTTTCTTCAAGTACGCCAAGGCGGCAGGCAGGGTCACCTGCACACCATGATCGCCGCCCATGACATCAACTGCTATTTTGACAGCCACAGGACAATCCTTTCTAAAAATACATCATCGCGAAGTCCTGCAACAGCATGGACAGTGGTTAAATCCAATCGACTTAATCAGCCTTGGTTTTAACGACTTTTTTGCCACGATAGTAACCGCTAGGGCTAATGTGATGACGCAAATGAGGTTCGCCGGTTGCAGGTTCAATCGCCAAACAAGGGGCTGTTAAAAAGTCATGTGCGCGATGCATACCGCGTTTAGAAGGGGATTTTTTATTTTGCTGCACTGCCATGATAACTCCTTGAAAACTAATAAATAATTACTGCTTTAAAATCGCCAGCGCCGCAAACGGACTGACTGATTGCTTTAAACTACTCAATGCTGGTTGACAGCTTTCTTCATCGTGTTTAGGCGCAAACGGCAACGCCAACAAAATTTCGTCTTCAATCAGCGCCAGTACATCCAATTGCTGACTGGCCTCAATTGCATCTTCAAACTCAATATTGTCCGATAACTCAGCTAAGACATTCGCCGCCAATAATGGCAACTGAACGTGAATTGAAAGTGGAAAATTAAGCTCTCCGAGACAACGCTGACAACACAAATACAAAGTTCCGTTGATACTAACTTCAAAGAAACACTGATTTTTTTCTTGCCTACCCCGCACTTGAAAATCAATCAAACCAACTTTTCGCGTTAAGGAATCATGCAATCGAGTCAATGAAGCAATTAAAACTTCTCCACTTATTTCCTCGCCATTTCTGGCAAAACTCAGACTGTCAATTAAAGGTCGTGCATTCATAGGGCGCGCATGATATATATTCCGTCCCCGACTGTCAAAGAGGCAACCGTTTATCTTGAATGCGCAACCACTCATCCTTGCATCCACTTCCCCCTACCGGAAGCAACAATTAGCCCTATTACAAATTCCTTTTGAATGCGCCCCCCCTCAAGTGGACGAAACTCCGCTCCACAATGAAACCGCCGAACACACTTCAACGCGCCTTTCTCAACTTAAAGCGCGCGCCGTTGCTCACGCCTTTCCTAACGCCTTGATTATTGGCTCGGATCAAGTGGCGCTATTAGACGGTGTGCAGTTAGGAAAGCCGCTGACGCATGTGAACGCGGTTCGTCAATTACAATCCATGCGTAACCAAACGGTGACTTTTTATAGCGCACTCACTTTACTCAATGCGCGCGATCAAACTGAACAAACCGAGGTCATACCAACCCGCGTCAGCTTCCGAAATTTTAGCGATCAAGAAATTGAAAACTATCTTCAAAAAGATCAGCCTTATCACTGTGCTGGCAGCGCCAAAGCGGAGGGTTTAGGGATTGCGCTCATTGAAAAAATTCACAGCAACGATCCCAACGCTTTGATTGGATTGCCGTTAATTCGTCTCATCGCCATGCTTAACAAGGTTGGATTTAGGGTTTTATGAAATTTTGGATCAAAAAACCAGTCTTTTAGAATACCCCATTTAACGCCGGCACTGTACATCTATTAACGTAACCTGTTGATTATTAAGCTTTTTTTGCTTTATGCTTGCACCGACAGACTCACAATGAAAACAGGCGCTGCTTTTTTACTGCCGATTAAAACCCTTGGCTCAACTGCAATGCCCTCTTCCTGCAAAATTTTAGGGCGGCACTGATATTCCGTTCGGAGTACGCCCGCAAGGGCTCGGCTTTGACAAGTCTCGCCTCGGCTAGTCGAAGAACTTAGGACGAACAGTTGACGCATTCAGCGCTGCCCTAGATTGCTTTGGCTAATTGAACAGCCAACCCCAAATAGGTTGCCGGCGAAAGTTCGCTTAGGCGTTGTTTTTCGGTATCAGGAATGGCTAGCGACTGAATGAATTGGTTCAAACTTTCACGGTTAATACCGTTTTGACCACGGGTCAATGCTTTCAATTTATCGTAAGCGTTTTCAATATTGTAGCGGCGCATCACGGTTTGAATCGGTTCGGCCAGCACTTCCCAGCTATTATCCAAATCTTCCGCCATGCGAAGTTGATTCGCTTCCAGTTTGTTCAAGCCTTTCAAGCACGATTCATACGCCAATAAACTGTGCCCAAACGCCACCCCCATATTCCGTAACACGGTGGAATCAGTCAGGTCGCGTTGCCATCGCGAAATTGGCAGTTTTTCAGACAAATAGTTGAGTAGCGCATTGGCAAGCCCTAAATTTCCTTCCGCATTTTCGAAGTCAATCGGATTGACTTTGTGCGGCATCGTGGAAGAACCCACCTCGCCGGCGATCACTTTTTGCTTGAAGTAACCGAGCGAAATGTATCCCCAAATATCACGATTCAGGTCAATCAAAATTGTGTTGCAACGCGCCAGTGCGTCGTACAACTCTGCCATGTAATCGTGCGGCTCAATCTGAATGGTGTAAGGATTAAACGTCAGTCCAAAATTCGTTACAAAACTTTGCGCCAGCGCCGCCCAATCCACCTTTGGATAAGCACTGAAATGCGCATTGTAATTGCCGACTGCGCCGTTGATTTTGCCCATCATTTCGACTTGCGCAATGGCACCTTGCGCGCGTTGCAATCGATACACCACGTTTGCCATTTCTTTGCCCAGCGTACTCGGCGTCGCAGTTTGCCCGTGCGTGCGGCACAACATTGGCACGTCCGCCAATTGATGTGCCAACTCGCGCAGACGTTCAGTAATGGCGGTCAGCGCGGGCATAATGACGACATCGCGGCCATTTTTTAACATCAGCGCATGGCTTAAATTATTAATGTCTTCCGAGGTGCACGCAAAGTGAATAAATTCCAGCGCAGCAGCCGTTTCAGGATTCGTCGCCAACTGCTCGCGCAACCAGTATTCAATGGCCTTCACGTCATGGTTGGTGCGACGTTCAATGATTTTAATTTCTTCCGCGTCTGCTTCGCAAAATTCTGCGGCCAAGCCATCGAGCTGAGCAAGGGTTGCAGCTGAAAAAGGAGGTAATTCAACAATCTGCGCTTCTAAGCTAAGCCTTTTAAGCCATTCAATTTCAATCAGAACACGATAACGAATCAAGCCAAATTCGCTAAAATAATCACGTAACTTATTGATTTTATTACTATATCTACCATCAAGCGGCGAAAGCGCAGTAAGTTCAGACATGCTAATTTCCTAATAAAATGGGTTCGAATGTGCTTCTAAAAATTTGATTTTCAAAGCTTGGCGAACACGAAAAAATAAGAGCATCGCCTAAATAACCAAGGTGAAAAGTTATTTTAGCTAAGCGCTCTTCGCGATATCAATTTAACGTTCAGCGACTGACTCAAGCCAAAAGCACGCATTTTACGCGAATCACCCAAGCCTCGTGAATAATCCTAGCAATCTCAGTTGACCAATCGATAGCGACCGCAAACCAATGAACCGAAACAAATTGAGTTGATTATTCACACTCACCCGTTGGGTGATTCGCTGCTTAGCGTATTGCACGTTCAGCGACAGCTTCTAGGCTAATTGACGCGACGGCAGTATTGCAGCCCGTTTTCACAGGGGCAAAGCCTGCTCAATTATCCCACCGCCCAAACAAATTTCACCGTCATATACCACCACCGACTGCCCAGGCGTCACCGCCCATTGCGGTTGCTCAAACGTAAATTCAGCACTGGCTGAGGTGGAAAAAGTAAAGTGACAAGCGGCATCGGCTTGCCGATAACGGGTTTTTGCTGCGTAACCTCGCGCCATGTCCGGTGCTTGCCCGGCAATCCAGTGCATATCCAGCGCGGTTAATTGCGAACTGAGCAACGCAGGATGCTCATGCCCTTGCACGACAACTAGCTGATTTAATGCAATATTTTTTCCCGCCACGAACCAAGGCTCGCCATTACGTGCTTTTGCTCCGCCTATGCCTAGCCCTTGCCGTTGACCAATGGTGTAAAAAGACAAACCCAGGTGTCGCCCCACTTTTTCCCCTTCCGGTGTCAACATATCGCCAGGCTCTGCGGGCAAATAGCGTGACAAAAATTCTCGAAAAGGACGTTCCCCAATAAAGCAAATTCCGGTGCTATCTTTTTTGGCATAGTTCGATAACTGATGCCGCTCTGCTATTTTGCGCACTTCGGATTTTAAAATTTTTCCCAATGGAAACATTGACTTAGATAATTGAGACTGATTCAGTCTATGCAAAAAATAGCTTTGATCTTTACTAGCATCTTGCGCTTTTAACAGCAGAAACTGTCCTTCTTTTTCGCGCACTTGCGCATAATGTCCGGTCGCAATGAAATCCGCGCCTAACCGCATGGCATGATCAAGAAAGGCTTTAAATTTAATTTCCGCATTACATAAAATATCAGGATTCGGCGTGCGGCCGGCTTGATATTCGCGCAAAAAATAACTAAACACGCGGTTTTTATATTCTCTAGAAAAATTCACCGCTTCGATTGGAATGCCAATCGTGTCGGCCACTGAAACCGCATCCAGCAAATCTTGGCGCGACGAACAGTATTCACTATCGTCATCGTCCTCCCAGTTTTTCATAAATAAGCCAATAACCTGAAAGCCCTGCTGTTTTAGCAGCAGTGCCGTCACCGAGGAATCCACGCCGCCAGACATTCCAACGACTACGCAAGTTTTAGAGCTGGGTTTCACTTTAGGATTTCTATTGACTAAGGAATGTTAAGTTGATTTGAGGGTGCTAATGAACGGCAAGTTTAACACTGAGTGTTTCTGTTTTCGTCATGTACGTTCGGCGAAAGTCCTAAAATACTGTTTGAAGACGAGCTGAATTGTTCGTTCAGCCGCGGCCGACTATAGTTTAACTAATTGATTATTATATTTTTTTGCATTAAGCCATGCACTGGCATGACCAATTTATCAGCAATTTCTATTCACGATAGTCAACCAGCAGTTCTAATGGATGGCGGTTTCCGGCGAGATAATCTTCCACGCACCGCAAAATAAGTGGGCTGCGATGTCGCGCCTGACTGGCACGAATTTCGGCCGACGTAAGCCATAAGGCCTGAATAATGCCCTCGTCTAGGTGGCGACTGGCTTCGTGCGTCAAAATTTGACCGCCAAAGGCAAAACGTAAATATGTCGTGGCGGATTCACTGGCGTGCCAGCGATAAATACCAATTAAAAATTCGGGTTGAAAGTGATAGGCAGATTCTTCTAACGTTTCACGCACCACCGCATTGAGCAACGACTCACCAGGTTCTAAATGTCCCGCGGGTTGATTCAGTCGAATCCCTTGTGCAGTGTGTTCTTCCACCAGCAAAAACTGCCCTGCTTGCTCAATGACAGCAGCAACCGTCACATTCGGCCTCCAAATCATACAGAATTACCTCATTAAAAATGATATTCAAAAATTGGCGGAAAAAAGACGTTAAAAAAGCAGGGTTGCCCCTGCTTTTTTAAGTTACAACGAAATTACATTGCTGCTGGTGCTGGTGCTGCTGCTGCGTCAGCTGCTGGTGCTGCTTTTTTAGCTTTCTTGTGTTTTTTGTGAGCTTTTTTAGCTGGTGCAGCAGCTGCAGGAGCAGCTTCAGTCGCAGCAGGAGCTGCAGCAGGAGCTGCATCAGCAGCAACAGCAGAGAAAGTTACCAAAGCAAATACAGCAGCGATCAAAGTAGACAACAATTTCATATGAAACTCCATTTTAGTAGGTTAGAAAACAAAAGACACTACTCGTGTCGGCATCCATTAACGCATAAAACTGAAGCAAGTTGACACAACTTAAAACTTTCTAGAAAAATTTTAAGAAAATGATTGTGTTTTCAGCCCCTGAAGCCAATGTCGATAAAGTTGAGCAGAAACGTGATGTAACTTTGGCAGCTTTTCAGCGCTCTGCACTTGCATTTGTGCAGCAGGCTGCACGGAAGTGGTGCCGGTATTTTCGGCTAAGTCCAGCAAACCAATTTCAGCCCACGCCACGATCATTGCGGCGGTCATTTCTAAATGACATTGCAATGCCAAATGTTGATCCATCACAAAACCCTGATTCAGACAGTGCGGACTGGACAAAATAGGGCTTGCGCCAACCGGCAAGCTAAAGCTTTCACCATGCCAATGAAAAGCATCGAAGGATTGAATGTCACCAAACCACCGACGAGCCAGCGCATTGTCAGCGACTTGCACCCGCCCCCAACCAATTTCTCTTTGTGGGTTGCGGAAGACAGTTCCACCCAAGGCTTTGGCGATGAGTTGTGCGCCCAGACAGTGCCCCAGCAGTGGCACGTTGCCCGCAAACGCATCGCGAACCAGCGACATTACGTCGGGTATCCACGGCAATGGATCATTGGCGCTCATCGGCCCTCCCATCAGCACCAGTCCTAAATACTCTTCTGCCTGCCCGGGAATAGGTTCTCCCTCGTCAATCCGAATCAGTTTCCACGGCATGGCGTGCTGATCCAAAAACATCGCTAAATAGCCAGGACCTTCAGCGGATGCAAAACGAAGAATGGCAATCGGTTTCATGCTATTTTCCTGAGTAAGCGCCGATCTCGTCCAGGGTCTCAGCGCGAAAAGAATAACTCTGCACAGCCCAAATTAAACGTAAAGACAGTGTATTTAATTCGCAACTTTTATCGCCGATTGACATAATAAGTTATTTATAATCATATAGTTACGTTACTATTGCCGCCATCTTAATTACCCCGTGCGTCTTTAGTACACGGCGCTACTTAGAAATAAGCGTCAAAATATCTTCAACTGAAACACTTAGTCCCGTTTTATTGCCGATCTCTTCTTCCCGTGGTGTACAACGTAGAATTTCACAGTAGCGATACATTTGCCGTAATTTAACTTCTGCTCTCTCCATATCACTGGCTGCAATCAATACGCTTTCAACACGTTGACCATCTTTCGTGAGAACCGAAAAATCAAATTTTAGCATCACACACCTCTTGAATTCTATAAGTCTTTGATTATATTGACTATATATTACCGGCTCGTTGTCGCCGCGCTTCAAATAAGCAAATTCCTGCGCTCACAGAGACATTCAAACTTTCTACACTGCCTAACATCGGAATGCGCACCAACTGATCGCAGGTGTCTTTGGTTAAACGCCGCAAGCCCTCGCCTTCCGCGCCCAAAACCCAGGCTATCGCGGCTGAATGTTTAAAACCATTCAAGTCCGTTTCGGCTTCGCCATCTGCGCCCACCACCCAAATATCTCGCTCTTGCAATTCACGCAAGGTACGTGAAATATTGGTGACGGTGATATACGGCACGGTTTCTGCCGCGCCGCAGGCAACTTTCTCCACCGTGGCGTTAATCCCCACCGCACGATCTTTGGGTGCAATCACCGCATGCACGCCAAATGCATCGGCGCTGCGCAAACACGCGCCCAAATTGTGCGGATCTTGCACGCCGTCCAATACTAACAACAGCGGTGCTTCGCTTAAAGTATCCAGCACATCATCGAGATGCTGGACGCGATGCGCCGCATCGACCCGCGCTGCCACACCTTGATGACGCGTATTACCAACCATGCCGTCTAAGCGCTTGCTGTCCACAGGCACTAAGCGCACCGCGTAATTTTCGGCTAATTTAAGCAGATCGCGCGAACGGGGATCACGTCGATTGGAATCAACATAAATTTCTAAAACGCCCTCTGAATTTTGGCGAATGCGCCCGATGACGGCATGAAAACCGTGAATAATTCGAGTTTCAGCCATGTTTTTTCCCTACTTTCTTACTGTTCACTTTTGCCGTTCCTGTTTTCTGACTGGCAGTTTTACTGGCTTTTTTCGGCGGCACTTCTCCCCACGCCCCTACATTTAACACAGAAACGACTGGGGTTTGCGCACTTTCCAGAGAGAAATCGATTTTGGTACTTTCCATATCCACGCGAACCACTTTCACCGTGACGCGATCGCCTAGGCGATAGCGTTTTCCAGTGCGTTCGCCCAGCATTTGATGTTTTGCTGGATCAAAGTGAAAATAGTCAGCGCCCAGTTCTGAAACGTGAATCAGACCTTCGACATACAAATCGTCTAGCGCGACGAACAAACCAAAGCCAGTGACAGAAGCAATCGTCCCTTGATACACACTACCCAGATGATCGCGCATATAAAAGCACTTCAACCACGCTTCCACATCGCGAGTCGCATCGTCAGCACGGCGTTCAGTTTGCGAACAATGCACACCTAACTCATCCCATTTGAGTGCTGGCTTATATACTTTATGCTGCAAAACAGCCTTAATGGCGCGGTGCACCAATAAGTCGGGATAACGCCGAATCGGCGAGGTAAAATGCGCATACGCTTCGTAACCCAGTCCAAAATGCCCGATATTTTCTGGATTATATTTTGCTTGACGCAAAGAGCGCAGCATCACTGTCTGTAATAAAACAGCATCTGGACGAGCTTTGATTTCTTTCAATAATTTTGAATAATCGGTGGCTTGAGGCGACTCTCCCCCGCCCAATTGCAAACCCAATTCCTTGAAAAACTCGCGCACCGCTTCCAATTTTTCAGGTGTTGGGCCTTCATGGATTCGATATAAAACAGGATGTTGATGCTCACTCAAAAAGTTGGCAGCGCAAACATTCGCAGCCAACATACATTCCTCGATCAATTTATGCGCGTCGTTACGCACCACTGGAATAATTTTTTCGATTTTGCCTTGATCGTTAAAAATCATCTGCGTTTCCACGGTCTCAAAGTCAATCGCACCGCGTTTTGCTCGAGCTTGCAATAAGGTTTGGAACAGGGAGTAAAGATGCTGGATATGTGGCACCACGCCAGCAAACTGTTGCGCGTTTTCGCCTTGCGGATTCGCCAACATATCCGCCACTTGCGTATAAGTCAGGCGCGCTTTGGACAACATCACCGATGGATAAAAACGATAGTTTGCGATATTCCCTGCTTGGTCGATTTGCATATCGCACACCATGCACAGACGTTCGACCGCCGGATTCAAAGAACATAAACCGTTGGATAACGCTTCCGGCAACATCGGAATCACCCGGCGCGGAAAATAAACCGAGTTGCCACGATTGATGGCTTCTTTATCCAGCGCATCGCCGGATTGCACGTAAGAACTGACATCGGCAATCGCCACCACCAAACGGAAACCAGTCGCGGAAGGTTCGCAATACACCGCATCGTCAAAGTCGCGCGCCGTTTCACCGTCAATCGTCACCAGCGGCAAATTGCGTACATCTTCGCGTCCGACGTAATCTTCCGCACGTACCGTAGGGGAAAATTGTTCCGCTTGATGTTTGGCATCGGCAGGAAACTCATTCGGTAAATCGTGTTTGCGTAAGGCAATTTCAATTTCCATGCCGGGGTCGGCGTAATTGCCCAGCACTTCAACAATCCGTCCCACCGGTTGCGCATGTTTGGATGGTTGCGACAAAATTTCCAACATCACCACTTGACCGACTTGCGCCTCACTATGTTCGCCAGGCGCAACCAAAATGTCTTGGCTGATGCGGCGATTCTCTGCCACCACAAAACGAATACCGTGTTCTTCATACAAACGACCGACCAGATGAGTCGTGCCGTGTTCCAACACTTCGACAATATGCGCTTCGCGCCGACCTCGGCGATCCATCGCACCAACCCGCGCCATGACGGTATCGCCATGCAACACTTTATGCATTTCTTTGGCGCTCAACACCAAATCGTCGCTGTCATCGTCGGGAATTAAAAACCCAAAACCATCGGGATGACCTTGCACTTTCCCCTTTACCAAGTCCAGTTTATCCACCACACAAATCGCCCGTTTGCGATTGCGCATAATTTGTCCATCGCGTTCCATCGCGCGCAGACGGCGGTTAAATAAATCCTCTTCTTCAAGTTCAATATGCAAATATGCGCACAAATCTTCCTGCTCCACCGGCACCCCCCTTTCCGCCAAAATCTGCAAAATATATTCACGACTTGGGAGCGGGTTTTCGTACTGAATTCGTTCCCGTTCCAAAAAAGGATCGAGCGAACGCATGTTTTTTTTCTTGGTTGTCATTGACAGTCATCCCTATAGCAATTAAAGTGCTCCGCTTGAAAACATAGCCCAGATGGCGGAATTGGTAGACGCGCACGGTTCAGGTCCGTGTGCCGCAA
>JAVHQT010000042.1:17222-19893 GCA_036171275.1 Gallionellaceae bacterium | reverse complement strand
GTGGAGGTTCGAGTCCTCTTCTGGGCACCATTTTCCAGTTTTAATCAGTCCTAATTAGCCCGCTAAACCCAATAAATACAAGGTTTGCGGGCTTTTTGTTGTCTTGCGTGGTATCATATAGTCCTATTCAAGCCCGTTATATTTGGGGGTATCTTTGGGGGTATATCCCGATAGCTGGGGGTATTCTCAAAAACTGGGGGTATATCATGGCACTAACAGACATTCAGATACGCAACGCAAAACCTCTAGCAACGCCTTACAAGCTACCCGACAGCGGCGGCTTGCATTTGATGATAACACCTTCAGGCGGCAAATTGTGGCGGATGAAATACCGCTATGCTGGCAAAGAAAAGCTATTATCTTTTGGCGCATATCCAACAATCAGCCTAAGCGATGCACGCGCAATGCGTGATGATGCTAAAAAATTACTCGCTAATGACCAAGACCCCGCCGAAGTAAAACGCACCGCCAAGTTGCAACTGGAAATAGCCGCTGAAAATAGTTTTGAGGCAGTGGCGCGTGAATGGCTAAAAAGCCGATACTTTTCTGAATTGGTGGAATCAACACGCACCAAAAAACAACGCCAATTAGAACAATACGTTTTTCCGTGGATTGGTAAGCGCCCAATTGCTGAGTTAAACGCGCCGGATATATTGAGAATAGTGCAACGCATCGAAGGTTTAGGTTATCCCGAAGTGGCGTTTAAGACTAAAAACAGTATCGGGCAAGTATTCCGCTTTGCCGTGCAAGCTGGACGCGCAACGTATGACCCCACACCTTCACTCAAAGGTGCATTGACCAAGGGCGAAGTTAAGCACATGGCAAGCCCAGCGGGTGATATTGACGCGCACTTGAAAGTGGGGGAGTTTTTGCGAATGTTTGATTCGCTCAAAGGAAGTCCAACGGTAAAAGCCGCCGTTCAAATTTTGCCGTATCTGTTTTGCCGTGTCTGCGAGCTGCGCGCAATGAAGTGGGAGCAACTGGATTTAGACGCTGGGGAATGGCGCTATATCGCAACAAAAACCAAGACACCGCATATTGTTCCACTGACCACGCAAGCGGTCGCCATTCTGCGCGATTTATACCCATTGACTGGACATTATGCGGGCGGGTTTGTCTTTACGGGTGAGCGCACCACGATGAAACCGATTAGCGACATGACGGTGAACGCGGCATATAAACGCCTTGGAATTGATACGCAAAACGAATTGACGGGGCACGGCTGGCGAAGTGTTGCTCGCACCTTGTTGCATGAGAATCTAGGCTATAAGCCGGACATAATCGAACGACAATTAGCACACGCCGTCAGGGATGCAAACGGTACGGCATACAACCGCACACAGTTTTTAGACGAGCGCCGAAAAATGATGCAGGTCTGGGCGGATTATTTGGACAAGTTGAAAGCGGGCGCGGAAGTATTGCCGTTTAAGAGGGCGGCTTAACGTGAATAAGTTCACAATAAGTTGCCATGTTTCGATAAGTTATATTCAATATAATCATGGCGTTATAAATAACTCTGAATGCCAAAAAGGGCGAATAAGTAGCGAATAAGTTGCGCAAGGTGCGCACTATGATTGCCGATAAGCTCTCAAAGTGAGGACTTGGACAACAGCAAGATTACAGCAAGGTGTAAACCAGTTTTAGCCGTATCACGTTCGTGACTAATTACCACGGGCGCGCCATGAATAGCCCCCTTTTCATGCTGATACGGCTTCTTATTCCAAAGGGGGAAAGGGGCGCAAAGTGAGTGAGAATTTATATAATTACGATGAAAGTAGATTATCTATTTATTTACGCTACGATTTTTTGACGGGTATTGAAGGAACAGCTTTATTAGGGGGTAGCGCTATTCCATATCGTGGAACGTCTTTAGTTGAGGGGGTAGAAAACTACGATTTTTCACATGGCGAATATGTTGCGCAAAAAACTGCAGACATAATAACTTGCTGGGAAAGGTCTAATCATGACTTTAAGAGAAAAGATTTTGTTTTTATAAATTTCAACCCGCTTGAATCAAAATTCCCCCCTGCTTACTTTATCGAATGGGCACTATCTAAAAACTTTCGCCCTGACTGGCTAGATTACGCAATCGAAAAAGGATTTTACAAGCCAAAAGCAACAACGCCGCCCGCCGTCATTGTTCAAAGTCCAGTGACTTATTCAAACAAGTGGTTAGCAATTCAGCAAGCCGCAATCGCTCAGTTTTTCAATCCGCGCCGCAACCCTGACGCAAAGAGCGAAGAGGTTATTAAATGGATAATAAAGCAGGCGAAAACAGCCGGAATAAAAGAACCCGCCACAATCGCAGCCGCTATTTTCACCATAATCAAGCCGGAAGACCACAACGTAAAAACAAAAAGGGTGCCACCCCTTTAATTCAATAAAATCAGAATGTTAGATAAAGGGTGCCACCCATAGCACCCTTTAAACCGGAGCCCCTTCCGCCTTCCACTGAATTTTTTCATGCTTAGAATCGGTATCTTCTTAAACAAGCCCGCAAGGGTTAAGGAGTGCCAAAGTGTCACAAACCAGCGCAACACCTGACTTTCTTTTCCGCCGCAAAGAAGTTGAAAAATTTAGCGGTCTTTCCTCTTCCTCCGTTTATCGCCTAATCAGTATCGGCAAATTCCGCCGCCCGTGCCAAGTGATACAGGGCGGGGTAATTTGCCGA
>JAVHQT010000042.1:0-17212 GCA_036171275.1 Gallionellaceae bacterium | reverse complement strand
CCCCGCCCTGTATCACTTGGCACGGGCGGCGGTGTTCGCTGGAAACAATCCGATTTAGTCGCATGGCAAGCAAGCCTTGAAACAACGCAAGGGGCTGGAAAATGAGCCGCGCTAATCAACTTGTTTATGCCGTATTGGATGCCGCCAAAGCTAGCAGCGTCAAAAATGGCATAGTAGATAAAACACTAAACGCCGCCCTGATTGAATTCGAGGGATACTTTATCGTCAACGGGCGCATGGAGTTTGAAGCCTTACGCGCTAACGATTTAAACGCCATGGCGCGGATTATCAAGCGCGCAGGAAAGGCGGCTAATAGCCGTTTGGAAGGGGGCGCAAAATGAGTAACTACGCACCCGACGTTAGAGCCTTCCACAAGCAAGCTTCAATCAATGCCTTGAGAAGTGCCAAACACGCGCAAGCACAACGGCAAAACCCAAAGAATCAGCCGTCATACGCTTCGTTATTTGACCGCTCGAAACTTCCAAGCCCTCCCCGTTATTTTGAGTCGCAAGGCTTAACGCTATCCAGCGGCGGCGCGTGGCGTAATGCCGTTTGCCCTTTCCATGCTGACACTAAGCCAAGCCTGCGAATCCGTATTGAAACGGGCGCATTTAAGTGCATGGCGTGTGGCGCGCATGGCGGTGATGTTCTAGCTTTCCATATGCTGAAATACGGGCAAAACTTTAAAAGCGCCGCAATGGGTTTAGGCGCATGGAAGGGGGCGGCTAAATGATTACGCAACCAACCAACAAGCAAATAAGGGAGTACGCGAAAAAGTTAGCACTTAAGGCAAATACAAAGGCGGGCGCAAACTCGCCTAATGTTGACGAAAGGATGTTGCACGTTTACCGGACCGAAGACAACACCCCGCTTTATTGGCGGATGCGGGTTAAGTGCAAGTCAACTGGCGATAAGTTTATCCGCCCGTTTTACTGGACGGGGGATAGATTTATTACGGGAGAACCGACCGCCCCGCCCGAAGGTAAGCCGCTGTATCGTTTAGAGCTATTGGCTAAACACCCCGCCGCCGTGGTGATTATTACCGAAGGCGAAAAAGCGGCGGATGCGCTGAATAAAGCCCGTGATAAATGGCAGTCTGATTACTTTATCGCCATGACCAGCGGCGGTGCGCAGTCGGCAGCTACAGCAAACTGGCAACCGTTAGCAGGGCGCAAGGTGTTTGTTTTTCCCGACGAAGACAAGGACGGTGAGACGGCAGGCGCTGACTATGGGCAAGTGGTTAAAGCGGCTTTAACGGGCATTGCTGATAGCGTGGCAGTATTGGACATTGCGCCGTTAAACTTACCGCCCAAAGGTGACGCGGTGGAATGGTTAGCAGCGGGCGGCGATTTAGACGGCTTGTTATTGCTGATAGATGCGACGCGAAACAATCCCAAAGATAATCAATTAAATCAGGATGTTAGCGAAACAGACAATGACGGATGGCAAACACCGCAACCACTTGCGCCAAAGGTTGAAGCTGAGGATTACCCGTTAGCGTCCTTGCCCGACACAATCCGCGCGGCGGTGGAAGAAGTGCAAGCCTTTGTTAAATCGCCCGTTGCGATGGTAGCAGCGTCGGCTTTATCCGCCGTATCGTTAGCAACGCAAGCGCTATATGACGCGGAAAGAGCGCAGGGGCTTCAATCGCCAATCGGATTATTCATGCTGACATTGGGTGATTCAGGCGAAAGAAAATCAACCTGCGACACTAAATTCACGCAAGCGATTAAGGCGTATGAAAACGAGCAAGCGGAAGTTTACAAGCCAATCGTAAAACAATTTAACGCAAGCCTCGCAACATGGAACGCGGAACGGGAAGGGTTACTTTCTGAAATTAAAACGAACTCGAAAAAGACCTCACCCGATACCGCCAATAAGCAAGCCGGATTACGTCATGATATGGAACAGCACGAATTAAACGAACCAACCCCGCCGCGTGTTCCTCGTTTAACTTACAGTGACGTAACACCCGAAGAGTTAGCTTATAAGCTTGCGTTTCAATATCCTACTGCTGGGATTACGTCGGCGGAAGCGGGGATTGTGTTTGGCAGTCACGGTATGAAGAGTGATTCAGCAATGAAAAACCTTGCGCAGTTAAACACGCTTTGGGACGGCGGCGATTTACAAATAGACCGCCGAACTTCGGATAGCTTCACGGTGTGCGGCGCTCGTTTAACTATGGCGCTGATGATTCAGGAAGCAACCTTGCGCGCCTTCTTTGAGAAGTCAGGGCAACTGGCGCGTGGCACGGGCTTTATGGCGCGCTTCCTAGTATCAATGCCGGAATCGACACAAGGACAAAGACCATTCAGCGAACCGCCTTTAAATTACCCCTGTTTAGATGCGTTTAACAATCGAATCACGGCGATGCTTAATCAGCCTGTACCGATGGATGACAACGGCGCGTTAAGCCCGCTATTACTGACACTGACACCGGAAGCAAAGGCGGCATGGATTAAATACCATGATGCAATCGAAAGTGAACTTGTCAGCGGCGGTGCATTGTTTGATGTTAGGGATGTTGCCAGTAAGTCAGCCGACAACGCCGTTAGATTAGCCGCCTTGTTTCATGTATTCGAGGGCGGTATTGGCGCGATAAGTGAGGATGCGTTTAGTCGTGCGTCGGAGGTTGCAATCTGGCACTTAAGCGAATCGCTACGCTTCTTTGGGGATTTAGCCGCCCCTCAAAATATGGCAGATGCGGCAAGGCTGGATAAATGGATTATCGAGCATTGCAAGCGTGAAAAAACCCACTGCATTAAACGGCGGGATATTCAGCGAGAAGGTGCTATCCGAGATGGTGCGCGATTAGATGCCGCAATAAAAGAGCTAATCGAACTTGACCGCATACGTATTGAAAAGGACGGGAAACAGATTTTTATCTGGATAAATCCCGCCTTAATGACGGAAGGCGGCGCGTCATGAAGTTGTCTAGCATTTTAAGAAAATCAGATTTTGCGACAGTGACACTTGCGACACTTGCGACACTTGAGGGAAAAAAGGAGGAAAAACAGCCAACTGTCGCAACTGTCGCAACTGTCACTGTCGCAAACTGTGAAAAAACAGAAAACGAACAAGCCGCTAATGATTCAGAATTGAATGACGTAATCCCGATGTTCCCCATTGGGGGAGGATTCAATCCGGTGAAAGACTTGGGCGGCGGTTGGATAGTTTCGGCTTGTTTCCAATGTCAGCATTGCAAGCAAAGAACGGCGGGCGGACTGTGCGCAGGTAAACGCCCTGATTTGCCACTGGAAACGGCTTTACTGCGCGTTCTACCCGCTGACAAGGGCGCAGGGTGCAAAGCCTTCAAAGAAGCAACGGAGGGCGGGATAAACGCTGAAAACACCGAAAACGCAAAAGAGTGGAACAGGCGGCAAACAATCCACAAGATGCTTTAGAAAACTTTCAGTTTCAAAACCTAATAAAACCTTATAGTCAATTCATCCATTTCGCTGTAAACAGGCGCGGAATGTCAGCGGAAAAGACCCCAAGATTACCTCAAGACCACCTGTATATAACCTAGAGGGTGAACTAGAGAAAACTTTAGTTTCGTACAGAGTTTGAAGGGGGTAACGTTTGGTTATACCCCATACCTGAAACCGTCCTGACTTACGTTAAATAATTTCATGCGAAAAGCAACGGTAATATAACGGTACGGTGAAACCTATCAAAACTTATCATTTTGAACGGCAAGATTACGGCAAGGAAATGTTATTAAACGTTATCGTTTTGAACAGCAATAAACCCTAATTACCCTACGGATTAAGCGCCCCAAAAAAACCATAAAAATTGGCAAGCAGCGTTTTTTGTCGGTATATTTGACGGTATCTTTAAAATATCATTAAAATCAAGTTGTTATGTTGCATGTTCGATTCCTCTGAGCCGCCTAACCAGCGGCATTTTTGTTGTGTGCGTGGCGGCGTGTGTAATGTTATTACCACGTGCATGATTTAAGCCTAGATTTAAGCTTAAGAAAAAGAAGCTGGGGGTATTTTAGGGGGTATATTGAAAAATTAAAAATAATTTATTCAATAAAATCAACTGGTTATAGCTAAAATTTGAGCCCTCTTCTGGCACCAGCAAACATTACGAAAGCCGCACCAACTCTTGATTTCAAGTAGGTGCGGCTTTTTTATATGCCAAAAACAATGCCAAACGGATTTCATTAAGTAGCAGCCTCTCCAAACGCTGCGCATTCTAACTTAAGTTCGCTTCTGATTTTCTTATTCCGCTAAAAACCAAAGTAAAAACAGATTACCCCATTGCCCTAATTGCGATTCAGAGCGCCATCCAGTACGTAAATTAAAAATAAATTATTGGTTCCTTGCGGTATTTTTTGAATACATTGTTGGATTAAATTAGGATAGTAGGTATAATCCGCATTGATCCAAGTGATTAATTGTATTTAAATCTTGTTTCTGTGGCTCGGTAGCTCAGTCGGTAGAGCAGAGGACTGAAAATCCTTGTGTCGGTGGTTCGATTCCGCCCCGAGCCACCAAAATTTAAGGTCAACCGTTCTCGGTTGGCCTTTTTACTTTCCAGCGTTTCCCCAAGCAGCGCGGGCTTTAACGCCATTCTGCGTGTGCTACGTCGTGAGTGAAACTACCTGTATTCGGCGTAGAATTACCCCCGTTCGATTCTTTACTGCTCTGTGTTCTGTATAAATAGTGGAGAACACCTTACATCTGGCACACGCAGAACGCCTTTTTAGGCAATAAGTTATACGTGTGCCGAGAAGATGAGTTTTGCAGGTAGAGTGGTGCTGCAGTTAGCTACACAATAGAAAACAGGGGGGTGTTTTGGTAACCCCACGATTGATTGCAAAAATTGAGGCCGTGGAGTCCACTTGTTAGATTAGGGATTCCAAATTTGCGGTTATGAGTACCCATGACTATCGATTTTCTGGGAGGAAAAATGGCACTTCGAAACGGGAATTACACAGCCTTCTACGTTGCTGAGCCATTCAATGCCAGCGCGCTGGGGGCACACGCCACAAAGGACTTCTGTTACTACAACATGATACGAATGTGGAAGGGGGCGGACTCGTCGTTTCCCTTTAATGACTCGCACGATAAGACGTACAACGTCCGTGACAACAGCGATTGGGAAGCGACGTTGAAACCAAGGCTCAGGGAGCGCCTTAGGAATTCAAAAAATATCGTACTCTTTCTTAGCTCTAACACGGCCAACTCCAAGGCGCTCCGCGAAGAAATAAATTACGGAATAAACGACCAAGGGTTGCCGGTCATCGTGATCTACCCTGAGTATGACACCAAGGAAAGCCTACTAACGGATGGAACGTTAAAGCCATCAGTGAAGAAACTTTGGGATAATCTCCCTGCCTTCAGAGACTCAATGAATAATGTGCCTACTATTCATATCCCATTGAGCAAAAGCCTTTTAGAGAAGTCCTTGCGCGATGAGGACTTCATGATCGCAACAAAGACAAATTCTGGCATCTTTCGATACAACCCTTAAGGGCGCATTGTAAAGGTAGTGAGGTCAATCCATGGCAAAAGTACACTTCTTTGATAAGAGGATAGTCGGGTATTTCCTCAAGATAACTTCCGTGATCAGCACTACGCTATCACTGGTTGTGCTGTTTATTGATATACCAACGGGTTGCAAGTCCACTTATGGTTGGATTTTTCTGGGGCTATTAGCCTTCATCTATTTGGCGATCTGGGTTTGGTCTAACAATCTGAACAAGATCAACATTAACGTTGAAGGAAGCAACGTTACGATCCAAGTGGGCGATATTTTCCATCAACCGGGGTTAAGAGCAATTGCTTTCAACGAATACTTTGATACTCAGGTGGACAACAAAATTATCGCGGAAAAATCGCTAAACGGAATCTTCATCAAGGAACACCTTGATGTGTCTGTCTCAGAGCTAGATCGTCATATCGAAAGTTATGCTTTTGAACCCGACGAGATTCTTGAGAGCATCCCAGATAGAAAACTGGGGAAGAAAATACGGCATCAGATCGGAACCATTTGCGTCTATGAGGACTATCTGCTGACTGCGTTTTCCAAGTTCGACGAGAGCAACAGGGCTCAGCTTACGATGCCGGAATACTTAGAATTCTTAATCAATTTCTGGGATAAGGTAAACAAAATTTATGCTCAAAAAAACGTATCCACTCCAATCTTTGGATCTGGGATTACTCGTATCAAGGGGCACAAGAGCATCAGTGATGAGGATCTTCTGAAGATCATGTTGTGGACTTTCCGGATTAGCGAAATGCGCTTCAAGTATCCGGCAAAGCTTACCGTTGTGATTCACAAGGATAAAATCGACAAGATTAATCTGCTCGACATCAAGTCTGCGAGAAACGGCATATAGATATTGGCGTGATTGGCATATCTCAAAATTTACAAATTTGGCCGAGTTCAATCGCGCACCAACTCAAATATTGAGTGCCTGTTTCGGAGAGAGTTGAAGGGATGCAGCGGCCGAACCGGGGAGTTGCGAAGTTCCTGTTCCGTGCAACAATTTCGATTACCCAACCCGCCCAATTCCCACCACCTCCGCTAAAACGAGATACTCCGCACACCACGCAAACCTAACATAGAGGGCAGTTCATTCATGGAGTGCCCATCGTGTCAGAAATCGAAATCCTCTCTGCGCCACGCAAAATTGCTGGCGCAAAAATCCCTCGACACCCGTACCACGAAATAGCTGACCTGCTGGCCTGCGCCATCCTGCGCGCGCGGCATTCATGCCACGCAATAATCCTCGCCGAAAACAGCTCAGTTCAACTTGCTATAACTGGTCACCAGAGCGTGAATGCAAACCCGTCTCAACCAGAAGGAATATGCAAATGAGGACACAAGCAACCATCGCAGAGCAGCTCGCGCAACTGCCCAACTTGCCGATGAAAAATCTATGGGCACTGTGGGATGAATTCTTCGACCAGCGTCCCGGACATCATCACCGCACATACATTGAGAGCCGCCTCGCCTACAAATTGCAGGAACGCACCCACGGTAGCCTCTCTCCATCTCTGCGCCGCCGATTAGAAAAGATTGGCGAAACCAGTGGGGTGCCGAATCAAAAACGCCGATCGGAATTGCAACTCGCACCGGGCACCGTGATGGTCCGCGAGTACAACGGCATCACCTACCGCGTCACCGTTTTGAGCGATGGCCGCTTTGAACTCGATGGCCGACCCTACACAAGCCTGACTGCTGTGGCAAAAGCAATCACTGGCACGGTGCATTCCGGCCCTGTGTTCTTTGGTCTCAAACCCACGGCACGTAATCGCAAGAAGGAGCAAGCATGAGAAATGCCCTACAACGCAATCCAGCAACGCCGTCGGCACTGACACCCAAAAAACGCTGCGCAGTCTACACGCGCAAGTCGAGTGAGGAAGGTTTGGAGCAAGAGTACAACAGCCTAGAAGCGCAGCGTGATTCGGCATTGGCGTTTATCGCCAGTCAACGCCACGAGGGCTGGACCGCCATCAATGACAATTATGATGACGGCGGCTTCTCCGGCGGCAACACCAACCGGCCTGCGCTGAAACGGCTGTTAGAGGATGTGGAAGACGGCAAAATTGATGTCGTGGTGGTGTACAAAATCGACCGCCTGTCGCGCTCGCTTTCCGACTTCGCCAAAATGGTCGATCTCTTCGATCAGCATGGTGTCACTTTCGTATCGGTCACCCAGCAGTTCAATACCACCACCAGCATGGGGCGCTTGACGCTGAACATCCTGCTGTCCTTTGCCCAGTTCGAGCGCGAGGTCACCGGCGAACGTATCCGTGACAAAGTGGCTGCCAGCAAGGCCAAGGGAATGTGGATGGGTGGCGTTCCGCCGCTGGGGTATGACGTGGTTGAGCGCAAATTGGTGATTAATGAACCCGAAGCCAACTTGGTGCGTGACATTTTTGCGCGCTATGCAGAACATGGATCGGCAGCGCAATTGGTGCGTGAATTGCAGATAGAGGGACACACCACCAAATCGTGGGTCACCCAAGGCGGTCGGCATCGCGAAGGCAAAACCATCGATCAGCAGTATCTGTTTACGATGTTGCGCAACCGGCTTTATCTCGGTGAAATCTGCAACCATGACAATTGCTATCCCGGTCAGCACCAAGCGATTGTGACTCGCGACGTGTGGGAGGCCGCGCACGCCATCATCGACAAACGCAAACAGGGACCGAGGACGCGCGACACCGGCAAGCAAGCGTTGTTGACCGGCCTGCTGTACGCACCCGATGGTCAGCGCATGTTGCCAACCTACACGCAGAAGAAGGGTGGGAAGCGTTATCGCTACTATGTGCCGTATCTCGATAAACGGCAGAGTGCCAGTGCGTCTCAAAGCATTGGACATTTGCCTGCCGCCGAGATCGAAGCGGCCGTGTTGGTTCAGGTACATCAAGCCCTACAGCAACCGGAGATGATCGTCGGCGTGTGGCAGTCCACCTTGGCGATGAAGGAACGCGATCAGCTAGACGAGCCAACCGTGCTGGTCGCGATGCGGCAGATGAGCACGGTTTGGGAGCAATTGTTCCCCATCGAGCAACACCGCATCCTGCGTTTGCTGATCGAGCGGGTGCAACTTCATGATGACGGACTGGAGATTATTTGGCAGCAGGATGGTTGGCGCGAGTTTGGTCGCAAACTGGGTAGCCATGCACTGATTGAGGAGCAACGCGAGCCCGAGGATGCGTACCACGCTGTGGCCGATTGTGAGGTGCTGTCATGATCTTCCCTGCCCAACCAATTAGAGAGGTACCGGCCTTGAAACGTATGGAGATTACCCCGTCTGGGACGCCTAGGCAGTTTGATGCCGGCGGCCGGTCCGTGACCTTTGTACCGCTCACGATCAAGCGGCGTCACGCCAGTAAAGTTTTGATACCACCGCCTGGCGAGAAAAGTGCAAAAATCAAATCATCATTTGACCTGCCGATGATCCGCACGCTGGGGAAAGCGTTCTACTGGCAGGCATTGCTGGACGCAGGTCAGGCCAGCAATGTCAGTGAACTTGCGCGACAGCTCAAGCTGGAAATGGGCTGGGTGGCAGAAGTACTGCGATTGACGATGCTGGCACCTGACATCGTGCAGGCCATCATGGAAGGACGCCAGCCACGGCAATTAAATCTGCATGCCGTGCGCGGACGTCAGGCCGAGGTGCCGGTTGACTGGGATGAGCAGCGAAAACTATTCGGCTTCACTCCTTCCGCTGAGAGTTAATCTCTCAAATGGTGTGCCAGAACTTTTCGCATGAACACGCTGTTGACTGGCTGCGCTTCAAGCAAACTTTGAATCTGCACTTTGATCTGTTGCTCCTCGATGCCGGCTCTGTGTGCCGCCTGCATCACCGACTCGTAGGCCTCAAGCACATCGACGCCCGTTATTTCATAGCCGTGTCCCGCTGCTATCCAGCGTAGTGCCGACATTCCTGCTTCCAGTGCAAACGTCGGCAGTTTGTCGGCATAGTCACGTGCGGCACGCGTGAGAGTGCGTGGATCGGTTGGGCTGCGATTCACCAACTCAAGGGCTTCTTGATAGAGTCCGGCATCTTTGGCCGCAGCAAACCATTTGCCTTCAGCGCTCGGCGTGCTGGTAACCAAGTCGCGCAAAATATCTTGTGCCGATTTTTGAGGATATTTTTTTATGATGGCGCGGAAGGTAGCAAGGTTGGTCGTACCCTGATTGGCTTCAATCGCGTAGCGTCGGTAAGCCTCATCCTGCAATCCCGAGGAGAGCAATATTTCTTCACAGGTCTGCGCAATCAACCACCCCGGATCATTCAGGCCACGCGATTCCTCGGCATAGCGAAGAGCCTCGACCTTCTTGCCCCGTGCGACCAACGCTTTGACCCCCCAACGCCGCTCCATCCACCACTTGAACGGTGCCTTTTCGAGCAGGTTCAGCAACTCGTCATGACGACCTGCCGCATAAAGTGAGGCCAAACAGGCAGTTGTTCCTTTGTAAAAACCATGGCCAGTTGCTGCTGGTCGCCAGGTGCATTCCAACAGCGGCAGGAAATGATCTGCCCAGGCTGACGCAATTTCCGGTGTCACGCATAACTCGCCCCAGTAGTCGCCAAGAGTCTCGATATAGGTCATGCCATCGTCCTCGACTGCTGCCCAAAGGCGTTCCAGCCAGCGTTGCCGAACCTGTTGCTCGACACTTGGTTTGGCAATAATCGGCACCAGAATATCCATGGCGCGATGCACCGCCGACCCCAATGCTCCGGAGGAGCTATCGACGTCTTCTATGGCGGGCGGAAGCTTTTCCAGCAAGGTCACGGCACCTTCCGCCGCAAGCGCAGGCTCTTTTTTAGCGACCAGTTTGATTTCCGCGATCGCTTCTTTGAGGCGCAGAATCGGTGCATCCGATTTCCAGCCGAAAGCATTGCGTTTGAAGCGGGTGGCAAATTGCCATTTATGCGCACTCATTTGTTCACCTTACCGGCAATTGACCGCTATCGATGAAGCGATCAAAGCTGTCATGCAGCTGCTCGTCTTCCCAACCGCTTTGCACAAAGGGTCGTGGTGCTGCGGATTCCAGTATCAGTAAGGACAGCACCCGATTCGCTTCCCGGTAGGTATGCTTCATTTCACGCAGCCTAATGTCACTGGGTTCAGACGGACACCACACATCGGCGCTCATTTCGAGTCCATCCAACTCTTGCGCAATTTCGTCGTCAGTCGCAAGTGAATTCCGTGGTGGCTCCTGCGGATCGGCATTTTGTCGCAGGCGAACTTTAGTGCGAATGGCCGATTGACTGCGCCACTGGTATTTCATGAAGCCGTTATCCCAGTACACCAGTACCGCTCGAAGATCTGTGTATTTGATGAAGCGAATGCACATCGCTTCGAGAGAGACGCCGAACTCCTTTGCCAGTTTGCCCAGCAAACGGAAATCTATTTCCTGCCCTTCAATTTTCTGCCGAAGCAGGTTGCCCGGCATGAGCAGATTGCTGGCGAAATCATCCGCCTCGCGCTCAAGCTTCAGCAAGCCATCGCTACCCGAATAAATGCTTTCCTTGCTGCAATTGAATGTTGGCTGCGATTTTCTGTGCAGAATGAAATGGCCCAGTTCATGCGCGATGGTGAAGCGCTGGCGTTCAGGGCCAACCTTGGCATTGTAGAAAATGTCCCATTCTTTTTCGTTGTCGGGATTTCTGACCAACGCCCCTTCGCTCGATGACCAAGTGATCGGTTGTTGCGGCTTGATCAATGCACCGAGCCAGAGCGGAGTCTCAGGGAGTAACTTGCGAACTCTGTCGAGATCAATGGGTAGAGTCAGGTACCTACCAAATTCTAGCCAGCGTGTGTTCAGCAGTTGAATCAAAATGAACTTTAGCGAGTGAGACTGTGATCCCGTTCAAAGACGAGCTCATCCTGTCCATAGAGGGGTGAGCGGCGCATGAAATCAACCAGCGAACTGTTGGCGCGAGCTTTCATTTCTGCGATAGATTCGAGCAGTTCGGCATTTAAATCACTTTGCGCATCGCGCGCCAACAGCTCTGCTTCAGACAATTTAGGCATGATCAGCACTCCCTTTTAATAATTTATGTTCCGCTGAATTCGTCAGCGGCATAACAAATGTACGTATGCGCAGATTACGTCATTGCAGGATAAAAACAAACCATGAGTAACGACCACGCAAGATATTGTCTCCGCCGTTGACCAGACACGGCAGGCGTTCGCCTCCGTTAAGGGAATCTGGGGGCATGGGCTGGCGGAACCGTTACGGTGAAGCACTGTGCGGTATTGCACCAGCGGTCGGTGACCGTTCTTTCCTCGCACATCCGAAAGTATCAACACTATCGATGATAGAGTTCGAAGCCCCAACGTCTCACCTATTCCACCAAGGCAGGGTGGAAATGATTACCGCACCTCTTGGATGAATGCGAATTGCATGACGATATTTTTCGATCCATCGACAAAATATGTTTTGGATAGCATTTTCACAATCAATAATTGGCGAGGCTTTCATCGAAAGCCGCTCTACAAGATGTCGCCTAGCAATATTGCCATCGAACCTCGACTCAGACTCATCTAGAGAAGAGTAGATTTCCATGGTCATCGCCGTCTCTATTTTTGGGGAGGTGTTCAAATTTTGTGTGACGTTTGCAGGCACAAACGCACAATACTTTGAGGGGGCAAAGTTCAATGTTATTGGGTCAAAGACAAAATATAAAACAGTGCGCTTTCCCCAAAGATGGACGCCGGCATCTGTTGCCATTTGGTCGTTCCACTGGCGAATGTTTAGCATTACCTCAAAGTAGTTGCCGGCAAAGTGGATCGAATGCCCGCGAAACTTCGAAATCGTTTCTGAGATTGCAACTGCCCTATCAATTTCTGCCACAATGGGCAGCGAAACGTCGAGCCCGAGTTGGCATACGGATTGATGGTTGAGTTCTTTGATGCTCTCACCAGGCACAGTAGGAAAAAGCACTGTCTGAAATGCCTGCATACCCAGATGCCGCATTACATGAATTGAAGATGCTGCCAAATTGTGGCGGCCGCGATCAATGTGCGAACTCATCATGGCAATGAATATGTCATTCTGTGTTTTAGGCTCGAATAAATTGGCCGACATAAATTTAGCATGATTTGCGACGGGATCAGCACGACTAATTTCAAACTCAATCCATAGTCGACGTGTTCCGTCTAGCCGTGTCAGTAGCACGTCAGCTCTTGGCGAAAACCCAAGCATTTGAGACGTTTTTCGAGACAACACCGGCTGCTCAATCTTGCAATCCCATCCAGATGGGCACTGCCTCAAAAATTCTCGCTGAAGGAAAGTCGCTAGATTACCCATGTTTTCGCCTTAATGGATATGCCCTGAAGGTAGCCCATGTGAACGTATTCCAATTGCTTACCCTGCGGCAAACGAACTTCGCCGCTGAACCAATGTGCAAATACTCTATCTGGATAGCCCGAAAAAACCGTAGCCAAATTGGCCTCGCTGCCATCTTTTGCAGTGCCAGTAAGCCCAACCATATAGAGTCGGCCATCAATAATCTCCCAGGAGCCAACATAGCCACGCCAGAGAGCCGTGCAGTTGGATTGAAACCGGATTGTTGCCACCCAGTGCAAAGTACATCCCGAGAGGCTCGCTGCACATTGAGTGTTTGTCACCTTTGTACAGAATTTTCTGATATTTGAGCAGTCATTGTTTATCTCCGGTCGACTTATGCACGCGCAGTATAGTGCGCCCCTAGCTCACTGGGTGAACCAGGGAGAAGATTTAACCTATTGCCATTCTTACTAATTTCCACAACAATCCGCGCCGCAGCGTCAATAACTACAGGGAGTTATACATGAATCGCAAAGAACTAGTCGAAGCACTGGCAAAAAAGACTGACGGCACCAAAGCAGACGCCGAGCGCAATGTCGCCGCATTGATTGAAGTGATTACCGCCACACTGAAGAAAGGCGACAAACTCGCGCTCGTTGGCTTCGGTACATTCGAAGTGCGCAAGCGTGCTGCGCGCACAGGTCGTAATCCAAAGACCGGCGCTGAACTCAAAATCAAGGCATCCAAGCAACCTGCCTTTAAGGCCGGCGCAACGCTCAATGCAGCAGTAAACGGGACTAAGAAGTAATCACAGCGAACTCTAAGTCTTGACGCCGGTCGGGAATGTCGTGGCACACCCGTTCCGATGCATCGGCAGATGTTGACATCTACCGATTTTATGGAACAATATGCCCGATATGGACAACGTTGCCAAGAGGCTGATCAATTTGACGCGATCACAAGGGCTGATCCGCCCATGTGATCTGATACCAATGGGAATCTCCCGTGTTTCTCTGACCCGTGCCGTCCGCAGTGGGCAGCTTGAACGCGTCAGTAGGGGGCTCTACGGGCTGCCCGGTCGGGAGGTTTCAGCTCATGGGTCACTGGCAGAGGTAGCGCGCCGAGTGCCAAAGGGCGTCGTTTGCCTGCTCTCGGCACTGCGCTTTCACGGCCTGACCACCCAAGCCCCTTTCGAGGTATGGCTGGCCATTGAGAACAAGTCACTTGCACCGAAGCTCGACTACCCGCCGCTACGCATCGTCCGTTTCTCAGGCATAGCACTGACCGAAGGTGTCGAAGAACACGCCGTGGATGGCGTGACTGTTCGCGTCACCGGTGTTGCCAAGACCGTTGCCGACTGTTTCAAATACCGTAACAAGATCGGACTCGATGTCGCCCTAGAAGCGCTGCGCGAGGCTTGGCATGAGAAGCGCATGACCAGTGACGACATCTGGCGCTTTGCCAAGGTGTGCCGTGTGGCCAACGTAATGCGCCCCTATCTGGAGAGCTTGGTATGAACACACGCAACATCGGGGCCTCCGTTCGGGATCGACTGCTGAACAAAGCTCGTGCCGAAAAATTGGATTACAACTTACTGCTGACCCGTTATGCCTTGGAGCGCATGCTCTACCGTTTGAGTATCTCGGATCAGCGTGACCAGTTCCTGCTCAAGGGTGCGCTGCTGTTCGATCTGTGGTTCGATGTGCCTCATCGTCCGACCCACGATGCCGACTTCCTCGGTTTCGGCTCAGCCGACATTCCTCACGTGGAAGAGATTTTCAGAAGCATCAGTCGCATTGAGGTCGAAGATGGCATCGTGTTTCAACCGGATTCGGTAAAAGCTGCCGAGATCCGCAAGGAGGCCAACTATGCTGGCGTCCGAGTCACGTTGATGGGTTTGCTGAATAGTGCCCGTTGCCCAGTACAGATTGATGTCGGTTTCGGCGATGCGGTCGTGCCTGGGCCAGAGGATGTGTGCTACCCAATTATTCTGACCGGCATGCCGGAACCACAAATACGTGCCTATCCCCGTTACACCGTCGTCGCGGAAAAGCTGGAGGCGCTGACATCAGCGGGCATGTTGAACAGTCGGATGAAAGATTTCTTTGATCTCTGGGTGCTGGCGAAACATTCTGACTTCGATGGCACGGTGTTAACACGAGCGGTCGCGGCCACTTTCGAGCGTCGGCAAACTGCCATTCCGCAAGGACTACCGATCGGCTTGAGTGACGAATTCATCAACGACGCCCAGAAGGAAAAACAGTGGCAGGCTTTTCTGCGCAAGAACGCTCTTGACCCGATGCCACTCGCACTGGTGATTGCTGATCTGCGAGAATTTTTAATGCCGGTACTGTCGTCAATTTCGGCTGGCGTGAGTTACGACAGGACTTGGCAAATCGGAATGGGATGGCGGTAAGACAAAATCAGCACGGTAATCATTATTGACAACCGGTTTTAGTGTTGAAGTGATACGAATTTACTAGGAGTGCAGTTCATGTTGGAAGAGAGCGTAGGTCACCATGGAATCTTTCAGTTACATGGACTGGAAGTCTGGGGTGAACTGACCCTTTCCGGTGCGAACTCTCAATTGAGACTAAGAACGGAAAGTCAACCAACCGATCTGAGCGCACCTGAAGTAGTACACGGGCGGCTTCATGATTTCACCCTCGTGTCCTGCATCAACTGTGTCGGGGGAAGTATGCCGACGCAATCCTGGTATGGTGAGAACAAGAGATCTTCGTCATGGAATGTCTTTCCGCACCAAGTATTAAGCGGGCGCTCATATTTCAATCCTAGCAAAGACCTCATCCGCAAGGCGTGGTTCTCAACTGGAGATATCTACCGAATCTTTGATGATTTCGACTCGTTCGGCATCATTGCTGACTCCACCATACAGATACAGTCCTTGCTTCCCCAAACGATCGGAGACCGACATGTGCCAATCGGTACCGAGCCTCGTTTAGTGTATTTCGCTGGCAGATGCTCTCTACTGGAGGCAGCACTCTCCTTCGGAAAATTCGAAGTACAGCATTGGCCGCTAGCACAATCGAATTCGCAGGGAGCGCGCATCACCACTCAGATGAGAGTTCAAGTCGAGTTCGAGCCGGCCGTCAATCTAGAGCAATGCCTAGGCAAACTAGCGAGCATCGGCCAATTCTTGAGCTTGGTGGCAGGCCGCCCACAAGGCATCGAGAACGTGCAAGTCGCAGTCGATGGAAGCGATAGCAAGGAGTTGCCGCTTTCTCTGCACTGGTGTCTTGGTCCCCAACAGGCAAACGGACAAGAACTCGACACACCATCATGTATTGACATGCCATTGGATGGCATCAGGCGAGCAGAAGAATTTAGACGGGTGATAGAGCAGTGGTTCAGTTCTCGTGAGCATGCTCTTGCACGCGCGCGACTTCATTCTTGTCGGGAGGGTGGCAACCACTTCGACACTAATCGCCTAGTGGCGGCAGCAAATATGTTCGATCTTACGAGCGATCTCTCGCCAGAGGAAGTCTCTGTTTCACACGAGTTGGCGAAGGTTCGCGACGAGTGCTTACATGCGCTTCGAGCATTGCCCCGCAGTGACGATCGAGACAGCGCGATCATGGCTCTGTCAAGGATCGGCACTCCCACTTTGATGAAGAAAGTATTGTCACGAGCAGCGGTGTTGCGTGGTCACTTCCACCTAAAAGATCTGGACAAGGTGCTGCGGCAATCGGTCAAGTGCCGGAACTACTTTGTTCACGGCCCAGGCGACAAAGGGTTCAAGTACGCTGCTGTGGAGAGCCACATACACTTCCTCACTGAGACACTTGAGTTTGTTTTTGCAACAGCGGAGCTAATCGAATGTGGTTGGGCTGGAAACGAATGGAGACATCACCCCCACACTGGGCATCATTGGTTCAGTCGTTTCATTTCCGATTTCACTCAGATGAGCCAGGAGCTTTTATCTGATCTTGAGCGAGCAAAGTAGGTGCGCACGCGCTACCATTTGCGCTGGTTTCCTCGGTATAATGAAAGCAGGCTTAGTTTTAGGTGGTAACTCCACCACCATATATAAGGCTTAATAATCAACAAGTTATTAAGCTTTTTTCTTTTCCGCTATTACCTGTAAATCCCTGTGTTTCCCGTGTTTTCCCGCTGGCACTGTGCCAAAATTGTGCCAGAAAATCACCCGCCATAACCAATAACAATCAAACCGCCAGCAGTTTAATCCGCTGTTTTATTACCGTTTGGCACAATTTGGCACAGTGCCCACCATTTCCAGTGTCCCAAATTGTCCCAAGACCCGCCAAACACGGTCGCCGAGCAGATTTTAGCCCTTCCGCCCATATTCTATATGGGCGGCTCTCTTGTCTTGCATTATAGAACCCGGTGATTTATGTAATCAATCAGGTCGCGCATTCAAGTTCGAAGTGCAACCGCCGCTGGTTGCTTGGTGTAACGCATT
>JAVHQT010000041.1:0-3340 GCA_036171275.1 Gallionellaceae bacterium | reverse complement strand
ATGAATATCACTACGCTTTATTGCATATTCCAGCTGCGGTCAGAAAATCAGCGGCGAACTCGCTATAAATAACGACATGAATAGCTACGTCATAGTCTGTTGATGATGAGTCCCCCATCCTAACTAGTCCGAGCAAATAGACCTTTTGGTCTATAGGATAAACGTAGGTCATCATGTTCTAATAACCGCTTATTTAAGCAGCGATCATCGGGTAATCACAAACTCATTTGATATTTCTCACTATGATTGCATGTACCTGTCACTGACTGTTTTGATTGAGTTTGATGAATACTAATTTGGTTTATTGTTATCACTGTCGTTTAGCACATCCGCGAGAAGATATGCGGCTAGTAAACTCTAAAACAGGAAAGCGTTGGCGTTGCATCCAAAGTATTGAAGCTGCCAAAGCCGACCATATAAAACGAGAAGCCTTTGGTCGAAAAGTTTCTGAAACCAATAAGTCTGTTGCTCAGGCTAAATTAAGAGCAAGGCCTAAAGTTGAGATGCATCAATGATTAAAACAGCTTTGATAGTCATGTCATTAAGCGCACTGATTTCGGCATGTTCATTTTCTGCCAACATACATGGCGTACACATTGGAACAGGACAGTCTAAACCAACGGTGATTTTGAAAGACTAATCAATTCGATGAAATTCCGACATTACAAAGGTGGCTTATACGAAATACTGTGCGAGGCTAAACTTGAATCAGACCCGTCAGTGACCATGATTGTTTATCAGTCCGATGTTGATGGCCTGATTTGGACAAGACCTCGTGACGTATTTTTTGAAACGGTCGAACACGACGGAAAACGGGTTCCGCGATTTACGCCACTGTAAAACTGGCAAACACCGAACACACCCAAAAGTTGACGATGGAACGTTCGTTCTATAAGATGCACTGAATAATCCGTTCAGTACGCTTAGCGCTATGAATCCCTCAGCACGCCAACCCATACCTCACACCCTGCTCTGTGCTTTAAGTCGGGACTAGCGCCTATTCGTCTGCCCTTGTTTAGTCATGCGGTTGCGGCTGGCTTTCCTTCGCCTGCCGATGATTACGTGGCGGGGAAACTGAGCTTAGACGAACACCTGATTCAGCATCAGGCCGCCACCTTCTTTGTTCGCGCCAAGGGACAAAGCATGACTGGGGCAGGGATATTTGATGGGGATTTATTGGTGGTGGATCGGTCACTGAATTCCAAATCCGGCGATATTGTGATAGCCGTGGTGGATGGTGACTTAACCGTGAAGTATCTGGTTAAACAAGAACAGTCCGTCACTCTCAAAGCGGCCAACCCCAGTTTTGGCGACATTGAATTTAAGGATGGGCAGGAGTTACAAGTTTGGGGCGTAGTGACCTCCGCCATCAAGAAATTTGTTTGATTGAACAATAAGTTCCGTATTTCGCCTTAATACCTCCACTCCTCCTCCCTCCCAATGCCTATCGCCCTCGTTGATTGCAACAATTTTTATGTTTCCTGCGAACGGGTTTTTAATCCACGACTGGAAGGTATTCCGGTGGTTGTGCTATCGAATAATGATGGCTGTGCGGTTGCTCGTTCCGCTGAAGTCAAAGCCCTAGGCATTAAAATGGCAGAGCCGTGGTTCAAGCTGAAGGACATTGCCAAGCGTCATGGGATTGTTGCCCTATCTAGCAATTACACACTGTATGGTGATCTGTCAGCACGGGTGATGCAGATCCTGTCCAACTTCTCCCCCGTGCAGGAAATCTACAGCATTGATGAATGCTTCCTCAATTTGGCAGGATTTAATCGGCTCACCTTGGTCGAGTATGGGCAAACGATTCGTCAAACAGTGAAACAGCAAGTCGGCATTCCGGTGTGTGTCGGCATTGCCGAAACCAAAACGCTTGCTAAACTGGCGAACCACTGTGCCAAGAAAGGCTACGCGGGCAATCATGGTGTTTGTGATTTTGGGCAACTAAGTGAAGATGAACTAAGTCGCGTGTTTAGCCAAATTCCGGTTGGCGATGTATGGGGTGTTGGCAGAAAGCATACTGAAAAGTTGCTGACGTTGGGCATCAACACCGTGGAAGATTTACGCACTGCCAATCTACAGCGCATCCGTGCTCAATTCTCGGTGGTGCTGGCAAAAACAGTGCAGGAATTAAATGGCATTGCTTGCATTGAACTCGATGAAGCGAACACGCCACGGCAGCAAATTATGGTCTCCCGCTCTTTTGGCGCAAGCGTGATGAATCTAGCCGATCTGTCTGAATCAGTTGCTTACTACGCGACTACTGCTGCTGAAAAACTGCGTCATGATGGTTCGGTTGCCAACAGCGTATGTGTACACATTTGTACGAATCCATTCAAAGAAAACGAAGCGTACTATGCTAAATCGCAAAGTATTCCGTTGGCGACTCCTTGCGATAACACGAGCAAAATTGTGAATGCGGCACTCTCTGGCTTAAAACAAATCTACCGTCCGGGCTTGAGTTACAAAAAAACTGGGGTACTGTTAATGGGCTTGCAACCCAAAGGAACGATGCAAACTGATTTATTTGCAGAACCAGAAAGCGACGAAAAGTCAGATGACCTGATGCACGTCATGGACGCGATCAACCAAAAAATGGGGCGTGGTAGTGTCAGCCTTGCTGCTGCAGGAATCAAACGTCGCTGGTCAATGCGCCGCGAATCAAAGTCGCCGAACTACACGACCGATTGGAATGAATTGCCTGTGGCGGGGTGAAAAACAACTTCACCTCACTTGCAAATCCAATTTAAGGACTGACCGTTAAATTGATCAAACCGGAACGGTATAAGTCAGCACAGCAATCCATTCGGATACAGTCAACGCAATCAGGATTAAATATTTTTTCATGATCAATTTTCATCGGGGCGATGAGCAACCTTGCTCGGTTGCTATGACGACTGCGATTGCCAAAAGTTCAATCCCGACTAAAATGGTGCGACATTTTCAGGCAAGCGTGTACCGTAATAGATCTTCGCTTTCATTTCTCGGTTGGGTTGCAACTTGGGGAGGTGAGTTGGAATGCACTGGGAAACCAATCGAAAATAAAGAACATAAAGAAAAAAAGCAAAAAAAAGGGCATCCGTGTTTGGGATGCCCGTTTTGTTTTTCTACCGAATTTACTGCTGATTTAATGCCGAAGATTTGACATTTGGCTGACTCAGGATACGTTACGCAATGCCTGATACGACTTTCTGCTTGTTCTGCCGCTGAACAGCTTTGCGTTTTTTGAGCGCTGTCCGCGCAACCAACTCAAGTCGTTCAAGCCACGCTTCGGCATCCTGGAAATTAGCCACGGGAATGCTGACATACACAATCTCCGCCGGATTGACGGTAATCAATT
>JAVHQT010000040.1:0-45288 GCA_036171275.1 Gallionellaceae bacterium | reverse complement strand
ACGCTGAAAGCCTACGGCATGGAAGCGTTAAATTACGAGCTGAATGTGGCCGGTGCGCGACTGGCGCGTGCAGCCTGCGATGCGTTTACCAGCGCAGACAAACCCCGTTTTGTCGCCGGCGTACTTGGCCCAACAGACAAAACCGCCACCATTTCCCCAGATGTAAATGATCCTGCTGCACGCAATATCAGCTTCGACCAACTGGTTGCCGATTATTCCGATGCGACCCGTGGCTTGCTGGACGGCGGTGCAGACCTGATTTTGATTGAAACGATTTTTGATACGCTGAATGCCAAGGCCGCCATTTTTGCCGTGAAGACCGTGTTTGTCGAACGCGACACGTGTTTGCCGATCATGATTTCTGGCACGATTACCGATGCTTCCGGCCGTACTTTGACCGGACAAGTGACCGAAGCTTTTTACAATTCTTTGGCACACGCCAATCCCATTTCGATTGGGCTCAATTGCGCGCTGGGCGCGGAAGAGTTGCGCCAATATGTGGCCGAATTGTCGCGTGTCGCCCCGTGTTTTCTAAGCGCACATCCCAATGCCGGCTTGCCTAATCCCTTGGCAGAAACAGGTTATGACGACACGCCAGACAATATGGCTAGGCAAATCAAAGAATGGGCGCAAAGTGGTTTTCTAAACATTATTGGCGGCTGTTGCGGCACGTCACCGGCGTTTATCAAAGCGATTGCCGAGGCGGTGAAAGACATTGCGCCGCGCCAAATTCCGCACAATCCGGTCGAATGTCGCTTGTCTGGGCTAGAGCCGTTCAATATCGGCGAGCGTTCCTTGTTTGTGAACGTCGGTGAACGCGCCAACGTCACTGGCTCGGCCAAATTTAAACGTTTGATTTTAGAAGGAAAATTTGACGAGGCGTTAGAAGTAGCCAAGCAGCAAGTAGAAACCGGTGCCCAGGTCATCGACGTCAATATGGATGAAGCGATGTTGGATGGCGAAGCGTCAATGGTCAAATTTCTGAACTTAATCGCCTCTGAACCAGATATCTCCAAAGTGCCGCTGATGATTGATTCTTCCAAGTGGAGCATCATCGAAGCAGGGCTGAAATGCGTGCAAGGCAAGTCGATCGTCAACTCGATTTCACTGAAAGAGGGCGAAGAAAACTTTATTAAATACGCGACCTTGGTGCGTCAATACGGCGCGGCAGCGGTGATAATGGCCTTCGACGAGCATGGTCAGGCCGACACCTACCAGCGCAAAATTGACATCTGCCAACGCAGCTACGACATCCTCGTCCACAAAGTCGGCTTCCCGCCCGAAGATATCATTTTTGATCCAAACATTTTTGCTATCGCCACCGGCATTGAAGAACACAATAATTACGCGGTCGATTTTATCAATGCCTGCCAGTGGATTCGTCAAAATCTACCCTTTGCCAAAATTTCTGGCGGCGTGTCGAACGTGTCATTTTCGTTCCGTGGCAATGATCCGGTGCGCGAAGCAATCCATACTGTATTCCTGTATCACGCCATCAAAGCCGGCATGAACATGGGCATCGTCAACGCGGGGCAATTGGGCGTGTACGAAGAAATTCCACGCGACTTGCGCGACGCGGTGGAAGATGTGGTACTGAACCGCAAGCCGGATGCTGGCGAAAAATTAGTGACCTTGGCCGAAAGCGTCAAAGGCGGCAGCAAAGAACAAGTAGAAGATTTAGCTTGGCGCAACGGCACGGTACAAGAGCGACTCACCCACGCACTGGTACGCGGCATCACGACATTTATTGTCGAAGACACCGAAGAAGCTAGGTTGCAAGCACCATTTCCGGTGCAAGTCATTGAGGGGCCGCTCATGGCCGGCATGAACGTGGTCGGCGATTTATTTGGTGCGGGGAAAATGTTTTTACCGCAAGTGGTCAAATCGGCGCGAGTCATGAAGCAAGCGGTCGCTCACCTCATTCCCTTTATCGAAGCCGAAAAATTGCGCTCCGGTGACACCAGTACTAAAGGCAAAATCGTCATGGCGACCGTGAAAGGCGACGTGCATGACATTGGCAAAAATATCGTCACGGTCGTGTTGCAATGCAATAATTTTGAGGTAGTGAATATGGGCGTGATGGTGCCGTGCCAGCAAATTTTGGACGCAGCGCGCGAACATCATGCTGACATTATCGGGCTGTCGGGGCTAATTACGCCATCGCTGGAAGAAATGGCGCACGTGGCAAAAGAAATGGAACGGCAAGGTTTCACCATTCCGCTGCTGATTGGCGGCGCAACCACGTCGCGCATTCATACTGCGGTCAAAATCGAGCCCAATTATCCGAGCGGTTCAGTGCTGTACGTCACCGATGCTTCGCGTGCTGTTGGCGTGTGCAGCAACTTGCTCAGCAGCAGCACGCGTGACAGCTATGTCTCTGAAATTAAAGCAGATTATGCCGCAGCGCGGGAACAGTTTGAAAGCAAAAAAGGCAAGGCCAATTACCTTGCTTTAGCCGAGGCGCGCGCGCACGGGTTTAAGGTGGACTGGGCAAATTACACGCCGCCGAAACCGCTGCAACTGGGTGTGCAAAAATTAGCGAATTTCCCCTTAACCGAAATCGCCAAGTTCATTGATTGGACGCCTTTTTTTCAAGCATGGGAATTAGCGGGGCGTTATCCCAAAATTTTGCAAGATGAAATCGTGGGCGAAGAAGCGACCAAACTTTTTGCCGATGCGCAAGAAATGCTTAAAAATATACTTAATAATCAATGGCTTACAGCGAATGCGGTTTTTGGTTTGTTCCCCGCCAATAGCGTGAATAGCGATGACATCGACATTTATACTGATGAATCGCGTAGCACGGTGGCAATGACTTGGCATAACCTGCGCCAACAAACTAAAAAACCCGCCGACATTCCCAACTTTTGCCTTGCCGATTTCATTGCGCCCAAGTCCAGCGGTGTGCCTGATTATATTGGGGGTTTTGCTGTCACCACTGGGATTGGGATTGACGCACGCGTGGCAGACTATGAAAAGCAAAACGATGATTACAGCGCGATTATGTTGAAAGCCTTGGCTGACCGACTCGCCGAAGCGTTTGCAGAGTGTTTACACCAAAAAGTGCGGCGTGAATTTTGGGGCTATGCGAACGATGAAGGCTTAAGCAACGACGATCTCATTGCCGAAAAATATTGTGGTATTCGCCCTGCGCCCGGCTATCCTGCTTGCCCAGAACATAGCGAAAAAGGTGCTTTATTTGAACTGTTGCAAGCGCCTGAAAATAGCGGAATTACCCTAACCGATAGTTACGCCATGCTGCCAACAGCGGCGGTTTCCGGATTCTATTTTTCGCATCCGCAAGCGCAATATTTTGCCTCCGGCAAAATCACCGCAGAGCAAGTCGCTGATTATGCGCAACGCAAAAATTGGACGATGGATGAGGCAGAACGCTGGTTAGCACCGGTGTTGAGTTATTAATTAATTCGCTCCCGCAAAATCAGCTAACTGATTGATTTTATTGGGTTTTTCAACGACTGGATTGAGCTTGATCCACAGCGTTTGAAGTCTTGTCCTGATTCGGCAGCGGCGAATCCTGCCTTGCGTCTCACCAGCCAGTTTGCACGGCACTGGTCTGATGTTAGCCACCATACTGACGGAATTGATACAAAAGTCGAGCGGTTTAGCCGGCGCAATCTGCATTGCAGAAGTGAATACCTTGAATGAAAACAGTGGCGTTAATCGTGGAGCCGAAGCTGATGGTCGCTTGCTACTTGCTTAATACCAACGTTGTCATCGGCGTACTGAAGCAGCACGCACATGCCATTGCAACAACAAAACACAGCTGAACGAAATATCTCAGTGCATCCTTAAGCTTTTTGCTGGGCAAATTCAGTCATAAATTCGACCAACGTTTGCACACCAGCTAAGGGCATGGCGTTGTAAATGGAGGCGCGCATTCCGCCGGCGAGTTTGTGGCCTTTAAGTTGCAGCAGACCGCGTGCCGCTGCTTGGTTTAAAAAGTCATCGTCTAGCGCGGGATTGCACAGGGTGAACGGCACGTTCATGCGTGAACGGTCGGCAAGATTGACGGGGCAATGATAAAAACCGTCACTGGATTCAATGGCAGAATATAAGAGATTAGCCTTGATTATATTGAGTTTTTCCATTGTGGCGATGCCGCCGTTTTGCTTCAACCATTGGAACACTAACCCCGCCATATAAATACCATAGGTAGGTGGCGTGTTGTACATGGAATCGGCGGCGGCGTGAGTTTGATAGCTAAGCATGGTTGGCGTAGTGGCTGGCACTGCGCCAATTAAGTCTTCGCGCACGATAACGATCGTCAGACCAGCCGGGCCAATATTTTTTTGCGCACCGGCATAAATCAGCCCGAATTGAGACACCTCAATTTGCCGCGACAATATGTTGGACGACATATCCGCCACCAGCGGCACAGCGCCGATTTCGGGTATCCAGTTGAATTCCACGCCGCCAATGGTTTCGTTGGGTGTGTAATGTAAATACGCGGCATTAGCATCGCATTTCCAAGTGTCAAAAGCAGGAACGTAACTGCAGTTTTGGTCAGAATTGCTGGCGACAACGTTAACCGCGCCAAATTTTTGCGCTTCTTTGAGGGCTTTTTTCGACCATTCGCCGGTGTCCACATAATCCGCAGAGGCTTTGCCGCGCAGCAGATTGAGCGGAATCATGGAAAATTGCAGGTGCGCGCCACCTTGCAAAAACAGCACTTTGTAGTTGGCAGGAATGGCGAGTAATTCGCGCAAATCCGCTTCGGCTTGGGCATGAATGCCCATATATTCTTTGCCGCGATGCGACATTTCCATCACCGACACGCCGCAACCATGCCAATCCAGCAATTCAGCTTGCGCTTGTTTTAATACCGCTTGCGGTAAAACAGCGGGACCGGCGGCAAAATTATAAATGGTCATTTTTATTCCTTTTGGAAGCCTATTAAACAAAAACGTGAAGCGGACTAATCAGCGTGCCACGTCGCGGTCGCCGTTCAAGCAGCACCGTTTTCTGCGTCACCGATTTCTGTCGTCCCGTCAGCCGATTCCTCTTCTCCGTCCAACCCTTCGGACTCGGCAATACGACTTAAGCCAGCGAGTTTTTCACCTTTTTCCAGATTAATGAGTGTCACACCTTGGGTAGCGCGGCTCATTTCACGGATTTCATTGACGCGCGTGCGAATCATGACGCCGTTGGTGCCGATCAGCATAATTTCATCTTCAGTATTGACCAGCGCTGCCGCCACCACTTTACCGTTACGTTCGCTCGTTTGAATGGCGGTAATGCCTTGTGCGCCGCGTGCGTGGCGCGTGTATTCGACAATCGGCGTGCGTTTGCCGTAACCGTTTTCGGTGACAGTCAACACGGTTTGTTCTTCATTTTCTGCCACCAGTAAAGCAATCACTTTACCGCCTTTTTTTAGGCTCATGCCGCGCACACCACGCGAAGCACGCCCAGTATCGCGCACGTCATCTTCATCAAAACGCACTGCCCTACCTTCATCAGAGAACAACATAACATCATGTTTGCCGTCGGTAATGGCGACGCCAATTAAGAAGTCGGCTTCGTCCAGATTGATGGCGATAATGCCGCCCTTACGTGGATTAGCGAAATCAGCGAGGGCGGTTTTTTTCACCGTGCCTTCGGAGGTAGCGAAGAACACAAACTTATCTTCAGGGAAATCGCGTACCGCCAAAATCGCGTTGATTTTTTCGTTTTCTTCCAAGGGCAATAAGTTAACAATAGGCTTGCCGCGCATGGTGCGCGTGCCTTGCGGTACGTCATATACTTTCAGCCAATAGACGCGGCCGCGATTCGAGAAACACAGAATGTAATCGTGCGTGTTGGCGATAAACAGGTTATCCACGAAGTCATCTTCTTTGGTGGACGCTGCTTGTTTGCCCCGACCACCGCGTTTTTGCGCCCGATATTCATCCAGCTTTTGCGCCTTCATGTAGCCGCCGTGCGACAGCGTAACCACCACGTCTTCAGGCGTGACGAAATCTTCCATGCTCATGTCGTGGGTGTGAGTGATGATTTCGCTGCGGCGTTTGTCGCCGTATTGCGCTTTAATCGCCACTAATTCGTCGTTGATAATTTGTGTGACGCGTTCCGGTTTCGCCAAAATATCCAGCAAGTCAGCAATTTTGTCCATGACGTCACGGTATTCGTTGACGATTTTGTCTTGCTCCAGACCGGTCAAGCGTTGCAAACGTAATTCCAAAATCGCCTGCGCTTGCACATCGGATAATTTGTAGGCGCGCTGCTCACCGCTGCCCAGCATCCCGAATTCCGGTGACAACGTTTCGGGGCGAGAAGCATCGCTGACGCGACTTAACATTTCTTCTACAAGCGACGAGCGCCAAGCTCTTGACATCAATTCCTGTTTGGCTATCGCAGGGCTGGCGGCCGATTTAATCAAAGCAATAATATCGTCCACATTCGACAACGCCACCGCCAGACCTTCCAAAACATGCCCGCGTTCACGCGCTTTGCGTAGTTCAAAAATAGTGCGCCGTGTCACTACTTCGCGGCGATGACGTAAAAACGCATCCAAAAACTCTTTTAAATTCAATAACTTAGGTTGACCATCTAGTAGCGCAACCATATTCATACCGAAACTATCTTGCAACTGAGTGTGCTTATACAGGTGATTCAGAATCACTTCTGGCATTTCGCCACGGCGCAATTCAATCACGGCGCGCATACCGGACTTATCAGATTCATCGCGAATTTCGGTGATACCTTCAATGCGTTTTTCGCGCACCAATTCGCCCACTTTAATCAGCAAATTAGCTTTATTTACCTGGTACGGCAGTTCGTCGATGATGATTGCTTGCCGTTCTCCTTTGCCAATCTCTTCAAAGTGCGTGCGTCCGCGCATGACCACCCGACCGCGACCGGTGCGATAGCCTTCTTTTACGCCGGACAATCCGTAAATAAACCCGGCGGTAGGAAAATCTGGCGCGGGCACAATGGCGATCAATTCTTCAATGTCGATATCAGGATTGCTCAGCAAGGCAAAGCAGGCGTCAATCACTTCGGAAAGGTTATGCGGTGGAATGTTGGTTGCCATGCCTACGGCAATACCGGACGAACCATTCACCAGCAAGTTAGGAAAACGTGACGGCAAAACCAGCGGTTCTTGCTCAGAACCGTCATAGTTTGGACCAAAATCCACGGTTTCTTTGTCTAAATCTGCCAACAATTCGTGCGCAATGCGTGCCATGCGGATTTCGGTGTAACGCATCGCCGCCGCGTTGTCGCCATCCACCGAGCCGAAGTTACCTTGCCCATCAACCAAAGGGTAGCGTAAGGAAAAATCTTGTGCCATTCGAACGATGGTGTCATAGACGGCGGTGTCGCCGTGCGGATGGTATTTACCAATGACATCGCCGACGATACGTGCGGATTTTTTGTAGGCACGATTCCAATCGTTAGACAGTTCGTGCATCGCAAAAAGCACGCGTCTATGCACGGGTTTTAAGCCATCGCGCGCATCAGGCAGAGCGCGCCCAACAATGACACTCATTGCATATTCGAGGTAGGATTTACGCATCTCAGCTTCGAGACTAACTGGCAGAGTTTCTTTAGCGAATTGTGTTTGCATGAACGACCTTAGAAATAAACATACGGACTAAAACAAGGTGCGCATTCTAACACAGCGACTTCAGCCGAAATAATCCATTCGTGCGCGTTCACGAGCCGGTAATGAGGCAGGAGTAGCGGGGTTTGCAACGACTACAGCGGCGCATTGACTTAGGTAGCCGCTAATTAAAGTAACCACTGACCTTGCCCTCCTGGCCAAACTCAAGAAAACTTGAGTCCCATGGTTATCTAGGTGATGAATTGATATGCGATTGATTCCAGCACGAGTCGACAAAGCACGCCTGAGCCAACCAAAGATCGGTGCGTGCGCTGTTGGCGGCGTTTGCCCTACCACCAAATTATCCCTTGCAGGTGCACCACGAACGGGACAAATCAGCACGCATTCCAGCTGCACAGACTGAATTTAGTGCTGAATTGTATTGAATCAAGTCAGTATCTAACACCTTGATTATTAAGGTATTTTTAGGTACTAACCTGAAAAAACGGCAGAAATAAAATTTTAGATCACTGACTTACGAATGCAAAAGATTAAGCTGTTTAGCAATTATGTCGTGGTTAAGCCAAAGCACTGGAGCGCTTGGATTGGAGGTTTCGAAGAACATTAACGGACCGACACTTTCAAGCACTAAGGCGCTGAGCAAGTCGGTGACAAGTACTTTCCGATCTTGGTGCATTTGCGTAATTTCATCAGAAGTACCAATCATTAAGTCAGCCAATTCGGCGGAATTATCCATCGGCCAAGCAGCAAAATTACGGAAGCTTTTCATCACATCGTTGGCGTTGTAATCCGCAATTTTTTTCAGCAGTTCGTCCAAAGCGTGCCCATCTTGAAATAGACCGCGACACGCTTCCCATTGCGCTTCAGCCCATAAGCCACCCTTTTCCTTTTTAAGCGCGTTTAGCAAGGGGAACAGCGACAGTTCAACGCCCACAAAAATATCGGATGAGTTGGTTCTAATTTCTGGGCAGTTGTAAACAATGGCTTTAATGCCTTTTTGCCAAGCAGCTTGAGCTATTTTTTCTAGTCGGATTTTGGCTTTGCCTTGCGTGTAACTGGTGTAGGTTTGCCATTGATATTCATCTTGTAGCAAAATTTCAGTACCGTGGTAGCCGTAAGCGGTATAACGGACTTGACCGCCGGTTTTTTCCAATCGTTCCCGAATCGAGGCGCTCCCGTCAATCAGCGCTTGAAAAGTGTTGGCGGTCACCTCGTCAAAATTCATCAAAATCAGCTTGCCTAAATCGCTATCAAGTAAGGCACGGGTGGACATAAACCGCTCACCTCGTCCTTTATAAATTCGATTTGCAATGGCCAAAAACACTTTAACTTTGGGGATGCCACCGGCCATGGTGTGTGCGAAAAATACATTACTGCCATCGGGAATGAGCGCGTTCAACTCGACCATCACTTGCTGAACAGCATTGTTAAACCGCTGCACTCCGGTGCGCCGGCACTTTTCAATGTGAGCCCAATCCAGTTTATCTTCTTGCCAACTTTTAAGCGTCATGTTGGCAAGCAAGTCGGTGGGTGTAGGTTCGCCGACCGGCGCATCAAGGTCAAAACCCGCCATCAGCGGAATGTTGATAATTCGACCGCCTAGATTTTGTTCGGCAGTAACCAATTCTTCTGCAGTCAATGCCCGCAAGGCGTTGTTATCATCGCGGCGACCAACCGTGATGCCGATAATGGTCATACCTGCTTGGCGCGCTTGATTGACTAAACCGTTTGCGTAGCCACGACCAAATAATTCTCCAAATAAAACAAAGACATCGCCTTGTCGAAAAATATTGTTTTGCGGAATGCGTCTTAATGAAATAGGGGCAATCATAAATTTAAACTCCAAACGTACAAAATGAGGTTGATTGAATAACCCTAAGAATACCTGACAAAGTCCCTTTTTTCCAAATTGATTTAGATAAAAGTGAACGATCGTTTGCAGTGTCAGAATAAAAGCTTGCGACTTGAAGTTAAAATTGTTTCCACGTCAATTTCAGACGCGAGTCACCGCGATGCTTGGCCTTCGTTATAGCTTAGATTGACCATTCAGCGTTTCGAGGGTACGATTCGCGCCTTTCGTTGGGTCAGGATAAGAAAATGCGCCGCAAATTGGTTGTCGGAAACTGGAAAATGTATGGGCGCTTAGCTCGGAATGAAGTGCTTTTAACCAGCATCGTCAAGGGCGTAAAGCCTTTTGTGAATGCTGATTTTGCTGTCTGCGTTCCCTATCCTTACTTAGCACAAACGCAAACCCTGCTGCAAGGAAGCAATGTCGCTTGGGGCGCTCAAAATATCAGTCCCCAAGAAGAAGGCGCGTTTACCGGTGCGGTTGCCCCTGGAATGCTTGCCGATTTTGGTTGCCGCTACGTCATCATTGGACATTCCGAACGCCGTGGTCTATTTCATGAAAGCAATGAAATTGCAGCGGCGAAATTTATTGCCGCCGGAAAAGCAGGTCTAACCCCAATTTTCTGTGTCGGCGAAACCTTAAAAGAGCGGGAATCTGAAGTAACCGAGCAAGTCGTCGGCACTCAATTAGATGCGATTTTGGATATTGCCGGGGCCGCCGGTATCGCTAAAGCTATTGTTGCCTATGAACCTGTTTGGGCAATCGGAACGGGTAAAACAGCCTCACCCGATCAAGCGCAAGCGGTGCACGCTTTTATTCGGCGGCGAATTGCCGATCAAGATGCGAACGTCGCTCAGTCTGTAACGATTCTTTACGGTGGCAGCGTTAAGGCAGCCAATGCAGCGGAACTTTTTGCCATGCCCGATATTGATGGCGGACTAATTGGTGGCGCTTCATTAATCGCGGATGACTTTATTGCCATTTGCCGTGCAGCACATTCTTAAATCATTAATTTTGGAGTCGTAAGTGGAAACATTAGTCTGGGCTGTTCATTTAATTACTGCTGTCATTCTGATTGCGTTGGTGTTGGTGCAACATGGCAAAGGTGCCGATATGGGCGCTGCTTTTGGCACAGGTTCGGCCGGTAGCCTGTTTGGTTCGAGCGGCTCTGCCAACTTCTTAAGTAGAAGCACCGCCGTTGCTGCTGCAGTGTTTTTTGTTACCAGTCTATTGCTCACCTACCTTTACGCACATCACAACACGAGCAACACTACGGGCGTGATGGAAAAAATAGAACAAAGTCGTACCCAAGCTCCCACTGGAGCAGCAACACAAGCGATTCCCGCTTCCAAAGCGGCTGCAATCCCAAAGTAAATAGTTCAATGCGGAGTTGGCGGAATTGGTAGACGCGCAGCCTTGAGGTGGCTGTGTCCGTAAGGACGTGAGGGTTCGAGTCCCTTGCCCCGCACCACAGACAGTATCTAAGCCCATGATTTCATGGGCTTTTTTACACCTATAGTTTAATCTTTGCTTTTGGTCAGCGCGCTTTTAGTGACTGGAATTGCAAGTCAGAGGGACAGTTGGTTTTTGGCTGCAGGTCAAGACAACAGGCATTGCCGCGCAGGAACACGCGAGCCCATCGCGACCTGCACGAGCAGGACAGAAAACAGATCAATCAGCATAGCTGTAAATTCAGTCGTAGCGCGAGCAACTGCAAAATATCAGCGCTGACTTTTTCAACGGACTGGGTTGCATCGATGACCGCATAGTGTGACTTGCCGTTCGCCAAACCTAAAAACGCTTGCCGAACGCACTGGTGGTACGCCTCGCCTTTGCGCTCAAAACGATCTTCCGCACCACCTCGCAACCGCGCTCGCTCTAATGAAATTTCAACCGGCACATCTAAAATAATCGTCAAGGCTGGCTTAAAGTCACCCACTGTAAGCTGATGAATTAATTCAACTTTTTCCAAACCCAATTCGCCTGCCACGCCTTGAAAAGCCCGTGATGAATCGGCAAAACGGTCGCTAATCACCCAAGTTCCCGCCGTCAGCGCGGGCAAAATAGTCTGTTGTAAATGCGATTGTCTTGCCGCATACATCAGCAACAATTCTGTCATCGCATCCCATTTATTCGGCTCACCTTCCACCAGCAAACGGCGAATTTCTTCTGCCCCCGGCGACCCACCTGGTTCACGCGTCAACAGAACTGGCAAACCCACTTGCAAAAACGCCTCACGCAAGCGTCGCGTCTGCACCCCTTTACCCGCGCCATCCATGCCATCAATTACAATCAAGCCTGCCATTTATTGCCTCCATAACGCAAATTCAGCTTAGCTCGGCAATGATAAATCCATCATTTATCACACATTGACAAGCATCGCCTGAGTTTATTAGCAGGCTCAGGGCGAACGATTGATTTAATCGGTGCTTCCTTAGATTGTCCGTCCAATCGCACCAGCAATTGCGCCGAGTTTGACCATCAAGATTTTCAATTCATCCGGTGTCAACGCTTGGTCAGCATCGCACCAAGCATCGCACGGACTGGGGTGCATTTCCACCAACAGACCATCCGCGCCAGCCGCAATCGCAGCTTGCGATAACGCCGCCACCATCCACGCTTTGCCACCCGCGTGTGACGGATCAACAATCACCGGCAAATGCGTTTCTTTTTTCAACACCGGAATCGCGGTAACGTCCAGCACATTGCGGTAATACGTTTCGAAGGTGCGGATGCCGCGTTCGCAGAAAATAATGTTGTGATTACCGCCTGCCGCAATATATTCCGCTGCCATCAACCATTCAGAAATGGTCGCCGACATACCTCGTTTCAGAATAACCGGCTTGTTGGTGCGCCCAACTTCTTTAAGCAAATCAAAGTTTTGCATATTGCGGGTGCCAATTTGAATCACGTCCACATCGTATTCAAGGAAAGCATCCAGTTGTCGCGCATCCATCAATTCGGTGACGATGGGCAACTTATATTTGTCCGCCGCTTTGCGAAACATATCCAGACCTTCCACGCCTTTGCCTTGGAAAGCATACGGACTGGTGCGTGGTTTAAACGCACCACCACGCATTAACCGGCAGCCCGCTTCGTGGGTAAATTGCGCCGCCAAATCCATTTGCGCTTGCGTTTCGACTGAGCACGGTCCAGCAATCACTTGAATCTGATTGCCGCCCAACTTTAGCCCGCCAATATCAATGAGGGTGTCTTGTTTGTGCGATTCGCGCGAGACAATTTTGTACTGTTTGGCGATGTGCATTGCCGATTCCACGCCTGGCAAGGAAGTGAACATATCGGCCGCGAGCTTGCGCTCATCGCCAATCGCGCCGATGACGGTGCGTTCAATTCCGCGCGAGATATTAGCGGTTAAACCGGCCAACTCTAATTTTTTAACCACCAAGCCGATTTGTTCATCGGATACTTCTCTGCCCATGACGATAATCATTTACTTTCTCCATTAACTTGCTGGTTAATTGCTTTTTCCAGCGCACTCAAAAATTTTGCATTCTCACTTTCCAACCCAATACTCACCCGCAACCAATCCGCCATATCGTAATTAGCAATCGGTCGCACAATCACCCCCAACTGCAACAAACGTTGAAAAATAGCTGCTGCTTGGTTAACTTTAAAAGTCACAAAATTGGCAAAGGACGGAATATAAGTCAGCCCCAATTTATGCAAGCCCTCTGTCACTTGTAGCATCCCGCGCTGATTTAGTTCAAAGGTTTTCTTAACAAACATCCCATCGCGCAACGCCGCCACTGCGGCCGCTTGCGCCATGCTATTCACGTTAAACGGTTGCCGCACCCGATTCAGCATATCCGTGATTTGCTCATGCGCCAGCGCATAGCCCACACGCAGCCCCGCCAGTCCATACGCTTTAGAAAAGGTGCGAGAAATCATCAGGTTAGGATGCAATTTCAACCAAGAAACCGAATCGTATCGCTGCGCTTCTGGCAAATATTCGTTATAGGCTTCGTCCAACACCACCAAAATTGACGCGGGTAGTTGACGCAAAAACACTTCTAATTCAGCACCGCTTAAAAACGTGCCGGTTGGATTATTCGGATTGGCAATAAAAACTATCTTTGCTTGATTCGCAATCGCCGCCTGCGCCATCGCCGACAAATCGTGACCAAAACCTGGCGTCGCCGCTACCGCAATTCCAGTCGCCCCGACTGCCTGCGTCGCCAACGCATACACCGCAAAAGCGTGCGCCGAATACACCGCTTTATCGCCCGCCGCTAAAAACGCCCGCGCCACTAAGTCCAACAAATCGTTACTGCCATTGCCCAAAGTCACGTTCGCGTGCGCAAGACCATAGCGTTTCACCAACGCCTCTTTTAGCTCAAAACCGTTGCCATCGGGATAAAGCGCAATCGTTTTAATCGCCCCTTGCATCGCCGCAACCGCAGCAGAACTCGCCCCCAAAGGATTTTCGTTCGACGCTAACTTAACAATGCCGCTAATGCCCAACTCGCGTTCCAACTCTGCAATTGGTTTGCCGGGTTGATACGGCGCAATCTCACGCACATAGTGCGGTGCCAAATCACAATAATTCATTTTAAAATATCCAATATAATCAAATAGTTACAAAAAAATCTAATCCCTAAATCCGTTCGCAGTGAGCTCGTCGAGCCATACCGGATTAGACCTTGATAAATCAACCGTTTACCCTTCGACCAGCTCAGGGCGAACGGCTGATTTAATCAGAATTTCCTTAGATTAAGGTATCCGCAGCCACCGGATACGAACCCAATACCTTGACAAAAGCAGCGATTTTTTTCAACTCTGCCAACGCCGTTGCCACTTTTGCATCGGTTTGATGCCCTTCAATATCCACGTAAAACACATATTCCCACAAGCCAGTGCCACTCGGACGTGATTCTAATTTCGTCATCGACACGCCATTTTGTGCCAGTGGCGCCAGCAAATCATGCACCGCACCAGGGCGATTTTGCGCCGACATCACCAGCGACGTTTTATCGCTGCCAGAAGCTGCAACCGCCTGATCGCCAATCACCAAAAAGCGCGTGGTATTGCGCGGATCATCCTGAATATTTTCTGCCAAAATCGCCACAGCATAGCGCTCGGCGGCCTGTTTACCTGCCAGTGCCGCGCAATTTTCTTGTTGCGCTGCCAGTCGCGCCGCTTCAGAATTGCTCGCCACCGAAATGCGTTCCGCCAACGGCAAATTGGCATTCAGCCAATTTTGGCATTGCCCTAGCGATTGCGGATGCGAATAAACGCGCTGAATGGCCGCCCAATTTTGAGCCTGCGACAATAAACATTGCTGCACTGGCAATAAAATTTCGCCACACAAGCGCAACGGACTTTGCAACAACAAATCTAACGTGCGCGCAATCGCCCCCTCGGTAGAATTTTCAGCTGGCACCACCCCGTAATTGGCCGCGCCACTTTCCACCTTGCGAAACACCTCGTCGATAGACGCACAAGCCACACCGCGATTAGCACTGCCAAAACGTTTCAACATCGCCGCTTCACTGAAGGTTCCCGCTGGGCCCAAATAAGCAATCACCAACGGCGCTTCCAGCGCTCGGCATTGCGACATAATTTCGGTAAATAACTGCGTCACACCCTGAGCGGATAAAGGGCCCGCATTGCTTTTAGCCATGCGCTGCAACACCTGCGCTTCCCGTTCGGGACGCAACACCACCCCGCCACCCTTGGCATGACCGATTTGCTGCGCCAACGCCGCACGCTGATTAAATAAGCGCAATAATTCATCATCAATGCGATCAATGTGTTGGCGGAAATTTTTTAATTCTTCACTCAAAGCACCCTCTCCATCGGCAAACAGCCCAAACGAGCGGCGCGCATTATAGCTTAGGTACACGCTAATTTTCGCCGTTCGTGCTGTAGCCATCGAAGGACAAGGGTCAAGTTTCACCTGTTCATGCACAGGATTGAGCGACACTGCTGGATTTTCCGAGCCCCTATCTTAACCTTCCCTAAAAGAGCAGGCACGTCACAGCCCCATGCTCTCGTTGCCAAGCGCTTTCGTCTTTTTCGTTGCTCAGCGCCGAAGTAGGAATGCAGCTTAGTTGCTGTAAAATAATAATATGCCTGCGCAAACGTTCAGGCAGCACTGACTGATTCATCCAATTGCACTTATTTTTTCGACTGGCTCAGAGTAGTCTTTTCGGTTGGCTCAGGCGCGCCTTATCCAACCCATAACGACATCATTTTTTTATGTTCCAACTGCCAAAAAAAGAATACTACCTTCTAAAATAATTCAATAAAATCAATAGGATAAATCATGATTATCGGTTTGATGCACGTCAGTTTTTTAGTCGCGGATTTAGCACGGGCGCGGCATTTTTATGAACACGTATTGGGTTTGCAACCGTCAAATCAGCGTCCGAACATGCGTTTTGAGGGGGTTTGGTATGACCTTTTGCCAAGTCAGCAACTGCATTTACTGCGTTTGCCAAACCCAGAAGCGGGAATTTCTCGCCCCGAGCATGGTGGTCAAGATCGACATTTAGCGTTACGGGTGACCGATTTGACTCAGTTACAAGCGCGGCTAACGGCAGCTGGCGTATCGTTCACTGTCAGTCAATCGGGTCGCGCTGCGCTGTTTTGCCGCGATCCGGACCAAAATACCTTGGAGTTTATGCAATAAGAAAACGGGTGGCCGATACGACAGGCCACCCGTTTTCATTCATTAAAAGATGTATAAAATCAAGTAGTTGCAACAGGCTGCCCTACGGCAGGCGCGGCTATTTCTGCACCGACAGCATGACCTAGCATCGACAATTCATCCACCGATAACACTTTATTGGCATTAAGGATAATGACAAACTTGCCAGCCACTTTGCCCATGCCGTGAATAAAGTCCACACGAATCTTTGCTCCAAACGCAGGTGGTGGTTCGATTTCAGCACGCGGTATTTCGAGTACTTCCGAGACGCTGTCCACCATTACGCCGATGTCTTGTTTACTTTCGTCACCGTTTTGCACCTCGATAATCACGATACAGGTGCGGCGTGATACTTCAGTGCGATTCCGCCCAAATCGAGCCGCCAAATCCACCACGGGAACGACGCTGCCGCGCAAATTTATGACACCACGAATGAAGCTGGGCATCATGGGTACTTCGGTTAAATTATCGTATTCGATAATTTCTTTGATATTGAGAATGCCAATGGCAAACATTTCGCCGCTCAACAAAAAGGTCAGATATTGCTGCTCATCGAGCGTCGCTTGACCGGCGACACTCGGCAGGTTTTTGGCCTGTGTCATGTCAACCTCCTAGAAACGTTCGAAGTCCTGTTCATTGGCTTGCGCGAGATTGGCGCGTCCACTGCTTTTTTTGGCTGGCTTGGCTGCTGTTTTGGTCGTTGCGGGACGGGGTGCAGCGTTATGCCGGAATGAAGTATTGCCATTATCGTCCAGCTTAAAGAATGTCATCACGCTTTGCAGTTGCTCAGTTTGGCTGCTCATTTCTTCGGCGGTCGCGGCCAGCTCTTCTGAAGCCGAAGCATTTTGCTGCGTGGTTTGGTTTAATTGCCCCATTGCACCGTTAATTTGGGCAACACCGCTGGATTGTTCGGACGAAGCCGACGCAATTTCTTGCACCAAATCAGAGGTTTTGTTGATGCTAGGAACGATTTCGTCTAACAACTTGCCCGCACGTTCTGCCATGCTGACACTGCTGCTCGCCAATTCGCCAATTTCTTGTGCGGCAACTTGGCTGCGTTCTGCCAGCTTGCGCACTTCCGCTGCCACCACCGCAAAGCCTTTGCCATGCTCACCCGCACGCGCTGCTTCAATCGCTGCATTCAACGCCAACAAGTTGGTTTGATAGGCGATGTCGTCAACAATGCCGATTTTTCCAGCAATCTTTTTCATCGCTTCGACGGTGCTCAGCACTGCTTCGCCGCCTTCGGTTGCTTCTTTTGCAGCCTTGCTTGCCATGCTGTCGGTGACTTTTGCGTTTTCGGTATTTTGCTCAATCGACGCACTCATTTGCTCAATCGAAGCCGTTGTTTCTTCAACTCCAGCTGCTTGCTCGGAAGCGGATTGCGATAAAGATTGCGCGGTAGCGCTAATTTCTTCGGAGGCACTGGCTAGCGCGTCGGCAGATCCGCGTACGGCAGTAATAATTTCCGCCAATTTGTTCACCATATTCTGCATTGCCGTCAACAACTGACCGGTTTCATCGCTAGAAGTGACGGTGATTTTTATGTTCAAATCCCCTTCCGCGAGGTTATTTGCCACCGCCACCGCTTCAGCCAAGGGACGGGTAATGCCACGGGTAATCCAAACGGCAGTGACAATACTGATCAGCAAGGCGACAATAACCAAGGTGATTAAGGCATTTCGCGACGATAAATAAACTTGGTTGGCTTCCTCAGATTGCTGCACCATTTTCTTATCTTGAAAATCTATCAACGCAGTGGTTGATTTTAAATAGCGAATTTGCATCGGACGAACGGTCTCTAAAATATAAACCGCAGCTAAATCTCGCTTAGCGGTAGCAGAGGCATCGCCGCTTGCTTTCGCTTTTAAATACACATCCATCATTTCAAGAAATTTTTCTTGTCCAGACACATATTCCGTCCGTTCGTCCAACGCCGTTTTTAGTAACGCTTTACCTTCTACGCTTTGAATGCCGGCTTCCAATAAATCAAAATTTTCTTTTATGACTTTGCGCAGCTCTACAATTTGACTCAGCGCATCGCGAATGGATTTTTCATCTTGCATAATCAGCGAGTTACGCATTTGTAGCGCAATGCCATTGATTGCATCAATGGCATTATTCGCTTGCACGGTTTTTGGATACGCATCTTGCGTTGCTTCAGACATGGCGTCTTTCAATGAGCCTAGGCTATTGATACTCATCACTGCAATAATCACCATTACCAACAAAGCGAAGCCAAATCCCAGCCCCAACTTCATGCCAATTTTCATATTTTTAAACATTGCCAACTCCCTTTAGTAATTAAATCCATTAAATTTTACCACTGCCAAAACCCTTAAAACCCAACCTAAAATACTTTGCCTGCTAAAAATGATACGCCAAAAAAACCACTCCATTGCGGCGACGCGGTACTCATTCCACGCGCCACGCCTAAATCTAACACCATACGACGATTAAGCGCATAACTTCCGGCCACCATAAATTGGTTGCTCGGCATCAGACCTTGGCGCGCTGTACCAGAAAACTCCGCCGCCACCGTCCAAAATTCGCCAGCCGGACGCGACAAAGTGGCCGCCCACGACAGTTGCTGCACGCCTTCACTCGCTTGATTAGCGCCAAGCTGCGTGACGCCCAAATTTAAATCAATGGTGTGCGCGCGAATGTCGGTGCTAAAAATACCGTTTACTAAATAATCGGTTTTGCCTGAGCCCAAACCGTCTGCCGCCGTTGCTGCTTTTAAGCCATATTCAACACCCAACGCGCTGGTTTCACTGACCCCAAAACGATTTTTCAGCAACAGCAACGTGTCGCCAAACCCCGTTAATGAACCGGCGGAATCGGCTTGGGCAACAAAGGCATCGCCGCTTAGCAAAATTCCAAAATCCTGACTGAATGCCAGCTTTAAGGTGTAAGGCACATTATTGCGCCAGCTCGCATCGGCATTACTCGCTCGGTTAAATCCACATTCCACCTCAAGCCAGCCCGCCTGAGAAAGCTGTGCTGGATTAGAAACCGTCGGGCGATAAGGCGTCACACTGGGCAAGTCTTCCGCCAAGGCAGAGGTTGCAAACCATGCCAAGCCGCCCCAAATGAGACTTTGCAGCACATGTCGTTGCAATTGATTTGTAAACATCGCAATTCTTTCAAGTAAATGGAACAAAACGCAGTTCAGCGAAGGTAAAGTTCGTGCGAATGGGTTATCTTGGTGACACGCCGAAAACCCAAACCTTTTCAGGCGCGTATTGCACCACAATGCGCCCCTGATTGCCACAAGGTTTTGCAACCTTGCAAGGCATTCAGGACAAGCTAATTAATCCGCCGCTCGACCCGATCCGGGAAAATACTATGATAACTTATTGATTTATATAAATAAATTCAGATGCAACCCGATTATTCAAGAAAGCCAGTTGTGCGCTGGCGTTGTCAACTGCCTGCGCCCACCACCTATTTGTCGAGCGGGTCTTGGTTTATCATTCACCTCACAACAAGTCTTCAATTTTTACGCTGAAAAAATGCGCTCAAAAGTCAAAAATAAGCCGTTAATGCCGTATCACAGCCTTGAGCTTAGGTTTTCAATTTTACAAAACAACAAGTCTTCGCATGATGGCGAGACATTTATCGTTTAGGAGGGGCGCCTCATGCATCAGCATCAGAATTCAACTCAACCATCCCTCAGTCAGCACTACTTGCCTTTCCTTTTGGTCATGCTTGGCTTGTTTTTAGTGTTGGAATACGCGCGATCCCTGCATTATTTGCTTTTCCACACCATGGTTGAAGGCTTTGCTGTGGTAGTGAGCTTGTCTATTTTTGTTCTGGCATGGGCGAGCAACCGAAATTTAGTGAACGGCTACTTAATTATTTTGGGTTCTGCCTATGGCGCAATCGCTTTAATTGATTCTTTTCATGCACTTACGTTTAAGGGCATGAATATATTTCCCGATGTTTCACTCAATTACACCAATCAATTTTGGCTGACAGCGCGCTTTATGGAGGCAGCAGCTTTGCTGTTAGCGCCGCTGTTTGTGTTGAAAAAACCCAACTTCGTCTATTTAAGCAGTGGCTTTTTTACCTTTGCAGCGCTGGCATCCTTGGCGGTCATCAATCAACTTTTGCCAGCCACTTATCTGGAAGGTGTGGGGCTTTCTCCGTTCAAAATTTACAGTGAATACGTCATTATCAGCATGATGACGGTGGCGTTATTTCTGCTCTACCGTTGCAAAAGCCATTTTGATCAGAAACTATTTTTACTGTTACTCGCCTCCTTACTTTTCGCGATTGCAGGTGAAATTTGCTTTACGCTGTATGTCGGCTTTTACGATTTTAGTCACGAACTTGGACATTATTTCCGCTTCACTTCCGTTGTTTTAGCCTTTATCGCCATCGTGTTATCGGGTCTGCGCGATCCGCTCGATTTCTTATTCCGTGAACTCAGTCTCAGACAAAAAATGCTGGAAAATTTAAATACCCAGCTTACAGAAAGTGAGCAACGCTATCGCCTGGCGTTCAGTATTGGCCCGGATGCCATCAACATTAACCGTTTGAGCGATGGACTTTATTTGGATGTCAATGAGGCATTTTTGCGTATCAGCGGTTGGACACGTGCAGAATTGATGGGCAAATCTTCGGCAGATATTGGCATTTGGTGTCGCCCAGAAAATCGGCAGCACTTAGTCGAAGCATTGCTGCGCGACGGCCATTGCTACAATTTTGAAGCCGATTTTGCGATGAAAAACGGTCAAATTATTAGCGCACAAATGTCCGCCCATATCATTACGCTGGCGGGTGAACAGTGCATTTTATCGATGACACGTGACGTGACGGAGCGCAAGCAAAATCAACTTAGGTTAGAACGCTTGCTGAAGGAACAGAAAGCGATGTTAGAGACCGATTTAGTAGGCATTGTTAGACTGATCAATCGTCAGGTGGAATGGGCGAATTCTGCCTTTGAACACATGATGGGTTACGAGCCAGGCGAGCTGGTCGGCACCTCCACCCGCATTCATTATTTGAGCGAGGCGGCTTATTTAGGTTTGGCGGAAGCAGCCTATGATTTGCTCGCCAAAGGGGGAATTTACCGCACGCAAATTGAATTTGTCCGTAAAGACGGCAAGCATATTTGGGTGGACTTAAGCGGGACGCGGCTGGATGAAAAAACCGGCGAATCACTGTGGGGATTCATTGATATTAGTGAACAAATTCAATCAGTTAAAGATTTAAAGCGCAGCGCATCTACCTTGCATGCGCTCATCAATGCGAATACAGAATCCGCGTTATTGCTGGATCAAGTCGGCACGATTTTGACCGTCAATGAAGTCGGTGCACAGCGCTTGCATCAAACCCCTAACACCTTAATTGGTCAAAATTTTTATGCGCTGCTGCCACCCGAATTAGCCTCAAGTCGCCGCGCAGATACGCTAAAAGTATTTCAATCCGGTGCGGCATTGCAAACACAAGACGAACGCGCCGGCATCCGCTTTGCCAATAGTATTTATCCGGTATTCGACACCGATAACCAGGTGGTCAACATTGCGGTGTATGCCACCGATGTCACCGAGCGAATGCAGTTGCAAGGCATTGACCACTTGTTCTTTCAGCTCAACCAAAAGCTACTGCAAGGTCACTCGATTGACGATTTGTTTCAATACGTGTGCGTGCAAGTGCCGCAAATTTTTGGTTATCAGTATGCGTGGATTGGCAGCAAAGCAGCCGATGGTTCGGTAACGGTGCGGGCAGCGATGAATAATCGCGAAACACTGGAAAGCATGGGCGCGCGTTGGGACAATGCGCTGCACAGTCTCGGCCCGTGCGGCACGGCGATTCGTACTGGGCAACCACACGTGTTTAAAGTATCCGATTTGCAACACCCCGCTTGGCTGGAGGTGATTCAGCAGCACGGTTTTAATTCCTTTGCGGCCTTACCCCTGATTGTACGCGGCGAAATAATTGGCGCGTTTTCGCTGTATTCAAAATATGAACAAAGCTTTGATTCGCCCGCGATTATGCAACGCTTATCCGGCATTACCACTCTGGTGTGTCTTGCTGTGGAAACGGCGCAAGATCAACAACAATTAATGTTGCTGCGAAATGCCTTGGCGGCCACCGCCAATGGTGTATTTATCGCCGATAAGTCAGGCAAAATTGTATGGGTCAATCGCGCATTTACTTATTTATCCGGCTTTAGCGAGCAAGAATCCATCGGGATGACACCCCGTTTATTAAACGCAAACACTAAAAATCCAGTGGATTATGAAACGATGTGGGCGAGCATTTTGCGCGGAGAAGTGTGGCGCAATGAAATGGAAGAGCTGCATAAGAATGGGACGACGTTCTTTGTCCGGCAAACGATTACGCCAATTTTTGATTCGCTCGGCACAATTTCAAATTTCATTGCCATTATCGAAGATATTTCAGTCGAAAAAGCAGCGAAAGACCGTATCGAGCATTTAGCACATTACGATGCGCTAACCCAATTGCCGAACCGCGCCTTATTCCGCGATCGCTTACGCCAAGCCTTAGTCAGCGCAAAACGCGCCAATAATTTGGTGGCACTGATGTTTTTGGATTTGGATCACTTTAAACAAGTCAATGATGTGTATGGTCATCAAACGGGTGACGCATTATTGAAAAAAGTTGCCGCAAGGCTTAAAGCGTGCGTCCGTGAATCCGACACGGTGGCACGCCTAGCCGGCGATGAATTCACCATCATTTTGCCGGAAATTGCTTCAGCAGAGGACGCGAAACGCGTTGCCGATAAAATTATCGACGCTTTCAAAATTGAGTTTTCGGCAAATGGAAACACCTTTTTCAGCAGCACCAGTATCGGAATTGCGTTATATCCGACAAATGCCACTGAGGAAGATCGCTTGTTAAATCAAGCAGATACGGCGATGTATCAAGCTAAACAAGCGGGTAAAAATCAGTTCTGTTTTGCTTGAGACAAACCGCTAAGGACGTACTGATTTATTCCGTTCGTGGTGAGCTTGTCGAACCATAATGGAATAAACATCATAATAATCAATTAGTTACAACAACCCTTCGACAAGACACTCCTGAGCCAGCCGAAGGGTTCAAGGCGAATGGTTGATTTAAGCAGCGCTTCCCTAACAATTCAATATTTAGCGATTGCTGCTTGTTTAGCCACTCGCGCAATCAACCGATGTGGCGCTAAACGAGTTCCTAATACATCCCCCACACCCACAAATTTGTCTGCTTCATAAAGCCGAACTAATCCGTCGGGCACACCCCAATCTTTCCCTAATCGTTGTCCTTGTGCCATTCGCTGCACCTCAACTTCGTCCAACAAAATGAGCGGCATGGCTTGCAACATACAATCTAGCGGCAGTAAACACGCCAGTAACTCCGCTTCATTCATCGCTTCTAGTTGCGGCAATGTGCTGGCGTTGCTCAGTTCAAACTGACTAATAGACGTGCGCCGTAGCGCGGTTAAATGCCCGCCGCAGCCCAAAGCTTCGCCAATATCTTCGCCCAAAGTACGCACATACGTGCCTTTGCTGCAACGCACCACAAAATCTATTTCATTACCTTGCCAACGTTCAATTGCCAAATAGTGAATAAAAACAGGACGTTGCGCTCGTTCGATCACTTCACCTTGCCGAATATATTCGTATAAAGGTTTGCCCTGGTGTTTCAGCGCACTGTGCATCGGCGGCAGTTGCATAATTGCGCCGCTAAAACGCTGAATAACTTGCTCTAAGGCTGACTGCGTCAACGCAACCGCTCGCGTTTGCAAAATTTCGCCCTCGGCATCGCCGGTGCTGGTGGTTTGACCAAGCCTTAAAGTGGCGCGGTAGGTTTTATCGGCTTCGAGCAAACCCATAGAAAACTTAGTGGCTTCGCCAAAACAAATCGGCAATAAGCCGGTTGCCAACGGATCAAGCGTACCGGTGTGCCCCGCTTTTTCTGCCTGAAAAAGTCGTCGCACTTTTTGCAGTGCAGTGTTAGAACTTAATTCAAGGGGTTTATCAAACAGCAGAACGCCGTCCAGAGATCGCCAAGCCATAAAGTCAATATAATCAAGGAGTTAGATAGAGCCTTTAGTGCAGCTCGGGGCGAACGTTTTGTGTACGTACGCGCCCATGTTTACTCGGTGGGATGCAGCGCGTCGCTGGCGACAGCTTGTTCGATTAGTTGCGACAAATGTGCGCCACGTTCAATCGATTCGTCATACACAAAATGCAGTTGTGGCGTGATTCGTAACTTCATCGCATGAGCAAGTTGGCTACGTAAAAATCCGGCCGCCCGTTCCAAACCGTCTTGCAGCGCCTTGCTCGCGCCATCCAGCGTGGTGTAATAAACCTTGGCGTGAGAATAATCTTTAGTGACTTGCACAGTGGTGATGGTGACTTTTTTGACGCGTGGGTCTTTTACTTCTAACCGTAAAAAATCGGCCAGTTCGCGTTGAATTTGTTCGGCGATGCGGTCGCTGCGCGCGTAATCTTTAGCCATTACAGTGCGCGAGCCACTTCAACAATTTCAAACACTTCGAGCTGATCGCCCACTTCCAAATTGTTGAAATTCTTCACCGACAAACCGCATTCAAAGTTTGATTTCACTTCTTTGGCGTCATCTTTAAAGCGTTTCAAGGAATCCAGTTCACCGGTATGAATCACCACGTTGTTACGCAACACGCGAACCTGCGAACCGCGTTTCACAATGCCTTCAGTGACATAACAACCCGCAATCGTGCCGACTTTAGAAATGGTAAAGACTTGACGAATTTCGACCATGCCAATCGCGTTTTCTTTCTTGTCTGGTGTCAACATGCCGGATAAGGCGGCTTTAATTTCGTCCACCATCGCATAAATAATGTTGTAGTAACGCACATCCACGCCTGACGATTCGGCCAAGCGACGCGCTGCCACATCGGCACGCGAATTAAAGCCGATCACAATCGCTTTAGATGCCAGCGCTAGGTTAATGTCAGACTCGGTAATGCCGCCCACCGCGCTATGAATCAAATTCACTTTCACTTCAGCGGTTGATAATTTTTCCAACGCACTGGCGATGGCTTCGCACGAACCTTGCACGTCCGATTTAACAATCAGCGACAATCCTTTCACTTCACCATCCGCCATTTGTTCGAACATATTCTCTAACTTGGCGGCTTGCTGTTTGGCTAATTTCACGTCGCGGTATTTGCCTTGGCGGAAGAAGGCGATTTCACGCGCTTTTTTCTCATCCGCCAAGACAATAAATTCAGCGCCCGCCACCGGCACTTCTGACAAACCTTGGATTTCGACCGGAATCGACGGACCAGCTGCCGCAATCGTCTTGCCGTTTTCATCCAACATGGCACGAACCCGCCCCGACACTGCACCAACCAATACCGCATCGCCACGACGCAACGTCCCCGATTGCACCAGCATGGTAGCAACTGCTCCCTTACCTTTATCTAAACGGGCTTCAATGACAATACCTTTGGCGGAAGAATCGATGGCGGCTTTCAGCTCTAGCACTTCGGCTTGCAACAAAACACCTTCCAGCAAGGCATCAATTCCCTGTCCTGATTTTGCCGAGACTTCAACAAACATCGTATCGCCACCCCAATCTTCAGGAACCACGCCTTCAGCAACTAACTCTTGGCGTACCCGTTCAGAATTGGCATCAGGCTTGTCAATTTTAGTGACCGCCACCACAATCGGCACACCGGCCGCTTTGGCATGGTGAATCGCTTCTTTGGTTTGTGGCATCACGCCATCGTCGGCTGCGACAACCAAAATAACAATGTCGGTCACTTTTGCACCCCGCGCACGCATGGCGGTAAACGCTTCATGCCCAGGCGTATCCAGGAAAGTAATCATGCCGCGTTCCGTTTCGACGTGATACGCGCCAATATGCTGGGTAATGCCGCCGGCTTCGCCAGAGGCAACGCGGGTGCGTCGAATGTAATCCAGCAAAGAGGTTTTACCATGATCAACGTGCCCCATCACTGTCACCACGGGCGAGCGTGGCAGCACGACAACATCTTTGTGATCGGCCGGATCGAGCAGATACGCATCCGGATCATCGGCTTTCGCGGGCTTGGCGGTGTGTCCCAATTCTTCAACCACAATCATCGCGGTATCCTGATCAAGCACTTGATTGATGGTAACCATGCTGCCCATTTTCATCAGTACTTTGATAATTTCAACCGCTTTAATCGACATCTTTTGTGCCAATTCGGCCACGCTAATGGTTTCTGGCACCATCACTTCTTGCACAATTTTTTCGGTTGGCAACGAAAAAGCGTGCGCTACCGGTTCTTCATGTTTTTCGTGTTTATCATGCCGACCGACACGAACCGGGCTTCCACCTGGACGACCCGCTACACCAGCGCGCACATCCACGCTGCGGGAAGCTGGGCGTTTTTTGTGACCTGCCTGATCCCACGGACTGTCTTTTTCTGGGACTTTCTCAGCTTTTTTCGGCTTAACGATCTTATCGCCGGGACGCATGGCTGGCTTATGAATCGTGCCATCAGGCTTGGCGACAGGCACGACAGGCGCGACGCTAGCAGCAACCGGCGCAACCTCAACCGGCACCGGCACGACCTCTTTAGCAACCGGCGCAACCACGGCGGGTGGCACAGGCGCAACAAATTTTCGCTTGTTGTAGCGTTCGTTTCGGGCTTGAACTTCGGCCGCTTGCCGTGCTGCGAGTTCTGCTTGCGCCGCTGCTTCGGCATGTCGCACTTGGATTTGTTGCTCATCTAAGACGCGAATCACCGGTTTAACCACCGGAGCGGGGCTGGGCGCAGGGGCGCTGACCGGCGCAACAATCGCTTCAGCGACAACCGGCGCTTCTACAACGGGCAGGGGCTCGACCAGCGGTGCAACAGCAACAATGGGCGCAACGGGCACATCACTGAGATTCGGCTCTGCCGAAGCAACCGTGCGTTTTTTGCGCACTTCGACTTGAATGGTGCGCGAACGACCGGCGCCATCGGATTTTCTAATTGCGGTTGTTTCGCGCCGAAGCAAGGTGATTTTATTTTTGCCACTACCGTGCGCATTTCGCAAATGTGCTAAAAGTTGGGATTTATCCTGTTCAGAAACGGGGTCATCCTCATGCTGCTTCGCGACGCCAGCTGCTTGCAACTGCTCCAGTAACAAACTCACCGGCAAGCCAAGCTCGCTCGCAAATTGCGCTACATTCATTTTTCCCATGACAACCCCTTAAACCCAAAAACCAGAAACACTCATTCGCACAGCTACCACGAACAAAACTCAATATAATCAATAACTTACAAAAACCACGGTGCACGCGCTGCCATAATTATTTGGTTGGCAAGTTCAGCATCGATTTCAATTAACGCCATCAATTCATCGCCATCCAAATCAGCCAGCAATGTTTGGGTTGCAATGCCCTTGCTTGCCAGTTGACGCGCCATTTCTTCACCTAAACCCTCGATTTTTAATAAATCTTCAATACCGTTTTCGACTTTTTCTTCACTGGCGATCGCCGCCGTCAACAACGCATTTCGAGCTCGACTGCGCAGTTCGTTAACGGTCGCTTCGTCAAACGACTCAATCGCCAGCATTTCATCTAAAGGCACGTAAGCGACTTCTTCTAAGGTATTAAAACCTTCCTGCACTAAAATATCCGCCACTTCAGCATCGACATCCAGCGCAATGACAAATAAGTCACGAATTTTTGCAAACTCTTGTTCATTCTTTTCCGTGGATTGCTCAACCGTCATCAGATTGATTTCCCAGCCAGTCAACTCGCTCGCCAAGCGCACATTTTGACCGCCGCGACCGATGGCTTGTGCGAGATTGTCGTCTTCAACCACCACATCCATGCTGTGTTTTTCTTCATCCACCATCACACTGGAAACCTCAGCCGGTGCTAAAGCGTTGATCACACTCGTGGCAGGGTCTTCCGACCATAAAACAATATCGACACGCTCACCTGCCAATTCATTGGTCACCGCCTGAACGCGTGAACCGCGCATTCCAACGCAGGTGCCAATCGGGTCTAAACGCTGATCATGCGAACGTACGGCAATTTTGGCGCGAGAACCGGGATCGCGAGAGGCGCTGACAATTTCCAACATCCCTTCTTCAATTTCCGGCACTTCCAACTCGAACAGCTTAATCAAAAACTGCGGCGTAATCCGCGACAACACAATTTGTGGACCGCGGACGGTGCGATCAATGCGCAATAAATAGGCACGCACCCGATCACCGGCGCGCAAGTTTTCTTTAGGAATCATCTGATCGCGAGGCAATAAGGCTTCGATTTTGCCAAATTCAACCAAGGCATTGCCGCGTTCCATACGCTTGATTGTGCCCGACACCAAATGCTCACTGCGTTCCATAAAGTCGGACAGAATTTGCTCACGCTCAGCATCGCGGATTTTTTGAAATATCACCTGCTTCGCTGCTTGCGCACCAATCCGACCAAAGTCGATTGACTCTAGCGGCTCTTCGATAAATTCTTCCAATTGAATATCAGGATATTGCTTTTGTGCTTCAACCAATTTGATATGCAAGTCTGGCGTTTCAAAGGTTTCGTCATCCATGACTTGCCAGCAACGAAAAGAAGAATAAGCCCCAGTTTGCCGATCAATACTGACTCGAACCTCAGCTTCTGTATCCGCAAAACGCTTTTTCGTCGCGGAGGCCAAAGCCGATTCCAGTGCGCCAAAAACAATTTCTTTGTCCACGTTTTTTTCACGCGCCAAGGCGTCCACCAACAACAAAACTTCACGACTCATACTGCCTCCAACCGTTCAAGTCACTCGCAAGACGCAAGCAACCAAGATTATTTTTCTTAAAATTCTGGCACTAACCGCGCTTTATCTAGAGCAGATAATTCAATGGCGATCCAGACTCCCTCAACTTCCAACTGCAATACTTCCGCTTGCAACGCACCGATTACACCGACAAAATTCTTTCTGCCATTTAAAGGCATCCGCAATTTAAGCTGCACTTTTTTGCCGGCAAAACGCACAAAATCTGCTGGTTTTTTTAACACACGATCCAAACCCGGCGAAGAAATTTCTAGCCGGCCAAAGTCAATGTTTTCAACGGCAAACACCCGCGTCAATTGATGACTAACGCGCTCGCAATCCTCAATTGAAATGCCCGCAGGTTGGTCAATAAAAACGCGCATCAAGCCCCGACCAGACACTTCCAAATCAACCAGTTCGTAGCCCAAACCCGCCAAAGTCATTTCGACTAGCTTCGTCACATTCATCATTTAAACTCACCAAAAAAAAACGGGCTCGAAGCCCATCTACAAAACGACGCGCAGTATAACAAAAGACTGACCGCTTGAAAACAATTGAATGATTAAGGCAGCTGCCGGGCTGACATTAGAAGTGTTTGACCATTTTCCACTCGACTGGCATAGTGCAACGCTTTCAACATTGCCGAAATCATCATGACCCACAGTTTAGCGATCGTTGCAGCCGATCTAGAAGTTGATATTGAGTTAATTCGTCGTCTTGATAAAAATGGTCCGCGCTACACTTCTTATCCTACCGCCGATCGTTTTGTTAAAACGTTTGATGCAAGCACGTATGCCAGTTGGCTCGCCAAACGGCAGCTGGATACTGGCAATCGAGCGCTGTCGCTTTATGTACATATTCCATTTTGCAATACCTTGTGTTTTTATTGCGCTTGCAACAAAGTCATCACCAAAGACTTTAGCAAGGCCGCAGAATATATTCGCTATGTAATCAAAGAGTTAGAAATGCAAGCTGCGCTTTTGGGTGGCGAGCGACGGGTTGAGCAATTGCATTTCGGCGGCGGCACACCTACTTTTTTAAGCAACGATGAAATCCGCGAACTAATGGGCGCGATTCGCAAAAACTTTACCCTGATTGAAAATGGTGAATATTCCATCGAAATTGATCCGCGCAAAGTCAGCGATGAAACCGTGGCACTGCTGGGAGAAATGGGCTTTAACCGCATTAGCATTGGGGTGCAAGATTTTGATGCTGACGTGCAAAAAGCGGTGAACCGCATTCAAAGCGAAGCCGAGACTGTACAGGTAATTCAAGCCGCGCGCGCCAATGGTTTTCAGTCAGTGAGCATCGATTTAATTTACGGTTTACCCAAACAAAATCTAGCCGGTTTCAAGGCAACGTTGGATAAAGTCATCGCAGCGGGCGCGGATAGATTGTCAATTTACAATTACGCGCATTTGCCCACTTTATTTAAACCTCAACGGCGGATTCATGAAGAAGATTTGCCCGCCGGACAACTCAAATTAGATATTTTGAGTTTGGCGGTCAAAACCCTAACCGATGCGGGCTATGTGTATATCGGTATGGATCACTTTGCCAAGCCGGAAGATGAATTGGCCGTGGCGCAACGTGAAGGTCGTTTGCATCGCAATTTCCAAGGCTACTCCACCCATTCCGATTGCGATTTGCTAGCGGTCGGCGTTAGTGCAATCGGTAAAATTGGCACAACTTACAGCCAAAATTGTCGTGAACTTGAAGATTATTACGCTGCCCTAGATCAAAATGAATTGCCCATCATGCGCGGACTAGCATTAAATGAAGATGATTTAATTCGGCGCGAAATCATTCAGGCGTTAATGTGCCATTTTAAATTATCAACTGAACGCTTTGGTACTGACTATCATATTGATTTTAATGATTATTTTAAAACAGAACTAACTGAATTAGCCGAGTATGTTGATGAAGGATTACTCACAATCACCCCAGAAACGCTGCGCGTTACCCCTAAAGGTCGCATGCTTATTCGGAATATTTGCATGGTTTTTGACAAATATCTGCGTACCAAACAGGAACATTCGCGTTATTCCAAGGTAATATAACCCCCTATTTAAGACTAAGGAAGAGCATGAAACGCCTTGATGATTTCCGCTTGCGCTTTGGCAAGCAAGAGCTGGTTCCAATTATGATTGGTGGCATGGGAGTGGATATTTCCACCGCTGAACTTGCACTGGAAGCCGCTCGCTTGGGTGGCATTGGGCACATTTCCGATGCGATGTTGCCTACGGTGGCCGATCGCCGCTATGACACTGATTTTGTTAAAATCAAGCTCACCCAGTACAAATATAATTTACAAAATACCGACAAGTCAGCCATTAAATTTGACCTTGAACAAGTTGCAGAATCATCGCGTTTGCACGTCAGCAACACGATGGAAGCTAAGCGCGGCTCAGGCATGGTGTTCATCAACGTAATGGAAAAACTGACCATGAACGCGCCAAAAGAAACCCTCAAAGTGCGCTTGCAAGCAGCGATGAGCGCCGGAATTGACGGCATCACCCTCGCCGCCGGATTGCACTTAGGTTCGTTTGCGATGATGGAAGATCATCCACGGTTTCGGGATGTCAAGTTAGGGATTATCGTTTCGTCATTACGCGCTTTGCAGTTGTTTTTACGTAAAAACGCACGGACGAATCGTTTGCCGGATTATGTCGTAGTTGAAGGTCCATTAGCCGGCGGACATTTGGGCTTTGGCATGGACTGGGCAAAATATGATTTGCGCACCATCACGCAAGAAGTGTTGGACTACTTAAGCGCTGAAAAAATCGACATCCCAGTGATTCCTGCAGGCGGTATTTTTACGGGCAGCGATGCCACGCATTTTCTGGAAATGGGCGCGGCAGCGGTGCAAGTCGCGACACGTTTTACCGTGAGCAAAGAATGCGGTTTACCGCAAGATGTTAAGCAAGATTACTTCAAAGCGAGCGAAGACGATATCGAAGTCAATGAAATCTCCCCCACTGGCTATCCGATGCGGATGCTAAAAAGCAGCCCCGCCATTGGCGCTGGCATTCGTCCTGGTTGCGAATCCTATGGCTATATTTTGGATGCTTCCGGCAAATGTTCCTACATCGACGCTTACAACGAGCAGGTCGCGCTACATCCTCAAGAGAAAAAAATTCAGGTCTTTAATAAAACCTGCATCTGCACCCATATGCGTAACTTTAAATTATGGACATGCGGCCATTACACCTACCGTTTGAAAGACACGTCCCGCAAATTAGCCGATGGAACTTACCAATTATTATCGGCAGAACACATTTTTAAAGACTATCAATTCAATACCAACAACCAAATTGCCTTGCCGGAATAACCCAGCACGACTGTCTGCTCAACGAGGTCATTTTGACCTCGTTTTATTTTGTCTGTTATGAACACGTTTTCGGCTCGACTCATTACTTGGCAGCAGCAACACGGTCGCCACGATCTGCCTTGGCAAGGCGCGGATGCGTATCGCGTTTGGCTGTCTGAAATCATGTTGCAGCAAACACAAGTCAGCACCGTCATTCCATATTATTTAAAATTTATTCAATCTTTTCAAGATGTTACAAAACTCGCCGCCGCGACTGAAGAAGAAGTTTTAGCGCACTGGAGTGGGCTAGGCTACTACGCGCGTGGTCGAAATCTGCACAAAGCCGCCAAAATAATCGTGGAAAAATATCAGGGTGAATTCCCGCGCCAGTTTGAACAAATTGTCGAACTTCCGGGCATCGGACGTTCCACCGCCGCTGCCATTTGTGCGCTGGCTTACCAACAACGGCGAGCAATTTTAGACGGCAACGTCAAACGGCTACTGGCGCGTTATGGCGCGATTGACGGCTGGGCGGGCAACAAAAAAGTGGCAGAAAAGTTATGGCAATTCGCCGAAGCACTGCTGCCCCAAGCCCCTCGTGCCACCGAAGAACGGCGTAATTTTGCCACCTACACACAGGCGTTGATGGACATGGGGGCAACTATTTGCACTCGCAGCAAACCGAAATGTGAGCAGTGTCCGGTGAGCGCAGATTGTCTAGCTTTGCAAAACCAGCGCGTGAACGAACTTCCCACGCCGCGACCACGCAAAGCGGTGCCAGAAAAATCCACTACCTTTTTATTGCTGCTGCACGGTGACGAAATTCTGCTGGATAAACGTCCGAGCAGCGGCATTTGGGGCGGTTTGTGGTGTCCACCGCAAGTGGATGAATCTAAAGAAATAGATGATTATTTGCTGCGGAACGGGCTGACGATAAACGAACGCGATGAACTGCCAAAACTCACCCATCTATTTACGCATTTCAAACTGCACATCACGCCCCTAAGCCTGCGCGTCACCCATAAACCGCAATGGGTTGAAGCATCAAATCGTGAGTGGATGAAAATAGCTGATGCACTGGATTCGGCAATACCCACCCCAGTACGTAGTTTGCTGAAACAACTAGCGATTAGTGATTAAACGAGATCCAACTGGAGCGAAATTAAACTGCCAAAGCAACTTAATAGATGCTTATTGTAGAAATGACAGCACCGTAAAAATAAATCAACTCGTTGATTTATTTGAATTTATTAGCAACTCAACTAACTCTACGTTCAGTGCGTTCGCCACTTTCAACAACACAAAGATGGAAGGATTGCTCACCCCGCGCTCAATCTGAGAAATGTAAGTTCGATCCAGCTCTGCCTGAAAAGCCAACTCCACCTGCGAAATGCCTAACCCCTGACGTAACATTTTCACGTTTCCGCCCAGACACTGACATATCTCTTCCATACGATTTTTCATAGCCGCAACGGTGCGGTTTATGCGATTGACAGTCCACGGAATATAATCTAAATTCGCGCCCGTTGTTCCAAATCGACAGACGTAACCAATTGAAATAAATGAGGATTTAAGATGAAGAAAATGCTGGGAAATTTTATTGGTATTACAGCTTTGTTAGCAGCGACGATCGCTAACGCTGACGGAGTGGTGGTGAACGGATACGTTGGCGAAAAAACAACTTTTGTGAACACCAACGGTCTGTACCTATTTGCCGCTGCGGGTTTTAATTCTGCCAGTTTAAATAAAAACCTAGTGGACGCAAGCCTCACTAGCGCTGGGCTTAGTGGTATTTCTTCAACCGTGACCAATCGGCCGCAAAATGCGTATAAATTTCAATTGGGATACCGCTTCCATTCCAACTTCGCCGTTGAAGGCGGATTTGTTGATTTAGGCAAATATAGCTACAACTATTCAGCAACTGCCACAATCAAACCCAACATTCCGCTAGCGGCGAACATTTCTTTTAGAACGCAAAGTTGGAATTTAAGCGCGGTCGGATTACTCCCTTTGGGCAATCTATACACTGTATTTGGCAAGCTCGGCAGTTCCAGCATAAAAACCACATCGGACTGGGCGGGCGTTTGCGCTAACTGCATCACAAGGACAGATGTTACTTATGGGCTCGGCTTAAGGTTTGACCAACCGGATTCTCCCGGTTTCGTGCGTTTAGACTGGGATCACTACAATACGGGCGACTCAGGTTTGGCAGAAATAGATACACTGACTTTGGGTATGGGCATCAATTTTTAATCGCTAATTTTCAAGAACGTCATTTCCATACGTTGACACACATAAACAATGCTAAACACACTTATCTCAATTAGGGAAGCGCTGATTTATTCCGTTCGTGGTGAGCTTGTCGAACCATAACGGAATAAAACTCAAATAAATCAATATGTTAAATTCACCCTTCGACAAGGCACTCCTGAGCTAGACGAAGGGCTCAGGGCGAACAGTTGATTTAATCAGTGTTTCCTTAACACCACAAAACCTCTTAAAACGGATTTATTTCAATCACTAAATACTGATTACTAGCCAACTTACCTACATTGACTGGCAATCAATAACGCGCCGATAATAGCTGGAAATATAGCGCGTGCATGATGATGAAACCGTGAGCCCTCCTGTTACAATTCATCAAGCAAATGCACTTTACCCCCCCAAACCCTACCTGATTAAAATCAATCATTAGCACATGAACACCGCCAGCAAACAGCGCATTCAAGATGAACTTTCGTTTGTGCTGCACAGTTATCCGTTCCGCGAAACCAGTTTAATTTTGGACGTTTTCAGCCGTCAACACGGTCGGATTCCGCTGGTGGCGCGCGGCGCACGTCGTCCAAAATCAGCTTTGCGCGGCTTGTTGATGAGTTTTCAACCGCTCAATTTAAGCTGGTTTGGCAAACAGGAATTGCGCACTTTGCACAGTGCCGAATGGCAAGGTGGGCAGCCGCAACTGCAAGGCACGGCGCTGATGTGCGGCTTTTATTTAAACGAGTTGTTACTAAATTTGACCGCCCGCGACGACCCGCACGAGCAACTCTTTGATTATTATCAACAAACTTTGCAGCGCTTAGTCAAAGAAGAAGATCATGCCGCCACCTTGCGTTGTTTTGAAAAACATCTATTGCAAGAATTGGGCTATGCGCTGCTGCTAGAACGCGAGGCGGATAGCGGACTTCCCATCGCCTCGGAGAAAAATTACCGCTATATTTTGGAACACGGCGCGGTGACAGACTCGAATGCGCTCAGTGGCGGTTTGACGGTAAAAGGTAAAACTTTGTTGGATATGGCGGCGGACGATTACCGCGATGTTCAGAGCGCGCGCCAAGGTAAACAATTGATGCGAATGCTACTCAATCATCATCTCGGCGGCACGGTTTTGCATACACGGGAATTGATTAAAGACTTAAAAAAATACGATTGAGCACACACACAAGCGGCACGTTGAGTTTAAGCAAAAGAACTACCCGCTAGTTCACCTCATTTTTAAGGGGTGACGGGTGCAGCCTGAGGGCTTTGCTTTTTGGGGTACGCGCCCAGGTCAAACCCCAAAAAGCTTAATCCTGGCATGGCAGTACAATGCAAACCGGCAGTACAGCCGACTGTTCTTGTTCTGCCACGCCTAAGCGCACCACCACCGCGCTGGCGTTATCCGCCCGCACCGGATCACGGCGCAAGGCTTCGCCGATTAAGTCGTCTAAAGCCGTAAAGAGCGAGGTTTGCGCTAAACCGAGAATCATTTCACTGTCTTGCAAAGGACTCCACAAACCATCGCTACACAACAGCAAAATGTCGCCTGTTTGCACGGCTGTCGCCGACGAGGATTCGACATAAAATTCGTCTTCAATTGCACCCAAACAATTGGTAATTTTGTTGCGGTCGGGGTGAGTTTTCATTTCGTCATGCGAAATAACTCCCCAATCCGCCCATTGCTGCACAGCAGAATGATCGTGCGTTACCGCTGCAACCTGTTGATTTCTAAGTAAATAAAATCTTGAGTCGCCCGCGTGAGCCCAGCTGACGACACCGTCTTGCACTAAGGCAGCAACGCAGGTCGTGCCAGGATGTCCGGCTAATTGATGCTCCGCCGAGTAGCGCATAATCGCTTGATGAGCGAGCGTAGTCATGTCACGTAAAAACTGTTCAGGGTTGGCTATACGCGGTTGAGCTGCCACCGAAAACCCATGCATAAAAGTATCAATGGCAATTTGCGCCGCCAATTCACCATGCAAATGCCCGCCCATGCCATCAGCTAAAACCAGCAAAAGAGTGCAATCCGTATAGGCGTAAGCAACGCGATCTTGATTATATTTTCGTCCACCGATACGGCTCGCTTGGTATGCAGAAAATTTCATAGTGAACTTAAAAAGCCGCGCGAAGGCTTAGCAAAAAAATAAGGTCGCAATCGTAATATATTGCGACCACTTTGATGCAATTTTTTGAATGCCTTAATCCAGGTAAGCGCTGGCTTTTTTTGCTACTACCTGAGGCGCAATCAGCACGGGTTCATCAGTTGCACGCGTTACGTTGCTCAACAAACAAGCTATTGCCGTTCATTTTTTTAGCCATTTTTTTTGCTTGGCTCATTGCGGCAGACACTTCGTGATGTGAGTTAAAACGCTTTGGCGAAACCACAATTGCGCCAATGGAAAGACTGGTTAACGGGTGTAGCGTCACCAGCCCATCACGCCCTTCACTGGTATAGCCGCCCGCTTTAAGATGCGCGTCTTGAAACAACAATGAGGCGGCTTGTTCAAAAGAGCGCAAGGCATTTTCACAGCGCACTTTCCAATCGCGGCTTTGCATCAGCAAAATAAAATCATCGCCACCAATGTGGCCAATAAAATCTTGTTTAGGATCACACGCCCAGCTCAAAATTCGCCCCGTGAGCTGAATCATTTCATCCCCTTTGCGATAGCTATAGCTGTCATTAAACGGCTTGAAATGATCAAGATCACAATAGCAAGCGACAAACGAAGTTTGCGCCCCCAATAAGCGTTCAATATGTTCGTTGATTGGCACGTTGCCCGGCAACAAAGTCAATGGGTTGGCATATCGCGCCGCCTCTAATTGCATTTGCGTCAATTCACGCAATAAATCTTGTCCCGTTGCCACGCCAATATAGCGACCATTTTCAGTAATCGCAAAGCCATCGGCAAAGTGACGGCTATCGGATTCAGCCAAAAAATGACTCAGCTCTTCAATCGGCATATTTTTTTCGACCAATAATAAATCGCGGTTAATCAATTCCTCACACTGCTTTTTGCCTTTCAGCTCTCGTTGGAAGGGTTTAGAAAAACAATCAATAAACTGGTATCGGTTAATCAAGCCAATCGGCTTACCCGCTTTAACCACCGGAATAATGCGTAAAGCGAGGTTTGCATTAAAGCGTTCCATCACGTGTTCATTTAAGGTTTCAGGCGGCACCGGTTCAACGTAAGTCAGCAGTTTATAAGCACACATTTGATTGCTGTGTCTAAATTCCGTTTTCGGGAAAATGGCAATATTTGACGAATTGATTATTTCACTGGTTTTTGCACACACCAGCAAAGGCGGCGTCGGGCTTGGTCGCGCAATAAAATAACCCTGCCCCAAGGCTATCCCAATATCTTTTACGACGCGCAATTCAGCTTCCGTTTCCACACCTTCGGCAATCACATACGTACCGCAACTTTCGGCAATTTGCTGAATTGACTTCAAAAACTGCAGCTTAATCGGATCGCGATCTATGCCCTGAACGAAGTGCATATCCACCTTAATATACTCAGGACGCAATTCTGACCACAAACGCAAACTCGAAAATCCTTCGCCCAAATCATCAATGGCAATTTTGAAACCCATCGAACGGTAATGCAGCAAGGCGCTGCGCATTCCTTCAAAATCAAAAGTCGGTTGATTTTCTGTAATCTCAATAATCACCCGTGTCGGGTCAATTCCTAACTCTTGCAAATACGCCAGAGTCTGACCATTTTTAAAACTGGGGTGCGTCAGCGTGTCGGGGCTAACATTTAAGAATAAGTTTCCCGGCAAATTTTGCATCGCGAAGGCTTCTAGCACCATTTGGCGCGACAACATTTCAACTTCAAGCTGCAAATTTTCATGCTTTGCGGCGGCGAATAAGTTAATAGGAGAATGCAAAGGACTATCGGCTGGGCCACGAATCAGACCTTCAAACCCCAAAAACTCACCGCTCTTTAAATCCAAAATTGGTTGAAAAAGCGCACTTAACCGACGCTGCTGCAAAATAAGTTGCAACGGAGACTGACTTTGCGCCAAAACCAAGCCTTCAACATAAGGCACACGGGCAGATGTTACGTTTTTTTCAATCAATAAAGCTGCTGGCATAGATTCCTCGCTGAGTGGTTTAACGATCATTTTCACTCGCCACAATGCCAGATCAATATGACGCAATGATGACGTTTTGATTTTTTTCGAGACCGCAAAAATTCACATTTCAGCAATCTAACTGTCACAAATTTGTCACCCCTCTGTGCCAATCTATCACCATGAAAAACATACCTAGTCATCTGATATTTGGTTGCAAAAAGGAAGCGCGTTAACGATGCAACCGGTTCGCTCAATTTTTCTGTCCGACATTCATCTTGGCACTAAAGCCTGCCAAGCCGATCAGTTGCTCAATTTTTTAAAAAATTACACTTCAGAGAATGTGTTTTTGCTCGGCGACATTGTTGATTTGTGGGCAATGAGCCGTGGCGGCATTCATTGGACGCCCGCCCAAAATACCTTTGTGCAAAAAATGTTGCGCCGCGCCCGGCATGGCGAGCAGGTTATTTTTATCCCTGGCAACCATGACGAAGCCATTCGTGAATATGTCGGCACTTCGTTCGGCGACGTGCTGGTGGCGCATGAATATATTCATACCGCTGCCGATGGAAAACGCTATTTATTGATGCATGGCGACGAATTTGATCAAGTCACTCGGTACCACAAATGGGTCGCCGTTTTGGGTGACATGGCTTATAACTTATTGGTTAGATTGAATATTTATCTTTCGTGGCTGCGGCGCACCTTTAAACGTCCGGGCTACTGGTCTCTGGCGGGCTATGCCAAACGCAAGGTTAAAACGGCGGTGAGTTTTATTTTTAGCTTTGAAGATTCGGTGATGCGTCATGCCAAAGAACAGGGTTTAGACGGCGCAATTTGCGGCCATATTCACTGGCCGATGATGAAAGAAATTGACGGTTTAAGGTATCTAAATTGCGGCGACTGGGTGGATAGTTGCAGCGCAATTGTCGAACATTTGGATGGTCGCATGGAACTGGTTTACTGGAATGCGCCTAGCTCAACTACACCGAATGCTTTAAATTTAAGTCAATATAATCAATGAGTTACCATATGAAAATCTTATTTATTTCGGATGTTTATTTTCCACGCGTCAATGGCGTTTCCACTTCGATTGAAACTTTTAGACGCAACCTGCGCGAACTCGGTCACACCGTGCATTTAATCGCGCCGGAATATGCCAGCCGTTGCGCAGACGAAACCGATATTGTTCGCATTCCCGCACGCCAATTGCCGTTTGATCCCGAAGATTATTTGATGCGCTATGGCGTCGCCCTGCAACAACTCGAACGCTTACGCGAAGAAAAATACGACCTGATCCACATTCAAACGCCGTTTGTGGCGCACTACCTCGGCTTAAAATTATCTAAACTACTGAAGATTCCCTGCGTAGAAACGTACCACACCTTTTTTGAAGCCTATTTGCACCACTACCTTCCTCTACTGCCCAATGCCTTCAGTCGCTGGGTCGCGCAACGCATTTCGCGTCAGCAAGGCAACCGCTTGCACGGCATGATTGTGCCGTCATATCCCATGCTGGCTATTTTGAAAAGCTACGGCATCACCACAGCCGCCGACGTCATTGCCACCGGCATCGAGGCGCAGCGTTTTATTCCTGGCAATCGCAGCGCATTCCGCGAAAAATTTGGCATTCCACAAGAACGTCCAACCCTGCTCTTTGTGGGCCGCGTGGCGCACGAAAAAAATATTGATTTTTTACTGCAAGTCGTCGCTCAAGTTCGACACAGCATTCCAGAAATTTTATTCGTCATCGCGGGCGAAGGCCCGGCAAAAGAAAGCCTGACACAGCAAGTTGCACAATTAAAACTGCAAGATTCCGTGCAATTTATTGGCTATCTGGATCGCAGCACCGAATTAAATAGCTGTTATTGCGCCGCCGATATTTTTGTCTTTTCCTCGCGCACCGAAACCCAAGGTTTGGTATTGCTCGAAGCGATGGCGCAGGGAGTACCCGTGGTTTCGACTGCCGAACTAGGAACTAAAGATGTGTTGCGTGAAGGTCAGGGCGTGTGGATTGCACGGGAAGAATTAAGCGATTTTTCCAATAAAATCATACAGTTACTCAATGACAAGGATGCTCAACAAACCTTATCCGAACTGGGGCGAGAGTACGCTCATACTTGGTCGGCACAGAAACAGGCCGAAAAAATGCTGGCGTTTTATGAGCGCTTGCGGAGTAACGTCACCCAAGCCACGATTGTCAGCCACGGGTCGAGCAGGTAATCCCACACGTTGCTTGATTCGTAATAACCAACGCTCCACGCCAACACGGCAAGGCTGAGCACACTCGCAATCAGCTTTTGGTTTTTCCAAAGCGCAAGCAGAGTGATTGTCAAAATAGTCAATAAAAACAGGTAGTTACCAAATCCAATTCGATAGCTATCAAACAAGGTCAAGCCCAGCGCAAACGGGTACAGCGCCAGCGAGGCCAGCGCGATTAGCCCAAAAAACGGTCGTAAATTAAGCGGTTTGCCTGCAAATTGCTGCACCAGTATGAGCAGCACCGTACTGATACTCAAATCCCCGCTGATGCCACGCACGAATTCTGCCAGCGACACGCCGCCCCACGGAATCAGCATTGCCAGCAACACAAATAAACCGAGGGAAAATCTCTTAAATCCGTTCGTGGTGAGCTGGTCGAACCATGAACGCGCTTTCGATAAGCTCAGGGCGAACGGTGGGGAGATTGCGGATTTGTTTCTGTTCAGCAGTCGCAACGCCAGCCAAACCAATGCCAGCGCGACACCACTTATTCCTGTTATATCAGTGAGTTGCATCGTGATTGCGTCCGGCGATACGCTGATTTAACCAGCTTTGGTTAAACCACACGTGTTTGATGAAAGTGCGATTCCATGTGTAAAACAGATGAAAATCACCACTGGGCGTTTGGATTAAATACGGATAAGAAAATTCGTAGCGACAACGTTCTGCAGCGCAGGTGATGCGCTGCGTCGAGTTAACTTGTGCTGCGCTGGCATTACTGTGTTGCGTTTGCTGAATCAACTGCGCTGTTTGCTGCGCATAAGCGGCGAATTCAGTTGGTGCATCCTGTTGATTTTCCAGCACTTTTAAGGTTTTCCACTGCGTTCCCTCGGCGCTCGCAATCAGCAACGCCAAGGAATCACGCCCCCGCGCTTGGTTATTTAGCACCGCCAACATCTGCCCATTTGCCAGCGTCACGCCGGTCAGTGCCGCGTCCGGATTGGCGAGTTCGCTAGCCTGCATGGGCGACCAATGTTGCCCCGCATCTGGGCTGCTGACCGTCAATACGCGATGCTGATTGGACGCGCCGGCATCGCGCATTAAAATCGTCGCCTGTTGACTATTCTGAATAAAAACAACGGGTTGCAATGTTCCCACCCCGCCCCGCACCAAACGCTGTTTATCCAACACCACGCCGTTTTGATCAACGCGCAGCAATTCGGCAAATTTACTGATGAACTCGTGGTACACCGGCACACCAAGCGTGCCATCCTGATACAAAAAAGGCGCGCCTTTCACCAACGTGCTGATATTAAGAAACGGCGAGGTGATCAGGCGGCGCGGCGCGCTCCAACTCGCGCCTTCATCGTTTGAGGTCATCGTGTTCAACGCACTGCCCGCCCAGCCACCCAGCGACACGCTGACGTAAAACAGCCGCAAGCTGCCGTCCGCCGTGCGGCTCACCACCGGATTGCCGACTTTTGCCACATAGCGATGCAGCGCGGTTTGGGTTTGTGCGCGGGTGACGAGCACGCCTTCCTCACTCCAACGCGAAATCGTCGGGTCAAATACCGCGCTGTGAATCGCCACATCTTTCGCGCCTTCGCGGCTGCCAGAAAACCAGAAAGCGCGAATCTGTCCATTTTTTAAGGCAATGGCGGAAGCAGCATGGACTTGGGTAAATAATTTTTGCGAGGCGAAATGTGTTTCAAAACGCGGCGCGGCAACGGGCAGCAAAACGGGCGCGGCTGTTTGAAACGCACTGGCAGCGGGCTGCTGCGCAACTTTATAAAACCCGGCGGAAAACGCGAGGGCAATCAACAACGCATACATATTTAACCCGTTCGTGGTGAGCTTGTCGAACCATGTGCCGATTAAACCCCCTTCGACAAACTCAGGGCGAACGGGGGTTTGATCAACTTTCTCGATTTCATCCTTGGTCTTCATCGACACGCCTCGGTCAGCGCACGGGTGAACAGGGTATGCGGTGATTGAATGAGATATTCCTGCACAAAAAGCTGCTGAAATACATCGCCGTGCAGGATTTTTTGTAAATCTTGTGGCGAATGGCGACTGCGAATTTCAAGGCGTTGCCCGATAATTTTGCAGCCCTCACAAGCCGTATTCAGCGGCAGTTGCAGGGCAAAATACGGGAATTGTTCCGCCAATTGCTGCGCCGTTTGCGCCGGACTATCGGCATAGCCTGCCACGTTTGCCCCCGGCAACAGAAAACGATACCCTTCGTCCACGGCGCGAAAATTGCAGGGCGTGCCCACGTCTTTGCCGCTCACTAAGCGCTGCGCCTCAACGCTAAATTGCCCCGCCGCACCGTCGAACGGACGCAAAAAAGCTGCCAGCGTCAGCAGCACCAACAGCGCCACGACGTTGGTTAACAAACGGGTTTGCCAGAAAATCGCCAATAGCGTGAGCGCACTAGTTAGTCCAAGCAAAATAACGTAACCTATTGAATATATTGAGTTATTTGCAATCTCAGTTTGTAAACGCCACGACAAAAATCCGATTAAACTCAGCACAAGCGCGGCAAAAAACAAGCTAGCGACCAATGCGACACGCGGGATGCGCGACCAGTTAAGCGCCAGCACAATTGCCAAACCCGGCATTGCGTCCAGCAAATAGCGGGCGGTGCGCTGGCTGGGTAAGGTGAACACAATAAACAGCGCCGCCATCCACATCCAAAGCATTTTTTCGGCGTCACTTAAGGCGTGGCGACGGCGAAAACTGAGCCACGCTAGCGCGAAAACCGGAAATGCCAACAATCCGGCGTTCATCGGATAGCCGAGCAACAACGCCCACACGCTGCTGCCACCCCAAAATAAAGTCGCCCAATAAGAGGCACCGTGCGCGGCAAATTTGCCGGCATTTTCGCCGATGATAAATTCGCGCCACACCGCTTGCGGATTAGGATCTAAGGCAAACCATAAGGCGAAAATTGCCAAGGAGACGCTGCCAATGAGGATGATTTTAGTTATATCTTGGCGCAAAAATACTCGCCATTGATAGCGACGCTGTTGCCAATACCAAGCGCTCAGTGCCAAGGTGACGGGCGCTAATAGCGCGAACGATTTGTACAGCAACCCGATGCCAACCACGGCGCCGATCAGCAACGGCCATTGCCAACGCGAGGCAAAGGCGTTGCGCCAATACAACAAGCTAAAAAAGGGCAAGAAAAACCAGAAGTTTTCAGCTGGATTGACCAGAAACGGACGACCAAAACGGTAACTGCTGAAAAAAGCCAGATAGGTTAAACCAGCGATAAACGCACCTTCCAGTGCATTTTTTCTATCTCTTTGATTTATAAGAAGTTTATGTGTTAGCAACGCAATCAGCAGCGCCGTCAGCAGGGTATAAATCACGCTCGGATAACGCAAATGCCACCAATCCCAATGCTGCCCCCACGACGTGGAGGCGATGCCTTGCCAAAATAGCAGCGGCGGTTTGGTGTTGCGCATGTGGTCAAGTTCGGATTGCAGCGGCAACCAATGTCCACTTTGTGCCGTTAGCCGCGTGATGTGAGCGTAGGGAAATTCGTCACCATTTTTGGGAATATGCGGACTGTCTAGTCCGTAAAAATAAGTGACGATGGCCAGTAAGGTGGCCAATAAATACGTAATAAAACGTGGTGTGCTCATTTTCTATCCCGCCTAACTCTGGCTCAATATTATGTTTTCAAAGCAATTTGCAACAGCCTTGTTTGACAATTACTGCATCTGACTAGGCTTCGACCAATGCACGTATACACATCAAGTTAGCACGTGAAAACCCCTTCATATCAGGGAACGCAGTGCGTCAATTATGCGCCAGACGCTTGATGACTTTTGCGCCCCAACCTTGCTTGGATTGACGCTCCAAAATGTCACACCCAATTTGCCAATAGAGCAGCACCAACTCACGGTTCACCGCCAGCGCCGAACGCTGTTGAGCTTGATGAATGCGCGCTTTTAAGTCAGCCAGCCAATCGGCGTAACCCGTCGGTGGGTGGGTCAGCGCGATGGGTTCGTTTGCTTTGTTTTGTTTGGGCATGAAGTGCTATTTCCCCTTTGTTGCCAATGCCTGAATGCCTTGGGTAGCGGCAATTTTTCTGTCTGCGTATAACACCACGTTTTTGATGACGAGTTTTTGAATTGCAGAAATCAAGGTTTCCATGAGGGCATAATCAGGTTGGTGGTTTTTGGTGGGAAGATTCATCTTGAAGTTTAGGCTTTGCGAGCTTCTTAACTTTTTCCCAAAATCAAATTTTCCAAAAATTGATTTACCCATTGATGTTGCAAAAAACAGCATTGCTTTTTTGGAATAGTCTTTTTTACTGTGCCAGTACACCCCCGTATCATCCCCCGCACCAAAATCATAATTTCGATAAAAAGTATTGCCCAAAATATCTATCGTAATTGAATTTTTTGGGAAAGTTGCTACAGGGTTTGCAATGCAATAAGTCATCTACAATCTTCACAAACACGCGCTTGAGCTGGCTTTCGCCGTTTTCAACTGTGTTGATATTGCCGGTGGTGAGGGTGTTTTGCAGGGTTCTTTCGATCAGTGCTTTTTTCTCTTTGGGCAGGGATTTTTCATCCAAAAATGCTTTGATTTTGCGGAT
>JAVHQT010000039.1:0-3432 GCA_036171275.1 Gallionellaceae bacterium | reverse complement strand
CTTTTTGTGCGGTAAGTTGAAATTCAATTACCCACTGTATTTCACATAGAGCCATAAATTTGAATTGGCTGCACCAAACACTTTAAGTACTGCCAAAAATGAGCCGCGACCGGACGCGGCAATGGCCGTCAGCACTTCACGCAAACCCGAAACGCCGGCCGCCTGCGGCAGCACAAACTGGTATTGTACAAAGCCAGGCTTGCCATACATGCGGTTCCATTGACCAATCGCATCCAGAGGGTAAAAGTAGGGTTCAAAGGGCAATTGTTGTCGACTGACGTGCCGACGAATTCTGCCGTAATACAGGCTGTTGAAGGCTTGTACACTGGCGTGATTGAGCAGTGCTGCGGGCAAGTCAAACGGCACGGGTAACGGTGGTTTAGTTTGCACGTGCAATTTTCCATCGTTGGCGTGCTCACCCAGCATTAACAGTGAGCGCCCCATACTGTCGCCTTTTGCCAAACAGTCGATCCATGCAACGGTGTAGGTGCTGGCAGCGTGCTGTTCAAAGGCATCGAGTGCGGCTTGCAGATTGGGCACTTTGAGGGTGGTTTGCAAAATGTCGCTGCTGGCAATGCGTTTCAACGTTAACGTGGCTTGCAAGATGAGGCCGGTTAGCCCCATTCCGCCACAAGTCGCGGTAAATAAATCAGTGTTTTCTGTGGGCGAAGCGGTGACGATTTCGCCATTACCCAACAGCAGCGTTAGGCGTTGTATGTGCTGACCAAAAGTGCCTGCACCGTGATGATTTTTGCCATGCACGTCGCTGGCAATCGCACCGCCCACGGTGACAAAGCGGGTGCCGGGCGTGACCGGCAAAAACCAGCCGCGCGGCACGAAGGTGTGCAAAGTGGCATCCAGCGACACGCCACACGAACAGGTCAGTACGCCTGTATCTTCGTCAAATGCAACAAAATTATCGAGTGCTTGGGTGTTCAATACTTGCTGCGCCAAGGCGCTGTCTCCATAGCTGCGCCCCAAACCGTGAGCGATGAGCGGTGCTGCACTTGCAACCTTTGCTGCACATTCGGTTGCCGTGCGAGGTCGGCACGTCCGCACCGTTTGACGCGGGTAACGTCCCCAGCCGTGAAGTTCAATCAGTTGATCGCTGCTCATAACGCCGCCACAGGGTTTCGCTTCACGAACACAAAGCGTTTATCGAGGTGATACTTGATGGCGTAGCCCAATGTAAGACCGATGGTGCCGCCCAAATAGCGCATCGCATCGGTGCCAAAGACCGTGTGAAACGTCCATTCCATGCCCCAAAACAACAGTGTCGTCAGCGCGCCCATGGCGCTGTAAAGCACAAACATACGTCCGTCGTGCGCGAGGTTGTCGGCCTCAAAGCCAAAGATATGGCGCTTTTCCAACACATATTTCACCGGCAAACCGGCTGCGGTTCCCACCAAGATTGATAGCGGCACGGCATACGCACCGTGATACAGCCAAATCACTAATGCCTGACAGCCAATGTTGACTGCCGTGGCAATCACAGCAAGAACGGCATACAGCCCGGCGATATTGGCGATGGATTTCATAAGGTAGCGATTTTGGCCAGAACAAAAACTGCCACAAACAACGCCACCACCACCCAGCTGACGCGGTCTTTAAGCGCAAAGACAATGGGGTCGTCGTGCATTTGCCCGCGATGTGCAATCAGCCAAGCACGCGATATCCAATACAGCAGCAGCGGGCAGGCCAGCCAGATGTATTGCGGAGTAGCATAAAGGTTGGCGGTGTGCGCGTCTTGGATATACAGCGCCAACACGAGCACGCCCGTATAGCCTGCGCTTCCGCCTAAATTAGCCACTAATTCAAGGTCTTGGGGTTATAGCCGCGTCCGCGTATCAGTTTGTTTTGATTGTTTGTTCGTGCGGTTTTAAGTTCGCTGAAACGTTTTATGAATGACAAACTTAAAAACAAAAACATGGAAAATGAGAGTAGCCAAAACGTTAAAGGTACGGTAATGGCAGCAGCGCCGGCAATGATGCGTAGGGTGTAAAGGCCGGAGAGCGTAAGTACGTCAATCATCGGAATTTGTTTGAGGCGCAAAGAATACGCCACGGTGAGGACAAAATAGGCCGCTAAACTTAACGCGAAATAGCTGGGTAAAACATTAATCGCAAGGGTAAACGCGCCAATTAGTAAGAGTGGCCAGGCCAGCCAGCCTTGCAATAAGCTGAGTTGGCCGGCAACAAAAGGACGAAAACGCTTGCGGGCATGGTGACGGTCGTTGCCCACGTCCACCATGTCATTTAACAGGTAAACGCTGGAAGCGGTTAAGCCGAAGATTATAAAAGCTAAAATTCCTTGCAGCACGCTGTCACCATTACCGTATTGATGAGCGGCTAACAGCGGCACAAATACCAAGAGATTTTTCATCCACTGATGCGGGCGCATGGCTTTAAACATTGCTTTAAACATCGAGTGCTTTTCGGTGGAAATAACTTTCCCTAAATTACCTTGCTGACGCAAAGTATCGATGAGCGACTGAGAATCACTGACAATGTGCGCCTGTGCGGCTGCTTGCCAGACTGCCACATCAACCGAATCATTCCCTATATAATCATAATGTTGCGCACCTTAGCGCTGAACTAATGCGGCACATTTTGCTGTGGATTTTAAATTGGTTTGGGCATCGCTGGCCAATACCTCATCAAATAACTGGAGGTGTTCCGCCACCTGCTGTGCCAACTTTATATTGCTGGCAGTGGCTAAAATGAGCGTCCGACCTTGCGATTTTTCTTGCTTTAGCCAAGTGAGCAAGGTTTCGTTATAAGGCAACGTCGCAGCATCAATCTCGGTCTGTGCGGCAAGTTGTTCTTTTAGGACGCATTTTCCTGTGGCTAACCAGCTTAGCAAGGCCAATAAACGCCAAGGCTGGGTGAGTAAAAATTGACTGGCAGTTTCGAAGAGTAAATCAGTTTTAATTAGGGTGCCGTCAAGATCAACAACCAAAGGAAGAGAATTGCGAGCGGAGAGCATTTCGCCCCTCGCAATTTAAGATGGTATTGAGTAACAACGATCCCAACGATGATGCTACAAAAAGCAAATTCGCCCAAATGGGGCGCAGAAAAAACGAAAGGCGTTAGATTAGCTGAATCGTAGTTTATGTGTTGCCAAGAAGCCAATAACAGCAGGAGGAACATCATTGCGCCAATGTGCAAAATGCATGCCAGCACTGACTGACTGACTGACTGACTGACTGACTGACTGACTGACTGACTGACTGCATTAATTTGATAATAATCATTGGATATAGATTAGAAAAGAGAAATTTACAATTTCGGTATACTGGTTAAATCATTCAATGGTGAAAAATCTGAGGTCGCATCTTTTCACGAATGGAAACTATATGCAACAGAAAAGCTAAAAACCAAAACGCCCCAACATTTCTGAAGGGGCGAATTGATTATAAGGAGTCTGACGATG
>JAVHQT010000038.1:0-16126 GCA_036171275.1 Gallionellaceae bacterium | reverse complement strand
TGCCTATCTGCGGCAGTCCATTTCGCTTGCCCGCGGTGAAATTCCTGCCAATCAAGATGACGAAGATGAAGCGGCGACGGATGCCGCCGGAAATACGCAAATGGGCTTTAACCGCCTAGGTTCACCCAAGAAAATTCACCGTGACTGGCAAGAAAAAAAACTGGCTGCGTTAATTGATCGACGCGGCAACTGGCTTTCGGCCGCCGCCGATTTTCGTAACATTATTGGCACGCCAGGGGTTTCTCAGTTCAACATTATGGAACTGCCGATTGAGTTTAAACGACGCTGGCACCCGAATGACGAAGTGTTTATTCGCACCGATCTCATCCGCATGAATGCCGGTACGTTAGCAGCCAGCAACAACAGTTTTGGCAGCATGGAGCTGTGTCAACCGAACTGTAACGCCGCACTGCTACCGCAATCTGCGCAAGGCGCTGGTTTTACCGCTGGCTATATCAACGGCAAGTTACGCGCCGATGTGGGCGTCACGCCCAACAACTTCCTAGTGCCAAATTATGTCGGCGGTATCAGCACCCGTGCCGAGATCGGCGAACAGTCCTTTGACCTGGAGTTGTCACGCCGACCCTTGACCGGCAGCGTGTTATCCTACGCCGGAGCACGCGATCCCAACTCGGGTGAAATTTGGGGCGGCGTGGTTGCTTCAGGTATTCGCTTAGGAACAGGATTGGGCAATAGCGAAAAATATAGCCTAACCGCCACCTTGGATGCACATAAATTGACCGGCAAAAATGTCGCCAGCAACGACAGGGCGCGCTTAATGGCGTTTTATTCTTGGTATTTTGTCAACGAAGAAAATCAGCGCTTTGCACTGGGTTTATCAGGCGCTTATTGGCGGCACAGCCATAATCTAGGCGAATATACCTTTGGACATGGCGGCTATTTCAGCCCGCTGGATTACCGCTCGATGGGTGTCAATTTAAATTATGGCGAACGTTTTCCGCGTCTGTCCTACCAAGTACGCGGTGGTATTTCCACCTCCACTTCGATCACCGATGGAGCAGTGCATTTCCCAACTCGCTCTGATTTGCAAACACAATCTGGCTTGCTCTACACCCGCTCGTCAGGCCGTGGCTGGGGCTATTCTTTGCAGGGTTCAGTAGAATATCAAGTTGCGCAACCGTTTTTTGTCGGCGGCTATTTCGCAGTGGATCGCGCCGATAGTTATGTTCCCAATCGGGCAGGGGTGTATTTGCGCTATTCTCTGGGGCAGCCCGCAGCACAACCTGTTAATTTTCCACCGTTACCTGTTGAGCCCAGCTCTCAATTCTAACTATATGATTATATTGACTTTTTTATAGAAAGCGCTCTCATGAATACTTCGTATTTAGCTGCAACCCTCCTACGTTTCGCGCTCAGCTTGCTGGTGATTTTTCAGGTTCATGCCACCAATGCTGCCGCACTGTATGATCCTGAGCCACCCGCCAATTCGGCTTATTTACGGATTATTCATTTGAACAAAACCGGCGCTCTGGATGTGCTGGTGGATGGAAAACTGCGGCAGAAAGCGTTGCCGAGTGGCGAAGCCGGCGAATATTTGGTTTTAGCAACGGGTAAACACACGGTGACGCTACAGTTGCTAGGGCAGAAAGTCGCGCGGGCATCGACCAACATTGAAGTGGACAGCGGCCATGCCATAACACTGGCTTTTCTGAACCCGCAAAAGAAAGCTAACCCCTTGATTTTTGAGGATAAAACCAATTCAAATAAACTGAAGGCGGTACTGGCAATCTATCACCTCAGTCCACAATCTGGCGCTTTAGATGTGTTCACCGCCGATGGAAAAACACAGGTATTTAGTAACTTAAGGCAAGGTTCCACCCAGCAACTTGCGGTTAATCCAATCAAGGTTGAATTGATCGCCGCCGCCGCTGGCAGCAAAACCGCTGTGGCACGCACGCAAATTGAAATGTCTGCTGGGGCGAGTTACAGCCTCATGATATTGGCGGGTTCTGCGGATAAAATCATCGTACGCACGACACAAAACAAAGTTGAACGCTACACAGGGCAATAAACTAGACTAGTTAAACTAGCTTTAAAGGAATCATAAATAATGAATATTCGTTTAGTAAAAATCTCTTTTTGGATTGCGCTTGCGCTAGGGTTGACCTCTTTACCGCTTTGCGCAGCGGAAAATACGCAATTTGAAACCAAAAGTTTCGTAGGCAAAGATAACTGGCTTTTTTATCAGGGAGAATTTATCGATGCCAATACAGCCGCTAATTCTAAAATTTCCATTGATTTAATACGGCGGCTAAATAACGTCCTGCAACGAAATGGGATTGCACTGGTCTTTACCATGCCGCCCATCAAATCTCGCCTTTATGCCAATCATTTACCCGACAACCAACCGCTTAATCCCTATATGCACACAAATTATGAACGCATGGTTAAGCTGTTGCGGGAAGGCGGCGTGAATGTGGCCGATCTCAACACGCCCCTGTTAAATAGCCCAAAAAAGGACAGTGATTCGCCCCTGTATTTTCGGCTAGACACGCATTGGGCACCGCCTGGAATTATGCTGGCGGCGGAAGCGATTCGAGCAGAAATTGATCGAAATGCCGCACTAAAACAAGCATTGACTGCCATTCCGGAAGAACGCTTTGAGATGGTTTGGAGTAAGCGCAAAGTGCCTTCTACGTCCCGCGACATGATTAAGATTTTGCCGGAGGGCTCACCTGTTTTCGCCGATGAACTTATGGTGTCTTTTTTTATAAAAAAACAACAGGCAAGCGCGGCGTTACTCGGCGAAGGTAACACTGCAGTCGCTTTGGTGGGGAGTAGTTTTTCCAATTCTTGGGAGTCTTACGGCGGATTTCCCGATGCGCTGCGCTTTACCTTGCAACGCGAACTAGTGGTGTCTAAATCCATTATGCCGGGCGCGTGGTTTGGCATGGAAGCCTATTTACGCGATGACGCATTTCAAACCCACAAACCGAAGCTGATTATTTGGGAAATGCCCGAACGTTTGATGCACGTTCCACCGGATAGCCAAAACCGTGATGAACGTTATCGCTTTGATAATACCGAATGGTTATTACGCACCGCTGCTTGGGTACAAACAAGCTGCACGGCTTCGCCAGTTAAGGCAAAAATTAATTTGGGCGGTTTGGTGAGCGCAGCCACCGATAACATTAGTGTAGCCAAAACGGAGACTAAAGATTACATCGAACTAAGCTTTAGCAAGCCTATTGATCGGCTAGATTATTTGGTCGCCACCGTCGCGTCAGGTTCAAAAAAATGGGTGCTGGAAGCCTCGGGCGCTGGGGTTGAAACGCGCTGGATTGAAATCGCCATGCCAGGGGATGGCACTGAACATCAGTTAAAAACACCGCTACCTTCTCTCGGCAAAGGCTTTACCAAGCTGAAGATTTTTCCTGGAAGAGGCAATTCCTTTTCTTTCAGCGGGTTAAAAGTATGTCGGCAACCCGAGAATTTATTACGTTAGGCTGCCGAACCCTAGTTCGATAGCAAAAATTGAAAGTCTCAACTTGAACTCCTTTATTAAAATAACTCAGTACTGGCTTTTATGGTTCGTTTTGGGTGGTACATTTCAGTCGGCTATTGCGCAAGGAGATAGCCAGCCACTGGGACTGGTCGGCAAGGATGAATGGCTGTTTTTTCGGTTTGAATACACCGAAGTGAATGACGAGAAAGCGACGGCGACTTCAATTGATTTAATTCAACGGTTCAACAAAGTACTGGCGCAAAACGGCGTGGCAATGGCTTTTGTGATGGTGCCGATCAAAGCGCGCATTTATGCAGAACATTTGCCTGATACTGCGCCGATTACGCCCTATATGGTTAAAAACTATGATCGCATGATCAACGCGTTGCGGGCGGAAAAAGTCAATGTAATCGATTTAAATCAACCTTTTATGTCCAACCCTAAACGAAATAGTGACACGCCATTCTTTTTTCGGTTGGATACACACTGGTCACCGTCCGGCGCAATGTTGGCTGCCGAAGCGGTTCGAGATCAAATTAATCACAATCCCTTGTTATTAACGGCGATGAATGCAGCTCCAACAGTGCCTTATTTATTCAATTGGGAGCGGCGTAAACGCTGCTCTCCTGAATTACGCGGATTAGTTGAGCATTTACCCGCAGGCAGCCCCACTTTTGGCGACGAACAGCTGGTTCCTTTTGTGGTAAAACCCTCTGCCAGTACAGGCGGTCTGTTAGACGAAAGTCACCGTATCCAGGTTGCGCTAATGGGAAGCAGTTATTCTGCACAGCGTTACCAATTTCCAGATGCCTTGCGTTATACCCTGCAAAGAGACCTGCTGGCTGTTTCGGTTGTGGCGCAGCATGGCGCATGGGAAGGAATCGAAACGTATTTACGCGATGACTCTTTTCAAACCAATCGTCCAAAATTGTTTATTTGGGAAATTCCCGAACGAGATATGCGTGCCCCACCAGATTTTAAATTTCGTGAGGCGCGCTATCAATCGGATAACACAGAATGGTTATTACGCACCTCCGCGTGGGTGCAAAGTGCTTGCAATCCTTCCGCCATCAAAGCCAAAATTGTCGCAGCAGGTTTGCTGTCAGCACCCAGCGAAAATGTCAGCACAGGACAAACCACCGCTAAAGATTTTATTGAAATTCAATTTAGCAAGCCAATCAGCAGGTTGGACTATTTAACGGCCAATGTCCTGACCGGTGGTTCTAAAAAATTGCTGTTAGAAGCTAGCGGAGCGGGAGTTGAAACACGGTGGATTGATGTGGTGGTAGCGGGTGATGGAAGTCCACATAAGCTAACAACACCGCTTCCTTCGCATGGCAAAGGATTCACAAAATTGCGGATTTTCCCCGGCAGGACCAGCTCATTTACGTTTAACGACTTGCAGGTATGCCGTCAACCCGCCGATCTACTTCGATAAATCGTTTTATCTTGAGGATTGCATTAAGTATGAATTTTAAACAAAGCTGCTTCGCGTTGCTATTGAGCAGCACTTTTCTAGGTTGCAGCGCAATGGCTACTGAAGATGTCGAGATGGGCTGGAAAAGCTTCTTGGGTAAAAATGAATGGCTGTTTTTACGCGATGAATTTACTGAAGCAAGTAGTGAACATGATACCCAGCAATCCATTCAGTTGATTGCTGGAATCAACCAGGTGTTAGCACGAAATGGCATCAGCATGATCTTCGTCATGCCACCGTTAAAAGCGCAAATTTACCAACGCTACTTGCCTGATGACGTGCGCTTAACGCCCTATTTGACAGGCCATTATCAAGCAATGGTTCGCACATTGCAGGATACTGGAGTCAACGTTGCCGACTTAAGTCAGGCATTTTTAAATAGCCCAAAAAGGGACAGTGACACGCCTTTATTTTTTCGTTTAGATACGCATTGGGCACCCGCTGGGTCAATGCTGGCAGCAGAAACGGTACGCGCAAAAATCAATGAAACGCCCAGCTTGCTGGCGGTGCTAAATAGCATTCCCGACGTGCGGTTTGACATCGCATGGGCAAAAAAAATGAACCTATCCGAAGCACGCGATATGACTAAATTATTGCCAGCGGGCTCGCCAATTCCAGGCAATGAGCAGCACTTACCGTTTTATGTGCGTAAAAAAACCGCCTCGGAAACCACCTTGAACGGGACAAATTCACTGGCAATAACCTTGCTGGGCAGTAGTTATTCTGCCTGGTACGGCTTTGCCGAAGCATTGAATTACACGTTGCAACGAGAAATTCTCACGGTGCATAACAGCGCAATTCAGGGCTCTTGGTACGGCATGGAGTCATATTTGAGCAATGATGCTTTTCAAACCAACCCACCGAAATTGTTGATTTGGGAAATGCCGGCACGGCTGGTGAATCGCATGCCAGATAGTGCAACGCGTGAAGAACGTTATCGTATCGACAATAACGAATGGTTGCTGCGCACTGCAGCCTGGGCTGAACGTGAATGCGCGCCCTCGCCGGTCAGTGCTCAAATTGCGGTTGTGGGTTTGGCTACCGATGCCAGCGGCAGGATTGCCAGCGGACGAACCACTGCTAACGACTTTATTGAACTGAATTTTAACCAACCGCTGAGTCGCTTAGATTATTTACAGGCTTGGGTGACAACAACAGGCTCAAAGAAGTTAATTTTAGAAGCATCAGGAACAGGCGTTGAAACACGCTGGATTGATTTTGTCGCCGCCGGAGATGGCGCAGAACACTTGATGAAAACCCCCCTGCCCTCACGCGGTAAAGGATTTACGAAATTGAAAATTTACCCCGGAAAAAATAATTCCTTTATATTCAAGGGGTTAAAGGTTTGTCGCCATCCTGCGGCGTTATTGAAATAATCGGGTGGGTGGTTAGAAATTTTTGGAGCGGGTGATGGGGATCGAACCCACGTCTAAAGCTTGGGAAGCTTTCGTTCTACCATTGAACTACACCCGCCTGTAGAATGTGAATCTATTTTAACATGACATCGGGATTAACGTGATTTCAATATTGATCAATGGAACGCCGCAAACTTTTCCTGCTAAAAGTCGGTTCGCAGATTTGATGTCCAGCTTAAACCTCACCGGCAAGCGCGTGGCGATTGAGTGCAATGGCGAACTCGTGCCGCGCAGCCAATTCACGGAACGCCCGCTCACCGACGGTGACAAAATTGAAATCGTCGTGGCGGTGGGGGGCGGCTAAAGCCAGCGCTGAATGACAGGCACACAATCCGTTAAATAAAGTAAAAAGTACATAATAATCAATAGGTTATATGAAATTATCGGTAATTTATTCTGCATTTCCTCAATGCCTTATTTAGAAAAGAAAGCTATGAACTCAGATCAGTTAATCATCGCGGGCAAAACCTATGCTTCGCGCCTACTCGTCGGCACCGGCAAATATAAAGATTTTGCTGAAACCCAAGCCGCGATTGAAGCCAGTGGTGCGGAAATTATCACCATCGCTATTCGTCGCAGCAACATTGGACAAAATCCCAACGAGCCGAATTTACTCGATATTTTGCCGCCATCGAAATACACCTTGTTACCCAATACGGCGGGCTGCTATTCCGCTGACGATGCCGTGCGTACATTACGTTTGGCGCGTGAATTGCTGGATGGACACAGCCTGGTCAAGCTGGAAGTGTTGGGCGATCCGCAGTCGCTTTATCCGAATGTAATTGAAACCATTTCTGCTGCGAAAACGCTGGTTGCCGACGGCTTTCAAGTGATGGTTTACACTTCAGATGACCCAATTATTGCGAAGCAATTGGAAGATATTGGTTGTGTCGCCATCATGCCCCTCGCCTCGTTAATCGGTTCTGGCATGGGTATTTTGAATCCGTGGAATCTGCAATTAATTATGGATCGTGTCCAAGTTCCGGTGATTGTCGATGCCGGTGTTGGCACGGCATCGGATGCCGCTATTGCCATGGAATTAGGTTGCCAAGGCGTGTTGATGAATACCGCGATTGCCGCCGCGCAAAAACCCGTGCTCATGGCTTCCGCGATGAAACAAGCGGTGGAAGCTGGACGTGCCGCGTATCTGGCGGGACGAATGCCTCGCAAACTATATAGCGCCGCGCCCAGTTCGCCTACAACTGGCCTGATTGGCAAAGCCTGATGGAGCATCGGCACATCCGCAGTTTTGTGCTGCGCCAAGGTCGTGTTTCTCCCGCGCAACAACGAAGTTTAGACAGCTTGATGCCGAAATACGGCATTCCCTTCGCCGCTCAGACCTTGGATTTTGCCCAATCTTTCGGTCGTAACGCGCCGACGATTTTAGAAATTGGCTTTGGTATGGGCGAGCCAACTGCGCATATTGCCCGCGCCCATCCGCAAAATAATTATCTGGCGCTAGAAGTGCATCCACCCGGCGTGGGCAGCTTGCTAAAGCAGATCGATGCGCAAGGCATTGAAAACATTCGAATTATTCAACACGACGCAGTCGAGGTATTACGCGATATGGTGCAGGATGCCACGTTGGATGGTGTGCATATTTTTTTCCCTGACCCGTGGCACAAAGCGCGACACAACAAACGCCGGTTGATTCAAGCCCGGTTTGTCGCCCAGTTGGTGCAGAAAATTAAACCGGGTGGCTATATTCACGTGGCGACTGATTGGCAAGACTACGCGGAACAGGTTTTAGCAGTGCTGACGGCTGAACCTTTGTTGCAAAATACCGCAGTTGATTATGCCGAGAAACCTGATTATCGCCCGCTGACCAAATTTGAAAATCGCGGACTTAAGTTGGGACACGGCGTGTGGGATTTATTATTCCAGCGGCAATAATGCTTCTGCCCATTTCTGAGCAAAATAATCCGATTAACCATGCCGCCGTTTATATTTATTCGTCATTGTTTACTTTTCTAAACTGCATTAGACTAGTTACCTGACTAGTTTAAAGGTGGGGCAATGATGAATACTTGGCCAGTACAAGAAGCAAAATCCCGTTTTAGTGAATTATTGACAGCCTGCATAGACCAAGGGCCACAATTGGTCACGCGGCGTGGAATGGAAACAGCCGTTTTAATTCCAATTGCCGAATGGAAACGCCTGAGTGCCGCTGCGCGTCCGTCTCTTAAATCTTTATTACTGACTGATTTTGCGCGCGGCGATCTTGATTTACCGCTGTGTGGCGTTGCACAACGGCGTTCAGTTGGCGGATTTTAAACATGTATTTGTTAGATATGAATGTCGTTTCAGAATTGCGCAAAATCCGTCCTCATGGTGCTGTGCTGGCGTGGATTGAAGCAGTCGATGAAGCTGACCTTTATTTGAGCTCAGTCACTTTAGGCGAGATTCAGGCAGGGATTGAAATAACGCGTGAACAAGATTCTGCCAAAGCCGCCGAAATTGAAACGTGGGCGAATCAACTCGCTGCAGCTTACAACGTGTTACCCATGGATGCCGCCACTTTTCGACTCTGGGCGAAGTTGATGCACCGTCAGTCGGATACGGTTTATGAAGATGCCATGATTGCCGCCAGCGCAATTGCACATAAACTCACCGTAGTAACGCGAAACGTGCGGGATTTTGAACGTTTTAACGTAGCACTGTTTAATCCGTTTGACGCGTAGGCGGATTACTCACGGTTTTCTTTGATAGCAACTTAAAAACGGCGCGACTAACCCTCGCGCCGTTTTTATTTGTGCCGCACTCGGATAAATCATTCAACACTTCCTCAGCAATTGCTTGCTGATATTCGCTACAATTACGTGCCCGTTAATTGTGGAGGTTCGCCGTGCCAACCATTAGTATGTTTTACGGAATTATTGTTTCGATGTTTTTTGAGATTCAAGAAAAACATCACCTGCCGCACATTCACGTCCGCTACCAAAATTTTAAGATATCTATCGCGATTGATGTTGTGAACCTCTCGCGGGTGAATTACCTCCTCGTTAATTACACATGGTGCAAGTGTGGATTGATCTGCACCGAGAAGAATTGCTTGCCGATTGGGAGCTTGCTAAAGAAGGTAGTGAGCCGTTTCGTATTGACCCATTGAAGTAAAAAAAGGACATCCCCGATGTTACTGGACGTAATTGCAGTAAAAGCTCAAACCAATTTCACTCTGGATTTAGAGTTTGAGAACGGTGAGCGACGGTGTTTTGCGATGGAGCAATATATCAATCAAAAACCGTGGGTTAAGCTTAAATCAGCGACTATTTTTCAAGCAGTTTTTATTGAAAATGGCACCGTGGCATGGCCGGGTAATATTGATATTGACCCCGAAACACTCTATGAGTACTCAAGCCCTTGCAGTCCACAACACGCTTAACCATTCAAAACAACAAACAACACCTATAATTGCCTCACTTTTTTTACTCGTCATTAAGCAGTTGTCACTGCAATATTTAACAAGGAAGTCTTATGCTCTGGATCAAAGCGTTTCACATTATTTTAGTCACCAGTTGGTTTGCAGGGCTGTTTTATCTGCCGCGAATTTTCGTCAATCTGGCGATGGTGACGGGCGCAGAAGAGCGTTCGCGCTTGCTGCTGATGTCGCACAAACTATATCGCTTTGTCACACCGATTGCCGGATTAGCACTACTCACCGGGCTGTGGCTTTGGTTAGGCTATGGTTTTGCCGGCGTGTGGTTGCACATTAAATTAACCTTGGTTTTAGTCTTGGTTGCTTACCATTTTTATTGCGGCAAAATCCTTAACGATTTCAAACAAGGCACGGAAAAACACAGCCATGTTTGGTTTCGTTTTTTTAACGAAATCCCCGTGATTATTTTGTTGATTGTGGTGATTTTAGTGACGGTAAAACCGCTATGAGCGAAGCTTTTTTTGCCCCGTGTCCGCGTGGATTGGAAACGCCACTTTGCACCGAACTTGGCGCGTTAAATGCGACGGATATTCGCGCAACCGAAGGCGGCGTGCATTTCTCGGGTGACTGGTTGCTCTGTTATCGCGTCAATTTGCACAGCCGAATTGCCAGCCGCGTGTTATGGCGCGTGGCGATGAAAAATTACCGCAGCGAACAAGATATTTACGACACCGCGTTTGCCTTGCCTTGGAATAACTGGTTTGACGTGACGCACACCATTCGGGTGAATATGGCGGCGATTCGTTGTCCGTTGAAAAGTTTGGATTTCGCCACCTTAAAAATTAAAGACGCGATTTGCGATAAGTTCCGTCAACTCTGTGGTGAACGTCCCAGCGTTAACACGCACGAACCAGATATGCGCATTCACGCTTTTCTGGAAGAGTCGCGTTTCACTTTATATCTGGACACCTCCGGCGATGCGCTTTTCAAGCGCGGCGTGCGGCAATACACCAATATTGCGCCCTTACGCGAAAATTTAGCGGCGGGCATTTTGCATCTGTCCGGTTGGCAACCCGGCACACCCTTGCTGGATCCGATGTGCGGCAGTGGCACATTTTTGCTCGAAGCCGCGCAAATGTGGCTGAACATTGCGCCCGGTATTGACCGTTATTTTGCCTTTGAAAAGATGAAAAATTGCCAAGAAACCGCTTGGGAAGAGATGCGCCAACAAGCGATTGCAGCGCAAAAGCCGGTTGAGCCGTTGCCGATTTTCGGCAGTGATTTATATGGTGATGAATTGAAATCTGCGCGTTTGAATCTGGAAAATGCGGGTTTGTTGGAAGCGGTGACACTGAAACAAGCGAACGTGTTAGAAATTTCCGCCCCAGCCGAACACGGCGTGATGGTGGCTAATTTGCCGTATGGCGAACGCATGGGCGAGTTGGCGGAGCTAGAAGTGTTGTATCCGCAATTGGGTGATGCGCTGAAAAAGAAATTTAACGGCTGGAATGCTTACTTGTTCACCGCCGATTTACGGATGCCGAAATTTATCCGACTATCCGTCTCGCGCCGCACGCCGCTGTTTAACGGCGCAATTGAATGTCGCTTGTTTGAATATAAAATGGTCGCGGGCGGAAATCGAAAATAGTTAATATAATCATATAGTTACACAGGGTTTTCTTGATCAAAAAATTGATGTTCTATAGAGAATTGCGTCGCCAGATGTTCTCCCAAAGCCTGCACGCCACAACGTTCGGTAGCGTGATGTCCGGCGGCGATAAAGCGTACTCCGCTTTCCTGCGCTAAATGGTAGCTGGGTTCTGAAATTTCTCCGGTCATAAACGCATCGACACCAAGCGCAATTGCCTGTTCGAAATAGCTTTGCGCCCCACCGCTACACCAAGCAATTCGGGAAATTGGACGGGTGTCATCGCCAATTATTTGCGGCGTGCGACGTAACTGTTTGCTGATGTTTTCTGCCAATTCAACTGGGGTTTTTGGCTGCGGCAGCCGACCGAAACAGGCGATATTTTGCTCACCAAAACGTCCTTCTTCCCGCCAATTCAACTGCTTTGCCAATTGTGCATTGTTGCCCAGCAGCGGATGCGCATCCAAGGGCAGGTGATACGCCAGCAAACTGACATCATGGCGTAACAAATGCGCCAGCCGACGTTTCTTCAGCCCGATAATTTCTGGCGCTTCATTTTTCCAAAAGTAGCCGTGATGGACAATAATCGCATCTGCCCGCCACGCTGTTGCCGCCTCCAACACCGCAAGTGAGGCGCTCACCGCCGTCGCGATACGGTAAACTTCACCGCGCCCCTCAATTTGCAAGCCATTCGGACAGTAATCACGAAAATTGCGAAAATCGAGCAAGCTTCCGATATAATCAAGCAGCTCATTAAGTTGCATTTTACTTTCCTTAATTTTAGATTTGCCTATCATATCATGCGTAAATACTGGCTCTTGTTTGCTCAAGCTACAACCTTAGCTCTCGCCGCGCTGTTTGTTATTCAAACCTTAAGACCCAGCTTGCTACCTTCTTCTAGCAAAAATGGCATCGTCACTTTGTATGAAAATGCCAGCAATAATGGCTCGATTCCCTCTGTGGGCTTTAGTGCAGCTGCGCAAAAAGTCATGCCAGCCGTGGTGAATATATTTACCAGCAGCCAAGTAAAAGTCTTACCCCATCCGTTTATGAACGATCCAAGGTTTCGTTTTTTCTTTGGGGATCAATTTGAAGACAATCAGCCACAGCAAAGTTCCAGCTTAGGATCAGGCGTAATTGTCAGCCCTAATGGATATATTCTTACCAATCATCATGTTATAGAAAGTGCCGACCAGATTGAAGTGGCTTTATCTGATGGCAGAAAAGCGCGAGCACGGATAATTGGCTCTGACCCTGAAACCGATTTAGCGGTGATTAAAATCGAGCTTGCCAACAATTTGCCCGCCATTACTTTTGGCCACGCCGAACAGTCTAAAGTCGGCGATATTGTCCTGGCAATCGGCAATCCATTTGGTGTCGGACAAACCGTCACCATGGGAATTGTCAGCGCACTCAAGCGCAATCACCTCGGTTTAAATACCTTTGAAAATTTCATCCAAACCGATGCAGCCATCAATCCTGGCAATTCAGGCGGCGCACTAGTTGATGCCAATGGCAACTTAATCGGCATCAACAGTGCGATTTACTCACCCAATGGGGGCTCGCTGGGGATTGGTTTTGCAATTCCAGCCAGCATCGCAAAAAGTATTATGGAGCAAATTATTCAGAATGGCGCGGTGACACGCGGCTGGATTGGCATCGCGGTTCAGGAAATTACCCCTGAATTGGCCGAATCCTTTAAGTTGAAAGATACGCAAGGCGTGTTGATCGCCGAAATCGTTAAAGATAGTCCTGCTGATCAAGCAGGCATCAAGGCGGGCGACATTTTACTGACTGTGGCCGGACAAAAATTATTCGATTCCAGCGTCATGCTAGATACAATTTCTGGCTTGCCACCCGGAAAACACGTTTCACTTGAGATTATACGTAACCAAGAAAAATTAACCATGTCGGTTAAGGTTGGAAAACGCCCTCGGCAAAAAACAGCGGAATAAGCCCCCTTAACAGTGACCACACAGTCAATTTATGTAGGGAAGCTCTGATTAAACCGACCGCGCATTTTGAGCCCTTAGAAAAATCAAGGAGCACTCTATCCATACTGGATTTTAAGTGCATGATTTATTTGATATTTATCTAGTTGTCATTCGATTAGGCTCTTCTTTGCTTGGCGAAGGATTCACCCTGAAGGGATAAATCAGTCCCTCCTTCGCGTTGAGACTGCTACATAGGCTTGGTATACTTGCTGCAAATTTTAATAATTCAAAAAAATAAGGGGACAACGACATGGAACAAACTCGCTTCAATATGGTGGAACAACAAATTCGCCCTTGGGACGTACTTGACACTAACGTCTTGGATTTATTGATTAAAATAAAACGCGAACAATTTGTTCCAGCAGAACATCACGCCTTAGCTTTTATGGATGTTGCCATTCCGTTAGCGGAAGGCATTCGAATGTGGGAGCCCAAATTAGAAGCGCGCGCCGTACAATCCCTGAATCTGCACGCCAGTGACTCCGTACTTGAAATTGGTACAGGCAGCGGCTTTGTCACCGCCCTACTTGCCAGCTTGTCAGCACACGTCACCAGTGTTGAAATTGTGGCCACCCTCAGCGCCAAAGCAGAACATAAATTGACACTCAATCATTTCACCAATGTTAGTTGCGCCATTGGCGATGGCGCGGAAGGTTGGGGCGAGGCACAATATGACGCCATTCTACTGGGTGGCTCGGTACCGCTTCCTCCTACAAAATTACTCAATCAGTTAAAAACAGGCGGGCGTTTATTTGCTGTTATTGGCGATGCGCCAGCAATGCACGCTTGTATTATTACTCGGACAAGTAACAGCTTCGAATCCAAAGTGTTATTTGAAACCAATATCCCTCCTCTAGAAAATGTTCCGCAGCCGGAACGATTCGTTTTTTAGCTTGAGTTTAGGATAACCTGCTTTATTCCGTTCGTGGTAAGCCTTGCGACTAGACTAGGAAAAACGCTTGATTTAAGCACCGTCTGTTGACTCACCAAGGCTACTACCGTCTTGAAATAGCCGATGGTTTTAGATAACATTAGAAATTCCTAATATTTAAAATTTGGTTAACAAAAAATGAATCAATCCCGTTTAACTTTTTTGATTCTTGCCTCTTTAATGACGAGTCAAGTATTGGCTTCCGATCTGCTGGAAATGTACCGTGCGGCAACGACTCAAGACCCGCTACTCGCTTCCGCACAGGCATCGCTACGTGCAGGCGCCGAAAAGTCTTCGCAAGGTTTAGCCTTGCTGTTACCGAACGTAAACTTAACGGCAAACACGACGTATAACGATTTCAACACCCAATACAGCGGTGGCTCGCGGACGTTACAATATAACAATTCGGGATTCGGGATCAGTTTGTCGCAACCCCTTTATCGTCATCAAAATTGGTTGCTGTATTCAGAAGCAGAGTTGCAAGTAGCCATCTCAGATGCACAATATAAATTAGCCGAAAACGATTTAATTTTGCGCGTCGCACAACGGTATTTTGATGTCCTAATTGCAGAAGATACGGTTCAGCTAATTTCCGCACAAAAATTAGCAATAACTGAACAATTACAACAAGTTAAGCGCAATTTTGAAGTTGGTACGTCCACAATTACCGACACCTACGAAGCGCAGGCGCGCTTTGACTTAGTCGCCGCACAAGAAATAAGTGCCCAAAATAATTTAGAAGTCTCTCGACAAGCCTTGCAGCAAATAATCAACGTTTCGCCTGGCATTCTGACCCCCTTGGGCAAAAACTTCAAAATGACTCAACCCTTGCCAACCGACGTTGAAAGCTGGCTGCAAAATGCGCAACAGCATAATGCTCAGATTTTAATCGCCGAAGCGTCTATGCAATTGGCGGAGAAAGAACTTAGCCGAGCCTTTGATGGCCATATGCCTACCTTGGATTTAGTCGCCAATTTTTCCTATAACTCAGCGAATGGCGGCACTTTTACCGGGACCAGTTACGGTGCTGCCGACACCCAGCAAAAAAACATCGGCTTACAGTTAAATATCCCGCTTTATCAAGGCGGAGCAACCCAATCAAAATATCGTGAAGCAGAGGCGTTACGCGATAAAGCCAAAAAAGAACTGGATAATGTGCGACGTACAGTGATTGTCCAAACTCGTCAGGCTTATCTCGGGGTAATGAGTGGAATTTCACAAGTGCAAGCCTTAGAGCAAGCCTTAAAATCCAGTGAAAGTTTATTGGAATCAAGCAAGGTTGGGCAAAGTGTCGGTGTGCGCACAAACTTAGATGTACTCAATGCGCAGCAGCAGCTATTTTCCACACGTCGAGACTTACGCCAAGCCGAATATACCTATTTAATCAGTCAGTTAAAGCTAAAAGCAGCAGCAGGCAACCTAAATGAAGAAGATATAATTCGAGTCAACCAAGCGCTGCATTAAACAAAAGCGACGCTGCACCCCGTGCTTTTAGGCTTTTTACAATCAGGGAAGAAACTTAATTGGGTAATTGACAAGCTTTAAATTTGTAATAGGTGCGCTTTGTAAAAGACCGCTTCGATTTTCGAGGCGGTCTTTTTATTTGACTGCCATCAACTAAAAAGTCGCAAACGCATGTTGAAATACACGGGCAATCCGATCACACGTACGACTTAAGTAGCAATTGCTTGCCGCTTCGTATCCTAGAAAAGAACGGAAAGTATGGGTAAAAAAAACGCCACTAAGGTGGCGTAATTAAAGGGTTATTGGCGGAGTGGACGGGACTCGAACCCGCGACCCCCGGCGTGACAGGCCGGTA
>JAVHQT010000037.1:0-16256 GCA_036171275.1 Gallionellaceae bacterium | reverse complement strand
CATCTTGCTGCCGCTGATGTTGCGCGACTTGCATCGCTTGTTTAATCACATACGGATCAGACGGATGCTTGGCCAACAAGGATTGCACGAGTTTGCGAGCCCGCTCAGCTTCGTCAATGTGCAAATACAAATCGACTAACTGCTGCTGATTGGGCAGGTTTTCCGTTTCACTGTGCGCAGCCCAGTGATCCAGTTGAGCTAGGGCAACTTCATCGTGCCCGTTGGCGAATAAGGATTCCACCAGCCCTTGTCGTCCATCGGGGTCATACGGATTGAGCCCCAGAATGGCGGTGTAAAAAGTACTGGCTTCAGGATATTTTTTCTCTGCTTGAAATAGACGTGCTTTAACCATCAGTAAAGAAACGCGGTAAGGCGCATTAGTCAGCGGTTTTTCTAAGGTTTGATGACCGTCCTGGTAGCGTTTGCTTTGCAGAAAACCATTGGCGGTGTCAATGTAATATCGGGTGGTTAAATCATGCAGGCGTAGCTGTTCTTCGGGCAGCAAGGTTTCAGTTTGTGCCCTCAAGGCGTCCAGTTCAGCGGCTAATTCGGGCGCGTGTTTAATCGTTAAATAGTCAGCGTGCGCTAAATTCCAGCGGGTAGAAGTCGGACTTTTTGCCGCTTTTAATTGCGCAAAAATTTTTTCAGCATGGTCGGTATTGCCTAATTTTGCCCACGCCACTGCAATCGCTAAATTCGCATCTTCATTGGTTTCTGCCAAGGTTTCTGCTTCGGTTAACACACGCTCTGCCTCATCTTTGCGCCCAGCTTCGGCGTGAGAGTTGGCTAATTGAGCAATTTCATTGCCCCAAGTTCTCCAAACTTCATTACTGCGCCGCTCGGCAGGTATATGGTCTAACACAGAAAGAAGCTCATCTGAATCAGTCGCTTGTGCTTTTAAATTTGCCATTTCCATATTACTTAATGTTTGCCCTACCACTTCGCGTTGTGCAGGCGTTAACGTGCTGGCAAAACGTTGTGCTTGCGTCATTCCTTGTCGCCTGGAAAGGGAGAGCAAGCCTTCTAGGGCGCTACTATTTAACGGGTCAAAACTTAAGGCTTTTTTATACAATGCGCTGGCGGTTTCGGCCGAACCACTATCTGTCTCAATATCCCCTAGAGCGGCATACGCATTCGGTTCATTCCGTTTTAAACGTAAGGCACTGTTGGCTTTGGCTTTGGCTGAAGCAAAATCACCTGCTTGTCGCGCTTCTCGTACTTCGCGCATCAAGCGCCAAAAATCGGCCACATTCCCTAAGTCGTACCATTTTTTCTTATTGTCTGTGCTGAGCTGATAAGCCTGTTTGAAATAGTCTTTCGCTTCGGCATGACGCCCTTGACGCAAGCGCAGTAAACCCATTCCGCCTATCACTTCACTATCGGTTGGGCGCGCCTCCATCGCTTGCAGTAACAGCGGTTCTGCTGCGGTTAAATCTCCTTTGTCCAGTAGTTCCAGCCCCTCACTTTGTAGTCGGTAATTGGGATCCGCCATCAGTTGTTGGTGATGGGCAATGGCTTGATTGATGGCATCAATTTTGACCTGAACACCGCTGTCATCGGGCTCGGCTGCGATATATTCATTGAGCAAGGGCAGGGAATTTGGCTCATCACTCAAGCGTAAAACTACCCGTCGCCACACACTTCTAGCTTGCTTTGAATGTTCGGCAATTTTGGTTGCGTCGATAATAATTTGCAAATTTTTGCGCACAAGCGGTGGATGTGAAAGTTCGTGTTCGGCCAGCGCTAAACGAAAGCGCATATTGTCCGGATTACTGTTAGCTAGCTTGCTCAGTCCGTCATGGGTGTTTTGCCATCCATTCGGTAAATTCGACACCATGTCCCAATACTCCAAGGCTAAATCGTCATTCGGGAAGCCATCAGGGAACAGTTTGTCAAAAATGGCAATCGCTTCCTGATAACGGGCATTCCTTTGCTGAAGTTGTTCCGCAGCCTCACGTTCGCGTCCCTGATTGCGTAGCTGTGACAATTTTTGTTGCAACACGCGGGCTTCTTTCGCGAGGTTTCGCGCCCGTCGCAGTTCGCCCTTGTCCTTTCCTTCGCTACGAATCAGCGATTCAATCCGGCGTAAATCCACATTGTCGGGATCGTTTCGACGGAGTTGATCAATCATCGACTGCGCTTTGGCGGGCTCATCTTGTTGCAAATAGAGTTGCGCCTGTAAACTGAGTGCGGCCGGATGGTTGTTGGTAATGCTAAATAATTTATCTAATGCGTCTTGTGCCAGATCGCTTCTGCCGCGTGAAACAAGCCATTTTGCTCGGGCATATAATTGCTGAACGGAATCGCCATTTTGATTAGTTTGCCCAATGTTGACTGGCACAACGGCAAGCGCACCTTTATTGGCGCTGGGAAGCGAATTGGCAGCGGGAGACAGCGTAATTTGAAAATTGACCACGCCATTTTTAAAATTTTGCGCCGGGACAATGGTGCTGGCTTTGGGAAAACCATGGGCTTGGCAATAGCGAGTTAATTGCGTACCTAGTTCGACAATTTCTTCGTAAGTGAGCGTTTGTCCTTGAGCTTGACTGACCACTTTGAGTAGCTGTTTTTCGGATAGACCAGCCGAACTTTGAATGTGAATAGTCTTGACGGTGATTTTAGTGCTTGTCGTGCTGCCGTTGCCGGTTTGTGCGCGCACAGGCGAAACAGTGATACTTAAAAATGTACACAGAGCAAATAATGATAACTTATTGATTATATTCATTATTTATAATCTGTTCACCGAAAGTTAAATTAAAATGATAGCGGATTTAATGTCGCAAACGTTTGGCAGCAATCAGTTTGAGCGTTCTCCATAAAGCAAAAGCGAACACTAAAATAGATAGCAAGGCGAACAAGGCTAGCATGGCGGGGTGATTCGCCATCTTGTACCAAACCGCCGTAAGCCAAGGTAAGTGACCCACAAAATAGGTGTCGCCGACTAAGAAACTTTCTGCCTTAGTGGGGTGAATAAAGGCGACGCTACCATGAATATCGGCGGTGTATTTTTCTAAGGCATCAAAGATCGTTGCCATGCCTTCTGGCCGGTTTGAAACTAAGGCGATCACGCTGCGTTGTGTTGTCAAGGGCGATTCAAAGCCAAGAATCGCGGCGACACTGCCATTCTGATCTAACTGCTGTTGGGTAAAAACGGCACTCGGTTCTTGTGTTTCGAACCCCAGAAATGTTAACCAACCCCGATCGCCGCGCTTTGATTGGCTATTTCGCAACGTGCCATCATTGACCGAAATCGGCAAACTTGCCGCCCATTGCGCTAGCAAACCTTGGTTAAGTGACGCGCCAATAATCAGCAAATCCACATTTTTTAGCCGCTCACCTTCGCTGGCATTTGCAATGCTAAATTGCGTCGCAGGGTAGCCTGTTGCTGCGCTCATTTTTGCCATCACATTTAGCAGCGTTTCAATGTCGGTAACCGATGGACGATCCGGCATGACCACCACGGTTTGTGATAAATCGGCAAATTTCGTGAAGGGAAAACCTGCGTTGGCAAAAAAATTCAAATTAGGCATTTCTGCGTAATGTTGGAAGCCGCTGAAATCAATGGTTGAATCGGCATCAATCATGTTGCGGATATTTTGCCCGCTGACGTTGTCGATTCGTCCATCACGACACAAACCTTCTTTTTCGGGGACGATGCTAAATTGAAACTGCATTTCATTTTTTGCGCCCAGTTTGAACGAAGGCAGCATCAATTCGCCGGGTTGTTCTAATAGCAATTCTCGAATCAGCGGTAAACGCACGCGATTCGTTTCTTGCACGGCTGCGGGAAATAGCGCAAAAGATTTCACCAGTTCTTCATTGACACTAAAACGCAAGCGTGATTCGTTGATGTGATGAGGCGGGGTGTAGCGATATTTAAGATCAATTGGGATGCCGCCACTGCGCCAAGTAAATAGATCAGGCGCGACACTCAGCGGAATGCGAATGGGCTGCGGCGAGTAGCTTTCCACTTGTAAATCGGCCTGATTTTTAACTAACTCGCCAAATTTCATCGGCCGATCAAGGCGCACCCAAAGCGGCGCATCATACGCTTGCCGCAATGGCTCATGCTTGACACTTTGAATGGCGATTTGACTCCCAGATAAAATGGCGTTGCCAAGCACTAAAGATTGCGCTGCAATTTTTTGTTCTTGCCCATTACGCCCTTTAATCAGCAAGAGTTTTGAGCGGTGATCGACGGGATTTTCGATCATTTCTAGAGAAGGGCCTGAAATGGTTGCCAGGTCTTTTAGGAAACTCGGTCTATCTTCATTGGTGACAAAAACAATGGCATGGGCGGGCGGCAGCTCATTCAAACTGGTTGGGAAGCGTGCGCCGCGCCAAGCGGCTAATTGCCCAAACCAGGAGGAAACAATGCCGGCGGCGTTAAGCGTTTCTTTGCTTGGCGCGGCCGAAAACACAAATGGAATGACCACTTGGTTATTAAAATCGCGCGGATTAAAGAACGGTTCGGGTAGTAAAGAGACATCGTTTTTCAGTGCAAGGGGTCTAACGGTAAGCTCAAGTAGGCTATTGCCATTGATTTCTAGCCAGACACTAGAATGAAAACCGTCTTCACAATCGTGACTGTAATGACCGACAAACTCAAATTTAATGTTGGTTTGGTTGGAAAATAGACGGGGATCAATTTCAATATCTTGCGTTAAATTTTGCCCTAAGGTTTCTTTAAGCGCCGGAATAACTTGCACTAGTTCATCATTAACGAACAGTTTGAGATGCGACTCATTGGGAATGAGCGAGGGTGAAAAGGTGTAATGCAAATGAAACACCGCATGGGTTATTAATTCGTCGCGGCGAACGCCTAAGGTGATGCCATCTTCAGTACTCGTGCCCCGTAAACGCAAAGCGTCGCGCTTGCTAATTTGCTTAATGGTCAGTTGCTTGGTGATGAGCGGCGGTTCTGGATTTAAATCCACTGCATTGGTGGCGAGTACGCCAGATGCCGCTACGCCGGATGCTGTCATGCCAATTGGCGCCACAGCCGTGGTTTGATTGGTTTGTGCCCAAGCAGCAAGGCTTAGCCCAAACACTAGCGGAAGTAGTCCGAACAGTAAACGAACCATTATAAAATATCCAATTTAATCATAATGTTACAGACATTTGTTTGCGACAAACCGAGACGTGCGTGCATGTTTTTTGGATGACAAAAACGCTCGGTTAAGTAAGTTAATCGAGCGTTAAAAAAAAGCGGCGGTAAAAAAAAGTCTGTCTTCATAACCGGGCTATTAAGTCACCGTTGTAGGTGAACGTGGAAAATAACTACTTATGAAATTGTAATAGCGATCGGTGTGGCGGGTAATGTTTGCCAATCTTGGTAGGCTGTGTTCGACTAATCGCCGGATGCCCAGTAAACCAATTTTCATAATATTACCCAAGCTGTGTAAAGGTCGATCAATGGCGCGCCCTTCATTCCAATTGATCCAGGCGTCAGCGCGACCAAAGGTGCATTGTACCAAATCTGACTCTTGTTCTGGGGTATCTAACAGCCAATTTAAGCGCAATTGCCCTTTGACGATGGCAATAACCTGAGCTGGGAAGACTTTTTCTTCCTCGCCACGCCACAAGCCTAATTTCAACAGGTCTTTTGCTTGAACATTGGGCATGGTAGCCGGCAAAATTGCGATGCCACCTTCTGAAAAATCAACGGTTTCTGCACGAATACATTTCCCATTCGCCAAATATAGCACGGCTGGCATCTTCATTTGAACGCGATGGGAAAGTCTAACCTGCTTGCTTTCAAACGCAACCGACGCTGCCGCTCCTAAAATAACCAAGTTATACAGCACCCAAAACATATTTAATAAAATGGTCGGAACTTCGTTCGCTGGGTTATAAATTAAAAACCAGCAACCAAAAATAATGCCCAAAACATTGACGCCAATTAACACTAAATACGGTAGTGCAATCGCTTGGTCGAAATACTCAGTTTCAACTGAGCCGCCTTTTGCGGTTACGTTAAATTTACCGGCGGTGGGGTTGAGTAACGCGACAAAAGTAGGACGCGCGATGTACCACGCCAGCACGGTTTCATATACTTCCGCCCAAAAGGAATTGCGGTGTTCGCCTTGAGTGCGCGAATTGGTTAAAGTGGCGTGTGCCATATGCGGCAATACATACAGGGCAACCGATAACGCCGGCGCATAGATAATGTAGGAATGAAAAATTAAGAACGCCAGCGGCGCGGTCAGGAAAATAATGCGCGGAATACCATTAAAAAAGTGCAACATGGCGTTGGTATAACACAGGCGCTGTGTCCACCGAAGTCCTTTGCCCAAGAAAGGATTGTCCACCCGGAAAATTTGCGCCATGCCACGCGCCCAGCGAATCCGTTGCCCAATGTGTGCTGACAAACTTTCGGTTGCCAGTCCAGCTGCTTGCGGGATATTGATATACGCGGAGTTGTAGCCCAGGCGTTGCAGTTTTAGCGCCGTGTGTGCATCTTCGGTGACGGTTTCGACCGCAATTCCGCCGACTTGCGCTAATGGCTCACGGCGAATAATCGCGCAGGAACCACAAAAGAAAGTGGCATTCCATAAATCATTACCATCTTGGACTACGCCATAAAACAACTCACCTTCGTTAGGTGTAGTGCGAAATTGATTCAGATTGCGCTCGAAGGGATCGGCAGAATAAAAATGGTGAGGTGTTTGTACCAATGCCAGCTTGGGGTCGGCCAAAAACCAGCCCATGCCCATTTGTAAAAAAGACCGGTTGGGAATGTGATCGCAGTCAAATATCGAGATATATTCTGCATCGGTGACGGTCATGGCGTGATTCAGGTTGCCGGCTTTGGCGTGATGATTGTTGTTTCGAGTAATGTAATTGACATTGATTGCGGCTGCAAAAGCGCGAAATTCTTCGCGCCGTCCATCATCTAGTAGATGAATTCTGATTTTGTCTTTCGGCCAATCCAGTTCCATGGCGGCGAAAACGGTGGGTTTGACCACTTTCAACGGCTCGTTATACGTTGGAATAAAAACATCGACGGTCGGCCAAGTGGCGCTGTCCGCCGGCAAAATTAGCGGTGGGCGTTTCAGTGGCCAGCCGGATTGGATGTAACCGAAAATCAGAATTGTCCAGGTATAAATTTCTGCCGCCAACAGCAAAAGACCCCACCAAAGATCGAGGGGGCTATCCCAGTTTAGCGTTGACGTTACCCGCCACCATAAATAGCGCGAAGAAGCCGCAACTGACAAAACCATCAACAGCAAGGTCATCACTTGCCCAGGAATTCGTTGCAGAATTAAGGCTAACAACCATAGCATAATCAGAAAGATAAACTGCGCCGTGGTGTCGAAGGGTGTGCTAATCGATAAGAAAATCAATAAGATAGAGAAACTATACGCAAAATAACGCAATACGGGTTGATCCCAAATAGGATTGGCGGCATAGCGTTCGCTTAGACTTTGAATGTGTCGCCTATCTGCGCCGGTTGTTAGTTGCAATCGCTGCGCGAGCCAATTCAACAGGCGATTTTGAAACTGAATCAGTGGACTTAACGGGGCGTAAAAAATGCCTTTCACTGTGCGATTTTGCTGCCTTTGACCTTCGGGCGAACGCATTATAATTAACCAAAACACTTGCAACGGGAAGCGGATTAGATCACCCCAGCGCAGGTGCGCAAAATCAATATGTGGAAAAAATTGCTGGTAATAACCAGCAGGCTTGGGCGGCGGCAAGATAAAAAGCAGCGACAGGATCAGCCGCCAAGCAGGTTGCTGGGCTTGGATGCCAAAGGCACTGAGCAATTTTTCAAAAAAATGGGCGGTCATTCAGAATGCAGTTGCCGACTTTTGAGCGTTGCAATTAGCCAAGTCGCTAACGTCGTTAAATCGACTGCGGCTTGGCTGGCGGGTTCGTATTTTGCAACATTGAGTTGGCAGGCAAAGGCTTCGCGCACTGATTCGTCGCGGTGAATCATCACTGGACATAAAAAATGCCCTAGATCTTGCTGCATCAATTGATAAACGTCGTGATCAATTTCCCGCGAGGGATCGTATTTGTTGATCACGAAAACGGTTTTTTCGGCGTGCTGCGCCGTCCTGCCAATTTGTGCTTCGGCTAAAGCAGCGTAGGAAAGCGGGTCAGTGTCAACCACGGCAATAATCAAATCAGCCAGAGCAGTTGCTTGCTGATAAAAGTGGGAGCTGCTTGGGCAGTCAATCAAAACCACGCTGTTGTCGCTCAATTCAATTTCAGTCAGTTGGGTTTTTAACCAGTCAGGCGTGCGCTCAATTCGTTCATAAAATCGCGGTAAATCTGCATAATCACAATGCCCAAACGGTAGAAATACCACGCCATTTTCACATTGAAAAGCCGCTTCATGCCACGGTTTTCCGGCTAATATTTGCGGTGCTAGTCCGTGGCGATTATTCCAAGTCATACCAAAGTGCAGGCGTAACGCATTTTGGTTTGAAAAATCAAACAGAACTGTGGATTGGTGTTGCGCTTGTAATTGATGCGCCAATTCCGCCGTTAAGGTCGTCGCCCCGACACCGCCACATATTCCACTGAGGACGACGAGTTTCATGGTGTTTTGATTGCCTGCGGCGTAAGCAAATGCGCATTTTTGGCCGAGTTTTGGTATTCGTTATGAATGTCGCGCAATAAGGTCCAGCGTGACACGTGGACATCCGATTTGCGTAAAGAGGTTAACTCTTGATAGAACGCAGGATTTAGATGAATCTTGTCAAACAAGGCTTTGATGTCAGAATTATTATCCATTTAATTCAATATAATCAATAACTTAGCTTCTGTAACTTGCGTTGATTTTAACGTAGTCATACGAAAAATCACAGGTCCATAAAGTCGCTTGCGCTGTGCCACGATTGAGCTGCACCCGGATGGTAATGTCACTTTGCTGCATGACGCGTTGCCCGTCTATTTCTTGATAACTGGCAGCGCGCCCACCGTTTTCTGCCACCAGCACTTCGTCTAAAAACAATGTCAGCGCGTCCACTTGTAAATCGTCCACACCAGCATAGCCAATCGCCGCCAAAATCCGCCCTAAATTGGGGTCGGAAGCGAAAAAGGCGGTTTTTACCAGCGGTGAGTGGGCAATGGCGTACGCGATTTTTTTACATTCCACTGGGTCGCGGCCGCCTTCAATTTGCAGGGTGATGAACTTGGTTGCGCCTTCGCCGTCGCGCACAATGGCTTGCGCTAATAAGGTGGCGATTTCGGTAATCGCTGCTTGCATCGCCGACTGATTGGCCGCATTGATGGCCACGCCGGCTTGACCGGTGGCGATGAGCATGAGCGCATCATTGGTCGAGGTATCGCCATCGACGGTAATGCAGTTGAACGAGACATTGGCAGCGCAGCTAATCATCTGTTGCAATAAAGGCTGGGCAATCTGCGCATCGGTGGCGATATAGCCCAGCATGGTTGCCATGTTTGGATGAATCATCCCTGAACCTTTGGCGATGCCGGTTAAGGTGACCGTTTTGCCATCAATGATAATTTGCTTGGAATACGCTTTGGCGACAATATCGGTGGTCATAATCGCATGAGCCGCATCAAACCAATGGTCGGCTTGCAAGTCGGCAACGGCCTGCGGCAAACCAGCGACGATTTTATCCAGCGGCAAGGGCTCCATAATCACGCCAGTGGAATAGGGCAAAATTTGTTCGGGTTGGCAATGCAGCAACTTCGCTAAGGCGACGCAGGTGGCGTGCGCATCGGCTAATCCAGATTCGCCAGTACCGGCATTGGCATTGCCGGTGTTAATCGCCAAGGCGCGTACACCCGAAGCTGTTGTTAAGTGTTGCCGCGCCACGATTACCGGTGCGGCACAAAAGCGATTGGTGGTGAATACACCCGCTACCGTTGTGCCCTCATCGAGGTGTATCACCAGTAAATCTTGGCGATCTGGGCGTTTGATGCCCGCTTTTGCAATGCCCAGCTTGACGCCGGCAACTGGGAAAAGTTGCGCGGCAATGGGGGCGGAAAGATTGACAGGCATAATTAATTTCCTTAATTAAACAAGGGCTTAGTATCTGCCGTGAGTGTGGTGAATGTAGTTGCTCATCTCTACGGACTGGCTGTTCATGCGTCTGACGATGCCGTGTACATGGCGAACAATGCCACGCATCACGTAATACACAATGGCAGGTTGTGTGTTGAGCAGCGATTCAAATTTTGAACGCTCAAGCACCAACACTTTGCTATCGGTTTTCACTAAAGTTGTCGCACTAATTTGCATGACATTGCCGCCGACGAAACCAATGATACCGGCCAAGTCGCCGGTTTTGAGCATATTCAAGGTCATTTGTTCTCCGCCAGTATTGGCGGTTGCTTCGACATCGCCACTGCCTAAAATAAACAGCGAATCTTTTAACTCAGCATCGCCCGGCTTAACAATGTAAGAACCGGCCTTGTATTCTTGCACCGAAATAATGCTCGCCAAAATGTCTATTTCAGAATCTCGTAATTCTTCGCTGAGGGTTGAATTGCGTAACACATTGATTATAAAGCGTTTATTTTCCATGACTTTCTCCAAAAATAGAATGAGCGTTAACTTAATTTACCGTGGCATTGCTTGTACTTTTTGCCGGAACCGCAAGGACAAGGGTCATTGCGTCCGACTTTTTCACCTTCACGGACAAAAGGTTTAATTTCAACTGAGGGTGCCGATTCTTCGGCTTCAGTGGCCGCTAATTCTTCCTCGTTAGTTTCGGCGATTTCGGCATGATGATACTGTAGATTTTCCGGTGCAAGCGTGGTCATGTCTTCAATTTCATCGGCACTGCGAATTTGTACGCGCATCAAGGTTTGGGTGACATTGCGTTTAACGCTGTCTAGCATCAGCGAAAATAACTCAAACGCTTCACGCTTGTATTCTTGCTTCGGGTTTTTTTGGGCGTAGCCGCGCAAATGAATTCCTTGGCGCAAGTGATCTAAAGCTGCTAAATGTTCACGCCAATGCGTATCCAAGCTGCCCAACATTACAATTCGTTCGTAGCCATGAATTGGATTTTGACCTTCGTTTTCGTACAAAGAAAGCCCTTGCACGGAAGCAACTTTAGCTGCGTACTGCGCGCCCGCCTCCATCACCACCCGCTCTGCTATGCCGTGACCATCCAATAATTTATCGTCTGCCAGCCACTGAACTACCGGCAAGTTCAACATAAATTCAATTTGCAAATGCGCTTCGAGTCCGGCCGCATTCCATTGTTCTTCCATGCTGCCAAGCGGAATAAATTGGCTGACAGTTTCTGAAAGAACGCTGTCGCGCATGGCAGAAATCGTTTCGGAAATATTGTCACTCTCGAGCAATTCATTGCGTTGCTGATAAATGACTTTGCGTTGATCGTTGGCAACGTCGTCATATTCCAAAATTTGTTTGCGCATATCGAAGTTGCGCGCTTCGACTTTACGTTGCGCGTTTTCAATGGCGCGTGTGACCCAAACGTGTTCAATTGCTTCGCCTTCGGGCAACTTGAATTTATTCATAATCGCCGAGACGCGATCCGAAGCAAAAATGCGTAATAACGGATCTTGCAGCGATAAGTAAAAACGGCTAGAACCCGAATCGCCTTGCCGACCAGAACGTCCGCGTAATTGGTTATCAACCCGCCGCGACTCATGGCGCTCGGTGCCAATAATATGCAAACCACCGCTGGCGAGGACTTGATCGTGAATCGGTTGCCAAGCGGCGCGTAAGTCCGTCACTTTTTGTTCCCGAATGGCGGCATCCAAACTGTCGTCCATGCGAATCTGTTCAATTGGTTTTTCGACATTGCCGCCCAACACAATATCGGTGCCCCGCCCCGCCATATTGGTGGCGATAGTAATCATTTTTGGGCTGCCGGCTTGGGCGATAATTTCGGCTTCCCGCGCATGTTGTTTAGCATTCAGTACTTGATGTGGCAATTGCGCTTTGTCCAGCATGCCCGACAATAATTCCGAGGTTTCAATTGAAGTTGTGCCCACTAAAACCGGCTGACCGCGCGCGTAACAATCTTGAATGTCGGCGATCACTGCGCGGTATTTCTCATCAACAGACAAATAAACTTTGTCCATTAAATCTTTACGCACGGTGGGGCGATGCGGCGGAATAATCACGGTTTCCAAGTTGTAAATGGACTGAAATTCAAACGCTTCGGTATCCGCCGTGCCGGTCATGCCAGACAGTTTGTTATACATGCGGAAATAATTCTGGAAAGTAATCGAGGCAAGTGTTTGATTTTCTTTCTGAATCTTCACGCCTTCTTTCGCTTCCACCGCTTGGTGTAGTCCATCCGACCAGCGTCGGCCCGACATGAGTCGCCCGGTGAATTCGTCCACAATCACCACTTCATCGTCTTGCACTACGTAATGTTGGTCGCGGTGATACAAGGCATGGGCGCGCAATGCGGCGTACAAATGATGGATTAAAGTGATGTTGGATGGATCGTACAAACTGCCGCCCGCAGGCAATAAGCCAGCATCGGCTAACAAGTGTTCGGCGTGTTCGTGCCCACTTTCACTGAGTAAAATTTGATGATTTTTTTCATCGACATTGAAGTCGCCCTCGGCTTCTTCGCTGGCTTGCCGTGTCAAGTTCGGCACAATTTTATTCATCTGCAAATAGATGTCTAAATTGTCTTCGGCTTGACCAGAAATAATCAGCGGCGTGCGCGCCTCGTCAATTAAAATCGAATCGACTTCATCCACCACGGCAAAATTCAGCCCGCGCTGAAAGCGCTCATCTGCCTCCGAAGCCATGTTATCGCGCAGATAATCAAAGCCAAATTCATTGTTCGTGCCGTAAGTAATATCCGCCGCGTAAGCTGCTTGCTTGTCGCTATGATCCATATTCGACAAAATCACCCCAACCGACAAACCCAGAAAGCGATACAGCCGTCCCATCCATTCCGCATCGCGAGCGGCCAGATAATCGTTGACGGTCACCACGTGCACGCCTTTGCCAGACAGCGCATTTAAATAGGCCGGTAGCGTTGCCATCAGCGTTTTGCCTTCACCGGTGCGCATTTCCGCGATCTTGCCGTAATGCAACACCATGCCACCGATTAACTGCACATCAAAATGGCGCATTTGCAGGGCGCGGCGACTGCCTTCACGTACGACAGCAAACGCTTCGGGCAGCAGTTCATTTAGGCTGGTGCCTTGTTGCACGCGCTGTTTAAATTCAAGCGTTTTTTGTTGCAATTGCGCATCGGTTAAGGTGCTGAGGCTGTTTTCCAAAGCATTGATTGCTTGAATTTGGCGGCGATATTGCTTTAACAAACGATCGTTTCGGCTACCGAAGACACTTTTTAATAAGGATGAAATCATGTTTTTTATTTCTCTTAACATCGTCACGACACAAAAACGAAGCCGCAAAGCGGCATTCCTGTTTTAAAACTAATTTTATAAGTACTTGATTATATTAACTATATTTAACTTTGTGCTTTCTGCAAAAAACGCACTGGATTTTGTGCTGCGCCTTTATAGCGCACTTCAAAATGCAAATGGTTGCCGGTGGAACGTCCGGTGCTGCCAACCTCGGCAATTTTATCGCCACGTCGCACCAAGGCGCCGACTTGGGTCAGCAATTTTGAAGCGTGCGCATAACGGGTGACGATATCGTGGCCGTGGTCAATTTCCACCATGTTGCCATATTCAGGATGTGCGCCGGCAAAAATCACCACGCCACCCGCCGAAGCAAAAATTGGTGTGCCTTCGTGAGCCATAAAATCAACCCCTTCGTGCAGCGATTGCCGTCCGGTAAACGGGTCAATTCGCCAGCCAAAATTGGAAGAATACCAACCTTCTGTGACGGGTGAAAAAGTCGGCAGTAAACGTTGGCTTAAACTGTTTTGCAGTACTACGGTTTCTAACGCGACTAATTTATCGCTGCGGTCTGCGACCAAGCTCGATAAGCGGGTTAATTCCTGATCCATGGAGGTTAGGGAAGGATTTTCTGGCTCTGTCGCCGGTAAGTAAGGCCCCCCTTGTGCCGGTACTTGGTCAAAAGAAAAGGCTTCCGGCTTGATGCCGGAAAGTTTAACCAAACGCGCACCAAGACTATCTAAACGCAGTAATTGCGCTTGCATTTGCCCTAGGCGTTTTGCTAGGGTATCTAAGCTATCGCGCGTGAAATCGGCTTGTTTTTGGTGTTCCGCTTGTTGGGCACTGGCCAGCCAGTTTAGCAGCGGCGCGCTGAGGAGTTGGGGTTGCCAGCGAACCAGTGCGTATTGCGCCGCCAACACTGCCGTCAAAAATAAACTTAAGCCAAAAACGCCGAGCAGAATTAATTGAAGGCGATTCAAAGACACGCTTCGGATTTTTGCCATTCGGCTTGAAACTAGAATAATATTCACAGCTACTTTTTCCTCTAACTGATTAGATGTTCCACTTAAATGCTATTTTGAACAGCAGCAGCGAATTGGCGCAACTTAGCTTAAAAGCTCAGCAACATGGCGTTTTGGCGCAACAAATTAACGCCGTGATTCCCGCTTCTTTGCGGCGTAGTTGCAGGTTGCTACACTTTGCCGCACCCACTTTAGTTTTGGCAGCCGATAACGGCGCAGTGGCGGCAAAATTACGGCAGCTCAGTGCGGAAATAATCAAGCAGCTACGCGCAAAGGGTTGCGAGGTTACTGTAATTCAGGTGCAGGTGCAAGTCAGCGTCGCCCCTTTGCCCGTCCCTTCGCAGCCGCGAACCTTGAGTCAGGCCGGTAAAAATGAGCTCGCCACCTTTGCGCAGACTTTAGTCGATTCGCCGTTAAAAGCCGCGTTGGAACGTTTAGGGAAACACGCTGCGCGTGACTGAATCAGTCAATCATCGTGCCAATGCGCCCTTCGATAAACCCAAGAAATTCTTGCCGAAAAGTGATCTTAAGTCATTGATTGGATTTTTCTTTCGTTATGATTCGCCAAGGCTTTCCTGAATTGATCGAAGGATTCACTACAAAACCGAATAAACCTGCGCTTGTTCAGCTTAAATAATTTAGTACCAAGCCGATAAAGATGATGCCGCCAAACCAGTTGTTATGTAAGAAAGCTTTAAAACATTGCGCACGTTCGCGCTGTCTAATTAAACGATAGTGATATAGGGCGATGCCTGCTGCCGTGATGAGCCCTAAGAAATAAAATACGCCAAGACCAGAAGAGTATCCAATAATAGTTAATATAATCAATGAGATAGCGTAAAGAAGCATCACGGCAATGACGTCATATTCGGCAAAAAATAAGGCGGAAGAATGAATCCCAAGATGAATATCATCATCTCGATCGACCATCGCATATTCGGTGTCATAGGCAATGCACCACGCGATATTGGCCAGCAATAATTCCCAAGCAATCAGCGGCACACTGCCTTGAATCGCGGCAAACGCCATCGGTATGCCGAAACCAAATGCGATACCGAGGTAGGCTTGCGGCACCACCAAAAATCGTTTGGTAAACGGATAACTCGCTGCCAAAAAGAGCGCCGGAATCGACAGCCAAAGCGTGAGTGCATTCAGTGGCAAAATCAGCAAAAAAGCCAGTACCGCCAGTGCGATTGCCAGCCAAATGGCTTCGCGACTGCGAATTTTGCCGCTGGTAATCGGGCGATTTTGCGTGCGTTTAACATGACAATCAATATCGCGGTCGGCGACATCGTTAATGACGCAACCCGCTGAACGCATGAGTACCGTGCCCGCGATAAAAATAAACAGAATAGGGATGTCAGGATGGCCAGCACTGGCGATCCAAAGTGCCCATAAAGTCGGCCAGAGTAAAAGCAAAATGCCGATGGGACGATTGAGGCGAGTGAGTTGCCAATATAAAGAAAGTCGTGTGGAAATGTTCATGAGGCGCAGGCAAAGTTGAAAAAACAAAACCCCGGCAAGCCGGGGTTTTAGGGGGAAAGTGACTTACTTTAACAGGGAAGTAATACCGTCCACTTTGCCGAGTTGGGCTTGAAATAAATTGAATTTTTCCAAATAAATCCCAAAAGCTTCTTTGTCATAAGCGCCTGAATAATAGCCTTCGACAATTAAATCTGTATCTTTGTCGATATAAAAACGCGCCGCAACTGCATCTACATTTAAGCTGTTGGCAATATCAATCATACGACGGCGACTACTGTGTCCTTCGTCCGTGCCAATATAAGTCGAGGTTAGCAAAATACCGCCGTGATATTTTCTGAGAGAAATATTCGGTTTGGAAGCGTGTTTGGCGAGTATTCGCTGGTCATTCACTTCGACGGTGTAACCGTTATATTCCAAGTGTTCTTGAACCTCGCGCGCATTTTCGGGTGGGGC
>JAVHQT010000036.1:0-3543 GCA_036171275.1 Gallionellaceae bacterium | reverse complement strand
CTTCTTGCATGGGCGATACTGAGTATTTCGCGGTGTCGATTAAGGTGGTTGAGTAGTTCGCAATCATCGGTCGGTTATCAAGAGAAGTGCTACACCGAAAATCCATTTAACCAGTTTGCCGCGTCGGTAATCAAAATTCCGTTACGGAACTCCTCTTGCCGTAAATCGCGCACAATTTGCATTCAATCAGGTTCAGGGTGATGTCACATTAAGTATCAAAAAAATAGTGCCGTTGAAGTTTTCGCATCCGCGCCGCCCAAGCAGCATTGCAGGAATGATTCAAAAACTTGTATAATGATACTAGTTTTGATATAAGTCACATTATGATGAGCACACTTAAACCCTTAAAATTTTTGGGCAGCAGCAAAGAAGATTTGCTGGCGATGCCCAATGCCGTCTGTCATGCAGTGGGGGTTGAATTGATGCTGGTGCAATTCGGTAGTGTGCCGAATGATTTCAAGCCGATGCCTACGGTTGGGGCTGGAGTGTACGAGATTCGAGTGCGAGATGAGACTGGTGCATTTCGAGTGATGTATGTCGCTAAGTTCGAAGATGCGATTTACGTATTGCACGCTTTTCAGAAAAAAACTCAAAAAACCAGCCAAGCTGATTTGGCGTTGGCAAAACGTCGTTACAAATTGATAGGAGATTGATGATGACTAATAATATCGCCCCGCGCTTTGATGATGTTCGCATCACTGAAAGTTGTGGGAATGTGTTTATTGACTTGGGCTTTGATCCTGCCGAGGCGCGGGTCATGGCATTGCGTGTTGAGCTGATGGTACGTTTACGCGAACGGCTAGCAGAAGATGGATTGAGCCAACGCGAGACTGCAAAACGACTGGGAATAACGCAGCCCCGCGTTTCCTCTTTGCTCAAGGGCGGATGGCGCGATTTCAGCATGGATATGCTGCTGACGCTGGCCGAACGTGCGGGACTGCACCCACAGTTGAGACTTGGATAATGCTTGTCGAACGGATGAGAGATTGTCGGTCATGCTGAACTGAATTGAGGGTGTCATGACCACTAAATCCGTAACATCTAAGCCGAAAAGTGATGCTTTTGCTGCCATTCATAGCGCGGCAAAAGGCTTGCATAAAGTTGGCATGATTAGCAAAACAACCATGCGTGAATATGACGACTTGTGTTTAGACACGGTTGCAGAAATTAACGCTCAAGATATTAAGCGCATTCGAGAACATGTTCACGTTAGTCAGCCTGTATTTGCTCGTTATCTGAACACCAGTGAGTCGACTGTCCAAAAATGGGAAACAGGTCAAAAAAGACCGAGTGGCATGGCGCTCAGGCTGTTACACCTTGTCCAAAAGCATGGGCTTGAAGTTTTGGTGTAATTTTAACCAAACAAAGGTCTGAAATTTAATTTTGCCCCAATTTCAGGGTAAGCAAGCAAAGCTTTATTGAGTCCTTGTTCCATTCTTTTATTCCATCCGCTGCCGCGTGAAGCGGTTTCTTTCCAGGCCATTTTAAGTCGGTCAGGATCAGTGTCTGCATAGAAAAACAACAGCGACGCAGCTTGCGTGAGGTCTTTAAGTGACTTTGGATTGGTCGCGCCTCGTTCAATCGCTGTAATCAGTTTATGGATGGCAAACAGTGCCGGATCTGGGATGCTTATGAAGATTGCGTCATGCCCGTTAGTGGAAATGACGGCCGATCTGGTGACATCCGTTAGGGCAAGCTCCATAAACTTTAAGGGTTGCAAAGCAATATTCATTGATTTAATGACAATTGGCGCAGTGGATAAGCCGATAATTGGCGTTAAAAAATCAATGCGATCTTCTTTGTTTTTACCAACATATGTTCCGCTTGGTTCGCCATTAAAAGATGACATTGGCACAAACCCCATTTCCAAAGATGAAATCGCATCTTGTAAATCAGGATTCAAGTTAGACGGCAATGCCAAGGCAATTGTTTTTCCGGCATGCGCAAAATCAACATCTTGAGTTTGTGCATTGCATGTCCATTTCACCCCCAGATGATTGCCGATTGCCGCAAAAGCATGCGTTCCAACCAGCACGCCTCCTGCAGCAAAAAAACCATAATCTGCCAGTTTTTTGATAATCTTGAATTGCCTTGATTCTGTGGCGGTATAACCGTGCTTCAAAAGATTGCCGATAAACTGATTGTCCGTTAGTTTCTTATTTTTAAATTCACTGATTAAACTCCGAACGGCTTCTGATTCTCGTCCAATATATAGCTGACGAATGGATTGGTTCAAGTCTGTATATTGGTAATACCAATACTGCCGCCCTTTAACCTCTTTGGAAGCGAACCCGCCCGGCAAATCCGCAACACTCCGCATTATGTGTGCGGCTTGTAATTGATCAACAAGTTCAGCGAAATCAGTTTGCGCTGCTACGCTCATTCTTTCGTACATTTCAAGCCTCACTAGCTAAAAAATATAGTATAACTTTTTAGGATAATAAATAAAATCCAATTAAATCAATTAATTGATTTTAGAAAGCTCGTTAAAATCTAGTATATTTTTAAGTTCAATCGTTTTTTGGGTGGTTGAGCTATCTCAAATGAGAGATGAACGTGTAGTCTTAGGTCTTGAGTTTATGCGCAACACAAAGGAATCCCGACTTTTTGCTTGGGCGATACGGAGTATTTCGCGGTGTTCATTAAGGTGGTTGAGTAATGCGGCACTCACCTCATTGAAGTAGCTCAATCATAGCCATCGCTACAAAAATTAATTCGATATATCGCCACATACGCCCTATATAATCCAAGCGAACTTTAATTGAAGTACGCGGTTATGAAAAAAATAATTATCATCGCAGGACCCAATGGTGCCGGAAAAGCCACATTTGCTCGTGAGTTTTTACCGAAGGAAGCTGCGTGCTTGCACTTTGTGAATGCCGATTGATTGCGGCAGGTTTGTCACCGTTTGCACCGGAAGTAGCTGCAGTCAGTACTGCACGGATCATGTTGGATACATTGACTAATCTTGAAAGCCGAGGAGAAAATTTTGCGTTTGAAACAACGCTTTCAGGATTAACTTATATTCGTCGAATTCGTCAATGGCGAGAAGCTGGATATCATGTCACCATGTTTTTTTATCGTTACCTAACGTACAAGATGAATCAAAAAAATATAGCATTGGCAAATGATCGAGATTTAGTGAACTCGTTAAGCGCCATCCGTCGTGCCGCCAAACGTGCGGCTCAAGTTGCTATCAATACCGATACAGAATTGATCATTGCTCGGAATGGACAAAACATTCGGGTAAAGCCGAATAAAGTGCAGCCGTCTTGATATCCGTAGATAGCTATGAGCTATATAAAAGGGCAAATGCCGTAATTTTAGCTGTCACCGATTTGTCACGTGACGGGGCACTAATCGGGCTAATTGAGGCTAGTTGTCACTTGTTTTCGATGTTGCGGGCATCGTAAGTGGTTGATTTATAAAGAACTTAAAATTGAAATTCGCACTACGAACCAAGGGGTCAGGGGTTCGAATCCCTTCGAGCGCACCAACAAAAACAAAAAAGTCCTTGTTTATCAAGGACTTTTTTGTTTTATA
>JAVHQT010000035.1:0-3601 GCA_036171275.1 Gallionellaceae bacterium | reverse complement strand
GTGCCATGCTAAATAAAGTTGAGCTATTCATCTACCGATTATCTCATTACCCACTGTATTTCACATAGAGCCAAAATATTTGACACTCCAGGTAGCAAAATCAGTAAAACCTTTTTCAATAGCGTCACTTTTTTCTTGATATGGAGTGCAGCGGCATGACGCTGCCAGTCATGCTTGATAAAAAAAGGGGGCCGAAGCCCCCATCAAAATCCAACATATTGTTTTAATTTAATAATTAAGGCCGCCCCCTCAAAAAACCATCCCCACCAAAACACCAGCCACCCCATCACCCAAACACTTCTGCCCTATCCAACAGAACCCCTGCCCTATCCTTACCCGACAACAACGGCTGTGCCCCCTTCAATTGCCAGTCAATGCCCAGCGCGGGGTCATTCCACAGAATCGCGCGCTCATATTCTGGCGCATAGTAATCCGTTGTTTTATATAAGAATTCTGAAAATTCGCTGAGCACCACAAAACCGTGCGCAAAACCTGGCGGTATCCAAAACAAGCGCTTGTTTTATGCGGATAGATTAACGTTTACCGACTGCCCGAAGGTCGGCGAGCTTTTGCGAATATCCACCACCACATCCAGCACTTCACCTAGCGCCGCGCGCACCAGCTTGCCTTGCGCCTGCTGAATTTGATAGTGCAGGCCGCGCAGCACATGGCGTGCGGACTTGGAATGATTGTCCTGCACAAATTCGGCGGTGATGCCGGTTAATTCGGCGAAGCGTTTTTTATTAAAGCTCTCATAGAAAAAGCCGCGCTCATCGCCAAACACTTTGGCTTCAATGATGAGTACATCGGGGATGTTAGTGGCGATCACTTTCATTTAAAATGCCTTATCTTTCAAGATATTAATCAGGTATTTTCCGTAGGCATTTTTCAACATCGGCTGTGCCAGTTTCTCCACTTGTTCAGCGCTGATATAACCTTTGCGATAAGCGATTTCTTCCGAACACGCGATCTCTACGCAAAACTCTGCCTCCATTTACCGATAATTTAATTCTCGCTGACTGCGTATAGCTAAAATATCCACAACCTCAGCCTGCTGGTCATATTGATATAAAACAACGTAACCGCCTTTCCCAAAAGAAATAACCAACTCTTGATAACCGCTTTCACCGGCTATTTCGTAAGGCCTACCAATCAAAGGAGTCTCAGACAAGATATCGATTGATCCGAGAATAGTGATAACTGCATTACTCGCCGCTTCAGGGGCTGTCGGTAAAAAAAATTTAGCAAATCTGACCAAGTCCTGCGTCGCCTCTGGTGAATATCTTAACCGTGGCATATTGGCACTTGTTCAGGAGCTACTGTATTTAGACTCTTTGCCCATGCTTTCAATTCGTCAGTGGTGACGTGTAGCCCTGTTGCTTTCAGGTTTTCATAAGCGGCAACCGCTTGCTGCTCATAGCTTAAACGCGCTTCTTCTTTTTCGATAAACTCATCTAGCGCTTTAATTGCAAGTGCATGGGCGGATCTGTTCCGCGCCTCTGCAATAGCAGAAAGCCTTATTTTTTGCTCTTTGAGTATCCGTATTGAAAACGGCTTTAGTTGATTGGTGTGTGCATGTGTTGGCATGATTTAATAGCAAGTAGTCAAATGTAGTGCAATTATAGTCAATTCAAAAAAACATACCATACGCAGAGTTTGGAAAGTGTGGGTCAAGTCTTGAAATCAAGCTTTTTACGAAAAAAATAAGGGCCTCGCAATAAAAAAAGGGACCGAAGCCCCCGAAAAATCACAACATATTGTTTTAATTAACTAATTTACCAGGCAACAAAAACACCAGCCCCCCATCACCCAAACACCTCTGCCCTATCCAACGGAACCCCTGCCTTATCCTTACCCGACAATAACGGCCCAGCGCCCTTCAATTGCCAGTCAATGCCCAGCGCGGGATCATTCCACAAAACCGTGCGCAAAACCCGGCGACACCCAAAATATGCGCTTGTTCTCTGCGGATAAAATCACGCAAACCGACTGCCCGAAGATCGGCGAGCTTTTGCGAATATCCACCACCACGTCCAGCACTTCACCCAGCGTCGCGCGTTAATTCCCCTCCTGTGGAGGGGTGCCCCGCAGGGGCAGGGTGGTTGCTTTTAGGGATGCACTGATTTATTCGTCATCCCCGCGAACGCGAATAAAAGGGGACGCTATCCTTTGTTTATCATCCGAGTGTGCATAGCAACCTTTCATCTTTGGTGATACTATTATCCAATGAAAATCGTCATGGATACCGACACCATTATCGCGGCCTTGCGCAGCCCCAGTGGCGCTTCCGCCGAATTATTACGCAAGGCTCGGCGCGGCGAGATCGTCTTGGCAGCTAGCGTCAGCCTGTTCATGGAATATGAAGCAGTGTGCAGCAGACCGGAACATATCCTTGCTGCCGGGTTGAACGCGTACGATGTCGGCATTTTTTTGGATGGACTGGCGCATATGATTGTTCCGGTCGAGGTGCATTTTTTGTGGCGACCACAATTACGAGATCCGGCTGATGAACTCGTGCTGGAAGCTGCCGTGAACGCATCCGCCAACGCACTCATTACCTTTAATCTAAAACATTTTGCCCTAGCCACTGAGCGTTTTGGCTTACCCATTTCACAACCTGGTTCATTTTTAAGGAGTTTATCATGCGCCAATTAAGCACCTATCCGTTACGCCTACCGCGCTCAATTCGCACTGGCGTAGAACTAATGAGCCGGCAAGACGGCATCAGCATCAACCAATTTGTGAGTATTGCAGTGGCAGAAAAACTGGCCATGATGCAAGCACAAGTATATTTTTCAGAACGCAGCGCACGTGCAGACATGAATGCTTTTGATCAATTGATGCAACGCACCGGAGGCGAGTCGCCACGTGCCGAGGATACAATTGCTTGAAAGTGCAGAGCCAGATCTAACCATCAGGGGATAAGTTTGGAAGAAAAGAGTAGAGTAGAGAGCATCCGCAGTCTCACGTTCGACTAGGAAATCGAAAAAAGGGAAGCGTCCCTTTTTTTCGGCGGCACCCAAAGCATGCGCTTGTTTTCTGCGGATAACTTAACGCTCACTGACTGCCCAAAAGTCGGCGAACTTTTGCGAATATCCACCACCACGTCCAGCACTTCGCCCAGCGTCGCGTGTTTTATTCCCCTCCTGTGGAGGGGTGCCCCGCAGGGGCAGGGTGGTTGCTTTTAGCTCTCGTGGTTGCTTTTAGCGCTCGTTGTGTCATTTAACCACCCCGTCAGGCTTCGCCTGCCACCCCTCCAACGGAGGGGAATTTGCGACAACTAGCCTAACAATCACCGATATTCAGGACATCGGGGATGTTAGTGGCAATGACTTTCATTTAAAATACCTTATCTTTCAAGATATTAATCAGGTATTTTCCGTAGGCATTTTTCAACATCGGCTGTGCCAGTTTCTCCACTTGCTCGGCGCTGATATAACCTTTGCGATAGGCAATCTCTTCCGGACAGGCGATCTTTAATCCTTGACGTTTTTCCAGCGTCTGCACAAAAGAACCAGGGCAAATTTGTTCTCGCAAAAAAGGTAGGGTGGATAAGCGCAGCGCATCCACCAAAATGTCATTTGAAAACAGGTGGATGCGC
>JAVHQT010000034.1:0-16680 GCA_036171275.1 Gallionellaceae bacterium | reverse complement strand
AGTTCTCGCCGGGATGTTGTTTTAACATCATCTCACTCATGCCATCTACTTTTTGATTTTCGCGAATGGCAATGTATTCCATTTCCGGCGTAATAATGCCCTGACGCGCATAGTGCATTTGCGTGACGTTTTTACCGGGTTTTGCTTTGCGCGGCGTGTGCGTCAGACCAAAGCGCATCTCGGCGAGCGTGGGGTCATTTAAGCGTTGCCGACCATATGCAGAAGTCAGGTGCGGCAACGCTTCAGTGTCGTTTCGTTCCAAAATCCAGCCCGCGCGCATTTCTGCCAAGCCAGTACGAATATCAATTTTGACCGCAGGATCGGTGTATGGACCGGAACAGTCATACACATAAACTGGTGGATTAACTTCTGCGCCCATGCTAACGGGCGTTTCGTCTTGGCTGATTTCGCGCATCGGCACCTGAATATCGGAACGAGAACCGTGCACATAAACCTTGCGCGAATTCGGCAACGGCTTGACGGCGGCTTCGTCAACGTAGGCAGCTGTGGCTAAAAATTGTGGATTGGCATTCATGGTGAAGCTCCTAAAAGTTGAGAAGCTTCTTAAGAAGCTTCCCTACGACGGCATTATCCGTACAGGTTCAAAGGGTTTTTCTCACTGCTTTTGCAGACCCCTAGCGAGGGGCGCAAGTTACTGGAAAGAGATTTTAAATGCAAGCCAGAACTTAAAACGTCAAGGCACGGCCAAACTCAGAAATTAATGTTTCCTGATTGCATCAGCAACCCCATGAATTACAGGGGTTATGCGCAAACAAAATTGTTTAGTTGGTACTGAATGTTTTAAACTATCAGCCAAATGTTCGTCACTGAAAAACCTCAATATGGCACTTTTACAAATTTCTGAACCAGGCCTTTCTGCAGCGCCGCACCAACATCGCTTGGCGGTGGGCATTGATTTGGGCACAACTAATTCGCTGGTCGCTACGGTGCGTAATGGCATTAGCCTGGTATTAAACGATGAAAACGGGCGCGTTTTATTGCCTTCTGTGGTGCGCTATTTGACGGATGGGACGGTGCAAATTGGCGATGCTGCTCAGGCCTTGCAGAGCGAAGACCCCGTCAACACCATTGTTTCGGTCAAACGTTTGATGGGGCGTGGCTTGGGGGATGTGGGCGATATCGGCAATCTCCCGTATCGTTTTGTCGAGGCGCCTGCGACGGGTTCAGGGCAGATTACCGGCATGTTGCAATTACGCACGGTGGCGGGGGTGAAAAGTCCAGTGGAGATTTCTGCCGACATTTTGCGGGTGTTGCGGGTTCGTGCCGAACTCAGCTTGGGTGGAGAGTTAGTCGGTGCGGTGATTACAGTACCGGCTTATTTTGATGATGCGCAACGTCAAGCCACCAAAGATGCAGCGCGACTGGCGGGGCTGAATGTATTGCGTTTATTGAATGAGCCAACGGCGGCAGCGATTGCTTATGGACTGGACAATGCCGCCGAAGGACTGTATGCCGTGTACGATTTGGGGGGCGGGACGTTTGATATTTCCATCCTTAAATTGTCCCAAGGCGTATTCGAGGTGTTAGCTACCAATGGTGATTCGGCACTGGGTGGCGATGATTTTGACCACCGTATTTACTGTTGGCTGTTAGAAAAAAATGCACTTTCCGCACTCGGTGCGCATGACACGCGATTGCTGCTAACCCGCGCCCGCGCCGCTAAAGAAGCGCTAACCGATTACCCCGAAACACGCATTACCGCGATTTTGAGCAGCGGTGAAGTCATTGACAATGTGATGACGCAGGCTGATTTTTATCTGATGACGCAAAATTTATTGGAACGCACTTTGCAACCAATGCGCCGTGCCTTGCGCGACGCAGAACTGACCGCGGATGAAATCAAAGGCGTAGTCATGGTTGGCGGTTCAACACGGATGCCGCAGGTGCAACGCGCTGTGGCAGACTTTTTTCAACAAACGCCATTGACCAATCTTGATCCGGACAAAGTGGTTGCCTTAGGTGCAGCGATGCAGGCGAATGTATTGGTGGGCAATCGCGGAGGCGATGATTGGTTATTGCTGGATGTTAGCCCGCTGAGTTTGGGCATTGAAACCATGGGCGGTTTAACCGAGAAAATTATCCCACGGAACAGTACGCTGCCCACGGCGCGGGCGCAAGAATTCACCACGTTTAAAGACGGTCAAACGGCGATGAGTGTGCATGTGCTGCAAGGCGAACGTGAGTTGGTGAGCGATTGTCGTTCGCTAGCGCGCTTTGAATTGCGCGGTATTCCGCCAATGGTGGCGGGCGCGGCGCGCATTCGCGTCACCTTTCAAATCGACGCTGACGGCTTGTTAAGCGTCAGCGCGCGCGAACAAAGCACAGGACTGGAAGCGCACATTGTGGTGAAACCATCTTATGGTTTAAGCGACGAGGAAGTAACGAGGATGTTGCAGGATTCGGGGCGTTTTGCCAGCGAAGATATGCGTGCCCGTAGCTTAAAAGAACAAGAAGTTGAAGCAAATCAATTACTTAGCGCAGTTAAATCTGCTTTAGACCACGATGCGTATTTATTAACCGTCGCGGCGCGCACCGCGATTGAGACGAGCATGAACGCCTTGAGCGCCACCTTGCCCAGCGCTGACCATTTAGCAATAAAACGTGCAATCAGCCAATTAAACCAAGTGACCGTGAGTTTTGCGCAAGCACGGATGGATAAAAGCGTTGCGTCTGCGTTGACCGGACAAAATATTTCAAAACTGGAGCGGTGATGACTCAAATTATTGTTTTACCTCATGCTGAATTGTGTCCCAAAGGCGCATTATTCGAAGTTGAACCCGGCACGTCACTCTGCGATGCCTTGCTGGAACGTGACATTGATATTGAACACGCTTGCGAAAAATCGTGTGCCTGCACCACCTGTCACATTATTGTACGCGAGGGATTGGACAGCTTAGAAGCGGCCAGTGAGCTGGAAGAAGATATGCTCGATAAGGCTTGGGGGCTAGAAAACTGCTCGCGGCTTAGCTGTCAAGCACGGGTTGGCACGCAAGAATTAGTGATCGAAATTCCAAAATACACCGTAAATATGGCAAAGGAAGGTGGCAAAAAATGAAGTGGACCGACGTGCGCGACATTGCGATTGAGTTACTCGAAAAACATCCAGAATTAGATCCCAAAACCTTGCGCTTTGTGGAATTACACAATCTAGTTGTGGATTTGAACGGCTTCGACGATGACCATCAACGCGGCGGCGAAAAAGTGCTGGAAGCGATTCAAGCTGCTTGGATCGATGAATTATGAGCAAGGACATTGCAAGGCGCTGGCTATATCTATTCGGCGCGCTAATCGTCGCCGTCATGGTTGGCTCAGCACTCTATTTGCAATACGTCTTGCGCCAAGACCCTTGTCCGCTCTGCATGATTCAACGGCTTATTTTCATCGTCATTGGCGTCATTTTTTTCATCGCCGCACTGCACAACCCACGCAAAATTGCCGCTGCGGTTTATAGCAGTTTCATTGTTTTAATCGCGCTCATGGGCGTTGCCGTGGCAAGCAGGCATATTTGGATTCAACATTTGCCGAAAGACCAAATCCCCGGTTGCGGACCTGGTTTAGACTTTATGCTGAAAAATTTCCCGCTGGCAGAGGTGTGGCAAGAATTACTGCATGGCTCGGGCGAATGCGCTGAAAAGGGCTGGACTTTACTGAGCTTAGGCATTCCAGAATGGTCGTTATTGAGCTATCTTTTTCTAGCGATTTGGGCATTTTGGATCGCATTTAAACAAGCAAAATAGTCAAAGCTAAAAACTCAATTCCAATAACTTTCCAGCAGACAATAAATTGTAACTTATTGATTTTAAATAGATTTTTTTATAAAATTTAGAATAATAAAAATACGTGTTCCGCAGCCCAACAAGCCCATAATGCAAAAATTGTGTGGTAATATGTCACACGTTTTCAATCTTTCCATCTTTTTAAAACCATGAATTTTCCAGCAAAAACCATCAAAGTTTGGGATTTACCCGTGCGGCTTTTTCATTGGAATTTGGTTTTTTTGTTTGCCTGCGCCTATTTAAGCGCTGAATTCCACTTGGGTTTTATCCACACGCTAATCGGTTATTGCCTGTGTCTTTTGCTGGTCGCGCGGCTTGTTTGGGGCTTTACCGGTAACGAATTCGCACGTTTCAAATCCTTTATTTTTTCACCTACCGAAACCCTTTCATATCTTCGCTCCCTAAAAGAAGGACATCCGAAACCGTATTTGGGTCACAATCCCGCTGGCGCGCTGATGGTATTTGCTTTGTTAGCTTTGCTGACACTCATCTTCTTAACTGGATTAGCAACCTTAGCGGTGATTGATTTTGAAGGGCCATTGTTTGTACTACTAGCAAACTGGAGCGACGAGGCGAGTTATACCGTGCGACATTTACACGCTTGGTTAATCAATGTTGCCTTGCTGCTAATTCCGCTACATTTACTCGGCGTGGTGCTGGGCAGCGTGCAACATAAAGAAAATTTAGTCCGGGCAATGATTACCGGCCTAAAAAAACAACAATAGTATTTATCCAATATAATCAACGAGGTATCTATGAAAATAAATTCTAAATTAGCTCCGATTTGGGTTGCGCTCGTTTGTTTGTCCATCACCAAAAGTAGCTTTGCAGAAGAGCCAACACTGAATTTCACCCTGCCCAAAACAGCGCTTTCTCAAACCACTTCCCGCTCAATTGTCTTGGCAGAAACCACCGCGCCAAACAGTACCGCAGCGCAAACAGCCACACCCACCCCAGCCGAGAGTGTTGCATCACCGTCCAAAAAAACAGCCGAAGAATACGATGCGCCTTTTTATTCAGGCGGACATCTACATCAATACTTGGGCATTGCCACGGTGTTGGCAGCAGGAATGACGGGCTTCACCCATCCTGAAAGTTGCGAGGGAAGTAATTGCCCTGCCAACCCTAAACGCGAAGTGAACGGAGCGCATGCGCAATGGGCAAAAGCGACAATTGCGCTGGCGGCAGCCACCATTACCGCAGGATTACTCACCCATTGGGATGATTTTCACGCAGAAGACGGCTGGAGCGACCCAGACAATTTGCACGTTCTGCTGGCTACGGTGGGCGCAGGAATGATGGCGTATGCCGTGCAAAAATCGATGCAAAGCGATACCGGAACCGTTCCACACGCTGGCGTTGCCACTGCGGGCGCGGTGGGAATGGTGCTGGCAATTAAATTAACTTGGTAAGGAGATAATAATGAAATTAATCAATATAATCATGGTGTTATCAACGCTTTCAATCAGCACGCCTGTGCTAGCAAGCCCAGCCAGCGACGCGTTGATGGCTGAATTGACAGCTGCGGGCGCAAGCCAACCCGATGTCGCAAAAGGAAAAGCGGCTTGGGCATTTGAAAATCGTGGTGATGATGGTGAACTCAGTTCATGCTCAAGCTGTCACACCACCAACCTGACGCAAACCGGTAAACATCGCAAAACCCACAAAACCATTGAGCCCATGTCACCACGCGTCAACGCCGAGCGTTTTACCGACAAAAAGAAAATGGAAAAATGGTTTAAACGGAATTGCAAAGACGTCATGGCTCGCGAATGCACCGCGCAAGAAAAGGCCAATTTCCTAGCTTTTCTATTGGCGCAATAATTTTTTAGGAACTTAAAATGAACTTCAAATCTTTGATTTTATGGGCATCAATCAGCATTCTTGCCACCCCCGCACAGGCCGAAGAAAACCTTTTACTTGCACTGCTGACCCCTTTCCGCCAAAAAGAAATTGTCCCAGTCAACAATAAACAATATCAAGATGAGTGTGGGTCTTGCCATTTTGCCTATCAACCCGGTTTGTTGCCTACACGCTCATGGCAAAAGCTGCTGAGCCCAGAAGCGCTCAGCCAACACTTTGGCGAAAATGCCGAATTAGAACCGGGAACCCTGCAAGTCATTCTCGACTACGCCGTTGCAAACGCGGCGGATAAATCCTTTCACAAACGCTCGCGTAAAATTGCCCAAGCCACGGCGCAAGGTGAAGCGCCACTGCGCATTACCGAAGTTCGCTACATCAAACGTAAACACCATGACATTCCCGCGAAAATGATTACCGGAAATAAAGACGTAAAATCATTGAGTTACTGTGATTCTTGCCATACTCAAGCCATTAAAGGTGTTTTTGATTCCGATACGGTTCGAATTCCAAACTTCCCAGATTGGGAAGACTAAGGCGCCACACAAAAACCCCCGGGTCAGGCTGCGCCTGCCCCCTTTCAACTGCGGGGGTTTAACTTCTTCTTGCTGGGTAATTGCAACAGGTGACTGCCTTCGTCCTGTTCGCACCGGTCTATCCCTTGCGCGTACACCACGAAGCAAATAAGGGCAGCTTGAAAAATTAAATCAACTTCGCGATCCTTCTTTGCTCACGAAAACTAATTTCTTATCAATCCTATCTAGGCTGCATGCTCGTTTTATGCTCGCGCTTTACCTAGCGACGAAAATTGAATTTTTTGCGGCGTCCATCAATCCATACCAACTTAAGTGCCGCCTCGTGCGCCTGCTTGGAAACGCATTCGTGGCGTAAATACGACAACAATCTTTCCGGACTGCCTTGCGCGTCTAAATGAAAGTCGCTATATTTCTATCCCATGCACTTTTCACATCACATCTCGCAATCTCAATCCATCTTCTGCCTTCTGGCTGCGCTTAAGTTGCGTTTGCCACACTAAATAAATCCCGAGTAAAGTATCAAAACACGCGGCAGAAATGAGCGCCGTTGATCACAATTTTAATGGAGTAATAAAATGTCTAACTCATTGATTATATTCGATACCACCTTGCGCGACGGCGAACAAAGTCCGGGTGCTGCGATGACTAAAGAAGAAAAATTACGCATTGCACGGCAGTTGGAAAAATTAGGCGTGGATGTCATTGAAGCCGGTTTTGCTGCCGCCAGCCCGGGTGACGCGGAAGCGATTCATGGCATTTCAAAAATACTGGAACGTTCTACGGTGTGTTCTTTGGCGCGCGCCAGTGAACGCGATGTACGCGCCGCTGGCGCGGCAATTGCGCCTGCTAAACGCGGACGGATTCATACCTTCATCGCGACGTCGCCGATTCACATGGAAAAGAAATTACGCATGACGCCGGATGAAGTAGTGGAACGGGCGGTAGCGGCGGTACGTTTAGCACGAGAATATACCGACGATGTGGAATTCTCGGCAGAAGACGCGGTGCGTTCAGACATGGATTTCTTGGTGCACGTATTTGATGAGGTGATCAAAGCCGGTGCGAAAACTTTAAATGTGCCCGATACCGTCGGTTACAGCATTCCGCTGTTGTGGGGCGAACGCTTTCAGCAATTGATTGCCCGTGTACCGAATAGCGATCAGGTCATTTGGTCCACGCATTGCCATAACGATTTGGGCATGGCATCGGCGAATTCGCTGGCAGCCGTCATGAACGGGGCGCGCCAAGTGGAATGCACGATCAATGGTCTGGGTGAACGGGCGGGTAATGCGGCGTTGGAAGAAGTGGTGATGGCGGTTAAAACGCGGCGCGATATTTTTAGCTGCGACACCCGCATCGACACCACGCAAATTGTGCCAACTTCAAAATTAGTCTCCAGCATCACGGGTTATCCGGTGCAACCCAATAAGGCAATTGTCGGTGCGAATGCGTTTGCGCATGAATCCGGCATTCACCAAGACGGCGTGCTAAAACACCGTGAAACCTATGAAATCATGCGGGCGGAAGACGTCGGTTGGGGCGCGAATAAATTAACCTTGGGCAAATTATCGGGGCGCAATGCCTTCCGCACCCGCTTGCAAGAATTGGGCATTGTGCTGGAAAACGAAGAGGCTCTCAACGCGGCATTTGCCCGTTTCAAAGAATTAGCGGATCGGAAGAGTGAAATTTTTGATGAAGATATTCAAGCTTTAGTCAGTGCGGACGGCGTGACTCAAGTCAGCGATCACTATCGCCTGCTGGCTTTGCGCGCCCATTCCGAAACCGGCATCTTACCCAAAGCACAAGTTACATTGAGCGTCGGCGGGGTGGAACAGCAAGCTGAAGCGCAACGCGGTGGACCGGTCGATGCGACTTTTCAAGCAATTGAGCAAATCGTCAACAGCGGCACAGAACTGTTGCTGTATTCGGTGAACAACATCACCAGCGGCACGGATGCGCAAGGCGAAGTGACAGTGCGACTGGCAAAAGGCGGCCGGGTGGTGAATGGGCAAGGGGCGGATACCGACATTGTCGCCGCCTCGGCCAAGGCCTATTTAAATGCGCTGAATAAGTTGCAAGCGGGGCTAGATCGCGCCCATCCACAACTTTAAGGAAACACGCATTAAATCAATCCGTTCTTGGTGATCCCTCCGAATCGCTCACCAAGAATAGAATAATTCAGCGCTTCCTAAACAACGAGGTCAATTAAACTTTAGGTTACAATTCGCCCCCCAATTTTCTTAAAAAGGATGTCAGCATGAGCTTAAATTTAGTTCCTTCCGGTAATAATCTTCCTGATGACTTCAACGTGGTAGTGGAAATCCCGATGCACGGCGAGCCGGTCAAATATGAAGTGGATAAAGCCTCGGGCGCGATTTTTGTCGATCGTTTTATGAACACAGCCATGCACTACCCTTGTAACTACGGCTACATTCCGCATACGCTTTCCGATGACGGCGATCCGGTGGACGTGTTGGTGATTACGCCAGTGCCGCTTAACGTCGGCGTGGTGGTGCGTTGCCGTCCGTTGGCTGTTCTGAAAATGGAAGATGAATCGGGCTTTGATGCAAAAGTGCTAGCGGTTCCGGTGGATAAACTCTCGACTTTGTATCGCGGCCTAAAAAGTCATACCGAGTTACCTGAAATCGTCTTAAAACAAATCTCGCATTTCTTCGAACATTACAAAGATTTGGAACCGCATAAATGGGTGAAAATTGGCGGCTGGGAAGGCTTAGAAGCAGCGCGTAATGAAATTATTGCCGGTGTAAAAAATTATAACAAACAGGATGTAAAGCCCGAATTCTAAAACTTTGCCTGCGATGCTAAACACGCGCTGATTGATAGCCTATCCTAACAAAATTCAGCGCGTAAATACTTGATTATAAAGCGTTTTTATTGCACAAGATTTCAAAAATATCCTAAAAACTGTGCTACGAATTGCACCGTTGCATCGCTAAAACGCCGCCCCAAAAGCTTGGCTTATGCGCCAACATTTTTTAAAGAAGAGAGAATATGAGCGCCATTATTATTGACGGGAAACGCATTGCACAAGAAGTGCGCGCGGAATGGAAAATCCGCGCCGATGCTTTAAAAGCGCGGGGCATCACCCCGGGTTTAGCGGTGATTCTGGTCGGTGAAGACCCAGCCTCCAAAGTGTATGTAGCCAATAAAATTAAGGCGTGTGCTGAATTGGGCTTACATTCCGAACATATTATGTTGCCCGCCGACACCTCGGAAGCCGCTGTGCTGGCGAAAATAGCCGAACTGAATGCCGATCCCAAAATTCACGGTTTGCTGGTGCAATTGCCCGTCCCGAAACATATCAACAGCGACAAAATTCTGCAAGCCATTAGCCCCACTAAAGACGTGGATGGCTTTCATCCAATGAACGTCGGGGCATTGGTGATTGGCAATACACAACTGCCACCCTGCACGCCTTTTGGCGCAATGAAATTGTTAGAAAAATCGGGCGTGAGCATTGAAGGTAAGCACGCCGTGGTGGTCGGGCGGAGCAACATCGTCGGCAAACCGATGGCGCTCATGCTGCTGCAACACAATGCCACGGTCACCATTTGCACTTCAAAAACCGTGGATTTAGCCAAATTTACGCGCGACGCTGACATTTTAATCGTCGCTACCGGCAAGGCCAAAATGATTACCGGCGCCATGATTAAACCGGGTGCTGCGGTGATTGATGTTGGCATTAACCGATTGGCCGATGGCAAACTGTGCGGCGATGTCGATTTCGACTCAGCGAAAGAAGTCGCTGGTTTCCTAACGCCCGTTCCCGGCGGTGTCGGCCCGATGACGATTACCATGTTGGTGGCGAATGCGGTGCAAGCGGCAGAACGCAGTCATCCGCTATAACGTTTTGCCACGAGCTTGCAGAAGCAATTCCGCCAAGCGCTGATCTTGCGGGTAGGTTACTTTAAAATTGCTTGCCTCTCCCAAAACCAACTTAGGCTGCAAACCCAGTGCTTCCACCGCCGAGGATTCATCCGTGACGTGCTGGCACTGCTGCAAAGCGTGCGCCAATAATCCGGCGCGAAACATTTGCGGCGTTTGCGCTTGCCACAGATTTTCACGGCTTGGCGTGTCGATAATTCTGGGCTGAAAATCAGCGCGTTTTAGGGTATCGGCAACCGGAATTGCCAAAATCCCACCCACCGCATCATTCTCTAACTCATTGATTATATTCAATAAATTTTCTTTAGCTAAACAAGGACGCGCGGCGTCATGCACCAGCAACCAATCTTCTGCTTCAACACCAGACGCTAAAATTCCGTTGGCGACGCTCTGCGCGCGCGTCGCGCCACCACAATACAGTGGCACCAGTTTTTCCGCGCAATGCGCCCAGTCATAGCGTTTAAAATGGACGTCGTCCGTCGCCAAAACCACAAAAACTTGGCTAATTTTCGGGCAGGCGCACAAGGTAGTTAGCGCGTAATACAGCATCGGATGCCCTGCGAGGGGCAAATATTGCTTGGGCAATTCGCTCTGCATACGCGCACCAGAACCGGCAGCAGGAACAAGGGCATAAAATTTAGTCATGCTCAAATTGTAAAGGAATATCGACGCGCAAAATAGACTGTTGCAAAACTCCGCACTCGCTGGCTGTTTTAGGTAAAATTGCGCTTCCTTTTTTATTAGATTTTCAACTACGCCATGAGTTTTGTCGAAACAGACGTGCAAGCCGCACTAAAACAGTTAATTGATCCGAATACCCACAAAGATTTTGTTAGCGGTAAGTCTTTGAAAAATATAAAGATTATCGGTAACAATCTTGCTTTAGATATTCAACTCGGCTATCCGGCAAAAACCGTTTGGGCGGAAATTCAATCCTTGGTCGAAACGCATTTACGCGCCCATTTACCCGAAATAAGCAATCTGACCGTGAATGTATCAAGCAAAGTCGTCCCGCACGCGGTGCAGCGCGGCGTAAAGTTAGTAGAGGGAATCAAAAATATCATTGCCGTCGCCTCCGGTAAAGGCGGCGTTGGCAAATCCACGACGGCGGTGAATTTAGCACTGGCGCTGGCGGCCGAAGGCGCGCGCGTGGGGATGTTGGATGCGGATATTTATGGCCCGTCTCAACCGATGATGTTAGGCATTAGCGGCCAGCCGGAATCCAGCGATGGCAAAACGATGCAACCCTTGATGGGGCATGGCATTCAGGCGATGTCGATTGGCTTCATGATTGACAGCGATGATGCGCCGATGATTTGGCGTGGCCCGATGGCAACGCAAGCACTCGATCAATTATTGCGGCAAACGCATTGGGATAATTTAGATTATTTGGTGATTGATTTGCCGCCTGGTACTGGCGATATTCAACTTTCACTGGCGCAAAAAGTGCCGCTTACCGGCGCGCTGATTGTGACTACGCCGCAAGATATTGCCCTGCTGGATGCTAAAAAAGGGCTGAAAATGTTTGAAAAAGTTGATGTCAAAATCATCGGACTGGTGGAAAACATGAGTACGCACATTTGCTCAAATTGTGGTCACGAAGAACACATTTTTGGCTCCGGTGGTGGCGCAAAAATGTGTGCAGAGTACCAAACAGAATTGCTCGGTTCTTTGCCGCTGGATAGGCAAATTCGGCAGCAAGCCGATTCTGGCACGCCGACGGTTATTGCTGATCCAAACGGCAAAATTAGCTCTGTTTATAAACAAATCGCCCGGCGCGTGGCGGTAAAAGTAGCTGAAATGGCGCAAGACCACAGTGCTGTCTTCCCCAAAATCGTGATCCAAAATACTTAAAGGAGAGGCGTGAATCGGACAGTAACATATGCAAAACAGAGCGACCAGCGACTCCAAATTTCATATTTTACATTGCCCGTTTCATCAATTTTATGAGCATCAAATCTGACAAATGGATTCGCCGCATGGCGGAACAGCACGGCATGATTGAACCGTTTTCGCCCACGCAAGTGAAAGAGGTGAACGGGCAAAAAATCGTTTCTTACGGTACCTCCAGTTACGGTTATGACATTCGCTGTTCGCGCGAATTTAAGTTATTCACCAACATCAATAGCACGATTGTCGATCCGAAAAATTTTGATCCAACCTCGTTCGTGAATGTGGAAGCTGATTTTTGTATCATTCCGCCAAACTCGTTTGCACTGGCTCGGACTGTGGAATATTTCCGTATTCCGCGCAGCGTTCTGACTGTCTGCCTAGGTAAATCAACCTACGCACGGTGCGGCATTATCGTTAATGTCACCCCGTTCGAACCGGAATGGGAGGGTTACGTCACCTTGGAATTTTCCAATACAACGCCCCTGCCGGCCAAGATTTATGCCAACGAAGGGGTCGCGCAAGTCTTGTTTTTTGAAAGCGACGAAGTGTGCGAAACCTCGTATAAAGATCGCGGTGGCAAGTATCAAGGGCAAGTTGGTGTCACCTTACCCAAAATCTAACACTCTCTATCAATCCTATCGATGCAACATTCCAAGCCCATCATCTGGCGGTCTCCTAAGGGCGAAATTATCGCCTGTGTGGAAAAAAATAAAGTGCTGCAAGAAAATTTGCTGGAAATCCGCCAAATTTGTCAGGATGCGCTCGATGATGCCGTTCTGATGGGGTGCGATGAACGACAAGTTCGGTCGGTGTTGAGCGATTTAATCGCAGCGCTAGAAAGCCGATATTTAGCGCAGTCCTAACCCTAAGCGCGCCCTACTTTTTCGGGCACGTTTTACCCCACTTTAACAATTAGCCTACTTATTGCACGCTATTCAGTGCATGAAAAGTCTGGCTGACTTGTATGATCTGGACTTAATCATTGTGCTTTGCCCTTAGGGAGATTCTCATGCGATTCAGAATAGACGACCTGGCCACTTTTTGTGCTTTAACCTTAGAAGGAGTGGGAATAAGCAGTTATTTCATCTTTGAACTTTCACCCACCGTGACCGCCAGTATTCACAGTGCCGCCGCACTGCTACTCATTTTTAGTCTCAGCATTGGCCGCGCCGCGCGCAATCAATATAAAGCGCGCGAGATAGCGAAAATGAATAGCCTTTCCCAAATCATGAACGAATATGACGCGCGCTCAGGCGATGCCGTTGCTTTGGTTGACCAACAATTTCGGGTGATTCGCGAAAGCATTTCTCAGGCTTACAAAATCATTGGCAACGCCACTTCACGACTCACCGGTAACTTAACCGGCTTAAAAAGTCACTCCGTTGGTCAAATGGAAATGCTGCGGCAATTAGTTGAAAACTTGGTCAATACCGCGCAAGGTGGCCAACAAAAAGAACAGGTTGCCGGCATCAAACATTTTGCCAATAACACCCAAAAAGTCATCGATGAACTGGTTGGCTTTATGGGCGATGTGAATAACGCAGGACAAGAAACCGCCATTAATTTTAAAAAAATGGAAGAATTGATGGGCTCGGTGGTTAAAATTCTCAGTAACGTCAATGAGATTTCCAAACAAACTGACCTGCTGGCACTGAATGCGGCGATTGAAGCGGCGCGCGCTGGCGAAGCGGGACGTGGCTTTGCGGTGGTAGCGGATGAAGTCAGAAAACTTGCCCACAAATCCGATGAATTTAGTTCACAGATTCGTAAATTACTCGCGGATGTCGAAACTTTTATGTCGCAAGTGGGCTCATCAATTATGGAAGTTTCTAATATGGACATGAGTGTCGCCGAACGCTCGCGCGACAATATGCAAAATATGTGGACGGAAATGGACAATCTGAATGCGGCGGCCACCTATCAATCTAACCATATTACCGACGTCTCGCAGCAGATTCACAAACAAGTGCAGGAAGCGATTATTTCGCTACAGTTCGACGATTTGGTACGGCAATTGTTGGAACAAGTTCAGCAGCGTTCTGAACGCTTAGAAGAGTTTATTCGCGCCTTGCCGCACCTCGAACACGACAACGAAGCCAGCGATGGCATTCAGCGCTTTCAACAACGCATCGCTAAAATTGACCAAACGATGGTCGCCAGTCGCGCAAATTTTCAGTCTTTGGATAAAAAACATATTCAGCAAGATTCCGTTGAATCTGGCAGCGTGGATTTATTCTAACAACACCAGCGCTTTTCAATGCATGGCAATACAGACCACTAAAACCCGAAAAGCTTACAGATTGTAAGGCGTCTACGTGGGCATACGCGCAACATGACACAGGAACCTCCCTCATCCAGTCCTATCCCGCCCTGAAGAGGAGAGAACAGCATTCCAAGCGCTGAATTCATTTACAAATGAGCGATTCAAAGCCGAAATGATTAAACAAAAATTTGATGACTTGTAAACTTATTTAATTAAATCAATAGCTTATATACTTTTTTAGTGTGGATTGATTTGCGCGTAACACATTGATTGTACGAATCAATTCGCACCCACGGCAAGGTGAACTGTTTTTTTCTAGGTTAAATCAAGCGCTCACCCTTATCTTGTCGAAGCGCTTAGGGTGAATGGTTGATTTGTTCAGTACTTTCTGAGCGCAAGCCTTGCTCAACCAGTGCGGCGCGATGCGCATAGTTTTCGGATTCGGCTTCCTGCCCTAATTGTTTCGCGACTTGCGCCAAACCGATTAAATCTTGTGCGATATGCGCACTCAAACCCAGCCGCTTATCTTCCGTCAAGGCTTGTTGGAAATGCGCGAATGATTCTGGGTAGCGTAATAATTGCGCTTCCGCTTGCGCCAACACGCGAACTACATTCGCCATTTCTTCTGCGTCTGACGCGCCATTTTTAAGTAACTGCTGTGCTAACGTTATGGCGGCTAGCGCATCGCCTTGCAACCCTAAAAGCCGAGCTTGCAAGGTTAAAATACCGAATTGTTCTGGACATTTTTCAGCACAAGCAGTGTGGGCTTGTTGCCACGCCAGGTTAGCTTCCGGTAAACGATTTAACGACACCAAAATAACGGCGCGTCTAAAAGTGGCACTGGTTTTTGCAGCAACTGGATAAACGCTTGCTTTTTCCAGCAACACTTTATCCAGCCAAGCCAACGCACCACTTTCATCTTGCAACTGGTGCGTGACGGTCGCCAAATTAACCAGTGTAATGGCTGTACCTGCCGTGTCATCTAACGATTCTTGCAAGGTTAAAAGGTGACGAAAACTGCGCTGCGCACGTTGCAAATCTCCTTTTTGCAGTGCGCGGCGCGCTTCTTTATCAGCGTTTTGCGCTTGCTCCAGCAAAGCCGGCAAGCGCGCCGGCGGCGGACTGCTGCAAGCGGCCAACACACACAAGGCGAAAGAACTCAGGTAGATTAATGCTGTTTTTAGCTGCCAGCGAACACTAGCAATCCCGCTAGTCAACCCTGACGGTTGCAAAATAAAACCACGCTTATCCAATGCAAGGGCTGCTAACACTGTTTTGAATTGACTGACCCAGTTCAATTTAATCATGGCTATTCATCCGCAAAACACCACTTTCCGGCACAGGAATGACACTTTTTAACGGCCAACTCGCACTTAGACCATCCAACACTTCTTGCGTCGAATCCACCATATCCACGGTTCGCCCCAACGCGTCGTGCGCTTGTCCCAAGGTCGCGCGGGCTTCGCTAACGACCACAGGCACTTGCGGTGCAATCCCTTGCACCGCATTTTTCATCAACTCACTGCTGCTCCGTAAATTTTCCAACGAGCCGTCCACTTTTTGCAGCATTAAAGGCAAGTCATGATCCAAGTGCATGCTGATATTTTCTGCGTTCAGCGTCGTTTGCCTTAACGAATGCAACAAGGGCGCAACTTCATGCGTTAAATTGCCATCCACTGTGGTCAAAACGGTATCGATTTTTTGCCTAGTCGCGTGCAAATCTTTGACTAACAAACTGATTTCATTAGAAATAATTCGAAAATTTCCCATCATCGCACGCAAATCGCCACGCGGATCCGACAGCATTAAATGTACGTCGTCCAAAATCGGCACAACGCGACTTTTGATTTCCATTACTGCCTGTTCCAAGCCGTTTGCGCGTTCAAATTTAAGCGTCTCGCCGGTTTTTAACATGGGTTTATCCGCCGCACCTCGACTGACATCCAGCACACCATCGCCGATCACGCCTTCTTTAATCAAACTGACTTTAGCAGTTTGCTTAATTAGCTTCAAATATTGGGTTTCAATACGCAGCTCAACTTCGACATGACCTTGCTCATCGAGCCGGAGCGAATGCAGTTTGCCGATTTTGAAGCCACTAAATTTAACCGGCATCCCCACGCTTAAATCTTGCCCGCTATCCGCCCTAAAATAAATAGGCGATTGCGAGGTAAACAACCCTTTTTTAACCCCAACCCACAATACCGCTGCAGCAATCGCCAACAGCGCAAGCAACGAGCTGGTAAAGGCGATGCAGTCGGTGCAGCACGAGACCCAGCAAGCCGCAGACGCCAGCAAACATATCCTTGAAACCGAACTCGCTGCAATATCCGGAAAAATGACAGAGCACAGCAGCAACGCGTTGACCGAAGCCGTTAAAGCCCAAGTTGGCGGCCTGAATGCAATGATGCAGGATGCGATCCGT
>JAVHQT010000033.1:0-47131 GCA_036171275.1 Gallionellaceae bacterium | reverse complement strand
CCTGACGGGGAAGGGACGCCATCCTTGAAGGTGGCGCGTGATGGGGTTCGTTCCCCACCTTTCAGGGAGCTTGTGTTCCCTCCCTTTCAAGGGAGCTTGTGTTCCCTCCCTTTCAAGGGGAGGGTTAGGGTGGGGATGGGTCAGTTTGCTCGTGCGTATTTTTACCCCACCCCCATCCTAGCCTTCCCCCTGACGGGGAAGGGACGGGCGCCGTTGTTTCGCTTTGCGTTTGATTATCTAATTCCGCTTGGCTTTTCGCGCTGCGCGCCGCATCAATTTGCCGCCTAATATCGTCCGATTGTCGCATCAATTTGCCGCCTAATATCTTCCGATTGTCGCATCAATTGGCCGCCCAATATCGTCCGATTTTTGCAGCTGGGCAGTCAAGGTATTGCGCTGGGTCTGTCTATCGGTCAACTGCAACGGTGCGGCAATATGTCGCAGGGGCAGACAAAAAGTTTAACTATAATCAAAGCAGAATTATCCCTATCAATTACCGAAACGGAGTGGCTTCACCATGAAAACCAAATTGCTTTTTGCAGCCCTAGTTGGGACAACCGTCAACGCCTATGCGTCCTGTGGCTCGTCGTTTTGCGCCACGAACACAAACTGGGACACGCAGGGACTGATTACGAACCCAGGCTTGCGCGTCGGTGTGCGCTATTCATATAGTCAGGCCGATACCCCGCGCAGTGGCACGTCAAAAGTGAGCAATGATCTGGCGACCGGACAAGCAGATACCGAAGTTGAAAACTTGCGAACCCTCAATCAAAGCTTAAATCTGGATATTGATTTTGCACTTAACTCGCAATTAAGCATCGCACTTGCCGCACCTTGGGTGATCCGCGATCACTCGCACACGCTGTCGGACGGTGCTGGCGGCGGCACGGTTGAGCAGGGGCAGTTCAGTCAATTAGGCGACATTCGCTTGATGGGAAGCTATCAATTCGCTACCAACAATCGGAAGTCGGGGAGTGGCATTCGTTTAGGATTAAAGCTGCCCACCGGCCAGTCGAATTGGGAATTCATTCCAGGGAATGGCGCTGCGGAAGGTGGGCTGCAACCCGGTAGCGGCAGTACTGATCTGATTCTGGGTGGATTTTATTATCAACAAGTCGAAGGTTCGTCATACGGCTGGTTTCTGAGCGGTCAACTGCAATCGGCGACAATTACCCGCGATGACTACCGCCCTGGCAATGAAACAGCGGTCGATTTCGGTATGAATTACTCATTTTCGCCTTCGTTAGCTGCCTTGCTGCAATTAAATGCAAACTTAAAAGATCGTGATACGGGCAATGGCGGCAAGGTGAATGCGCATTCTGGCTCACACAGTTTAAACATTAGCCCCGGACTGAGCTTTGCGGCCACAACCAAGACTAGGCTGTACGGCTTTGTGCAACTGCCTATTTATCAATACGTCAATCCCGATCCTGCATGGGTTGATGGCCAACCTATTACTGGTCAATTAACCGCGCCTTGGACGGTGTCGGTCGGAATTAGCCAAACATTTTAAAGCAGTACTGGTTAAAGCAACCCTTCGCTCGGAGCCCTTCGATAAACTTAGGCGATTCTGGGCGAAGGCTAACTTTAAGTGCTTGATTTATTTGATATTTATTTCGTTTTCAGCATCTAATCCTAACTTTTCTGCTCACGAAAAAAGGAACGCGCTGCCTTTCAATCCCGCTTTGAACACCCCGAAAATAAATCGAATTGGCTGGTTTCAAGCCTACCTTCGTTCTGAACGCCACAAAATCCCGAGCGCAATCGTTAAATAAATCCAGCTCATCGCACTGGCACTGAGCATCGGTTGCCAATCATTGAGCGCTCCCAAATTAGAAAAAAGTCGACCGCCAAAATGAAAGCTTAATCCGAGCACAATCCCTAAAAATATTTTGCTGCTGACGCCCCCATCGCGTCGTTGAAAATTCGCAAAGGGCAACGCGAGTAGCATCATAATCAGCACCGCCACGGGATAAACCAGCTTATTCCACAAGGCAATTTCGTAGCGCGCCGTTTTTTGATGGTTGTCGCGCAGGTGTTGCGTATATTGATACAAATCCCAAGAAGACATTTTTTCTGGCAATAGTAATAAGACGTTCAATAAGCGCGGATTGAGTGAGGTATGCCAATCCATTTGCGACTGATTAAAAACTTGCGCTCCTTGGCTATTAAAGCGCGTTTGTTTGACCCCTTCGAGCTGCCATTTATCTTCTGATTGATACTGCGCGCGTTCAGCGGCAGTAATGGAGCGAAGGCGATATTGCGGATCAAATTCATAAATGCTGATATTTAATAAGGAGGTATCAGGCAGGACATTGCGCACGTTGACAAAGCTTTGCTCATCTTTTGCCCATACGCCAGAGCGAAATTCGCGCATGGTTATTTGCTCATTTTTTGCTTTTAGATTGACAATTTGCGCCAAGTGATCGCTGGGAGGGGCAATTAATTCGCCAAAAACAAAACAAACTATCAGTAGCGGCAAGCCAATTTTTAACATGGCGCCAATCATTTGCGGCAGTGAAACACCGGAGGTTCGAAACACCATCAACTCAGAGTTATTCGCCATTTGTACGATGGCAAATATCGAACCGATCAGCGCTGCCAAGGGGAAAAGCTCATAAATATGCGTTGGGATAATCAGTGCGACATACAGCAACACCTCAGTGATGCGGTAATTACCTTTTCCCAGATCGTTTAATTCTTCGATTAAATCCATGAAGGAATACAGCATCAGCAAGCCAGCCAATACCAATGCCACGCTGGCATAAATTTCTTTGGCTAAATATTTGGTCAGTAAATTCATGCTCGCCAACGCTTCCATGAAAATACAAAAAGTCGATTTGCAAAAAAAATTATCAATATAATCAACATGATAGCGTGAATACCCCACAGTCCTAAACTAGGGTTGATTTTGCCTTGACCAATCCAAGCGGCGGAGACGCCCAGCAAATTGTTGTAGGTCATGTACAACAATACGGCGATTAACAAGTTGAGCGAACGCCCCGCTCGTGGATTAACAAAGCTCAGCGGAATCGCCAATAAAACCAGAATCAACGCACTGATTGGCGCACCAATTCGCCAAGCCAGCTCAGACAAGTGCCATTGCGTTGGCTTAGCAAGCAGTTCGAGGGTGGGCGTTTCTTTATAGGTAGGCGTGGGGGCTTTCAGTTCTGCCGCTTCCACTTTGAGCGTGTAGCGTGCAAATTCAACAATTTTATAATCAGCCTGACCTGGAATCCCTTCATAACGCGCGCCATTCAATAGCACTAAGTAACGATTGCCCTCAGCATCCGTTTCTTGCAATCCAAATTTGGCAACCATGGTGTCTTGTTTGCCATTTTGGTTTGATTGAACAAAAATATTGCTAACGCGATTATTTTTTGGATCAATGTTTTCCAAAAAAAACACGCGATCTGCCTGACTTGACTCGCGAAACAACCCTGGCTTAGCCATGGATACGTCATCGCGCGTATCCAATTGGCTTTTGAATTCTTCTGTTTTTTGTTTTGCCCACGGCGCAAGCACGAGGCTAAGCACTGCAATCAACAATACAATCGGCAGCGAAAAGCCCAAAACAGGTCGAATCCAGCGCGTTAAACCAATGCCGGAAGAAAACCAGACAATCATTTCGCTATCCCGATAACTGCGGGTTAAGGTAAGCAAAACCGCCAGATACAGGCTGACGGACAGCACAAGCGGTAGCGCATTGAGAACGCCAAAACCGACTAAAGTGAGCACGCCTTCAACGGCGAGAATGCCGCTAACCGAATCACCCAATAATTTTATCAGCTGAGTAAAGACAATAATGCTCAGCAATATTGAGGAAACCAATGCGCCAGTCACTGAAAACTCACGCACTAAACTGCGATAAAACAGACTGCTCTGCCAGCGAAAGTACGAATCTTTTGACTTTACAAGCTTAGATTGAGGATAATCCGCCATGGATTTTTTTATATTTATGAATGAGTTAAGGAGAAACACATGGAATTTAGCATAAAACAAGTCAGTCCGGAAAAAGTCAAGAGCGCCTGTTTAGTGGTCGGCGTGTACCAAGGTGGTAGATTATCCGAAGTGGCACAGCAACTGGATAAGGCGGCAGATCATGCTTTAAGTGATGTCCTTGCACAGGGCGACATGAGCGGAAAAACGGCTTCGACTGTTTTATTGCAAAAAATGCCGGGCATTTCAGCCGAGCGTATCTTGTTAGTTGGACTGGGTAAAGCCAGCGAAGCGAATCAAAAATCCAGCTTAGACGTTTTAGCGGCGACGTTTCGCGCGCTAAATAACACCGCAGCCAAAGACGCGGTGCTGTATTTACCAGAGGAAAATGCGTCATTGCCGGCGGAATGGCTGCTTAAACAAGCGGTGTTTATCGCAACCGAACAGGCGTTCCGTTGCGACGAATTAAAAAGTAAACCCGCCAAACCCGCCACGCTCAAACAGCTTACTTTTGCCTACCAAAATAAACCCACCCCAGTACTGAAAACAGCCCTTGAGCAGGCTGTGGCAACAGCGCACGGTATTGATGCCGCCAAAACGCTAGGCAATTTACCCAGCAACATTTGCACCCCCAGTTACCTTGCCGCCCAAGCTTTGGCTTTGGAAAAAGCCCACAAAAGCATTCAAACCAGCGTGCTGGAAGAAAAAGATTTGCAAAAACTCGGCATGGGTTCATTTTTATCCGTGACGCGCGGCAGCGAACAACCAGGAAAGCTGATTACGCTGGAGTACAGCGGCGGCGACAAGAAACAAAAACCGATTGTGCTCGTCGGTAAAGGCATTACATTTGACACCGGCGGCATTTCGCTCAAGCCCGGCGCAGAAATGGACGAAATGAAATACGATATGTGTGGCGCTGCCAGCGTGTTGGGCACGCTGCAAGCCATTGCCGAAATGGGGTTGAAGCTGAATGTGGTCGGCGTTATTCCAACTTGCGAAAATATGCCTTCCGGTGTCGCCACTAAACCCGGTGATATCGTCACGAGCATGTCTGGACAAACCATCGAAATTTTAAATACCGATGCCGAAGGTCGGCTGATTTTGTGCGACGCACTGACCTATTCCGCCAAGTTTGAACCTGATACCGTGATTGACATCGCCACCCTCACCGGCGCATGTGTCATCGCGCTCGGCGGCGTTGCCAGCGGCTTATTTAGCAACGATGAAAAGCTGGCGCAAGACCTGCTCGCGGCGGGACAACAAGCGCATGATCGTGCTTGGCAATTGCCGCTATGGGAAGATTATCAAGCGCTGCTGGACAGCAATTTTGCCGATATGCAAAACATCGGTGGACGCGCTGGTGGCACGATTACCGCTGCCTGTTTCCTCGCTCGGTTTACCCAAGATTACCATTGGGCGCACTTGGATATTGCCGGCACAGCTTGGAAATCGGGTAAAGAAAAAGGCTCAACAGGTCGCCCCGTCCCGTTGCTGACGCAATACTTGATTAACCGCGCCAGTTAAAAACGCCCCGACTGATGGATCGTACCGGCGCATACCGCTTTCCTGCCCTTAGCTTAGCAAGCTTAGTCTGGCTTTCGCGCTGCGTCGGTAGAATGGCTAAAGGGCACTGCTAAAATAAATCAGCGTTTAGAACGACTCTCGGCATTTAAATTCTTCAACCCGTAATCCTCGCGTAAGCGGGAAATTTTTTTAAATAATCAATATAATCAATAGGTTACAAAATATACCAATGAAAACCTATTTGCTCGTTATCAATTCAATTCGACAAGCCTTTGTGCTGTTTTATGCCGTGCTGGCGCGCCGCTGGAAGAAAAACTTTTATCTGTATTTGGCAGTCATTTTTAGCGTGTTTGCGCTGGCAGACACGGCTGTTTTGCATATCACGCAAGAAATGCGTCAGGGCGCGTTTGACATGATGGTGCGTTACCGCATCAACCCGCCTAAGCCTGACCCCGATATTGTGATTGTGGATATTAACGAGGCAAGTTTGGCTGCGATGGCGAAAGACTATGGCCGTTGGCCGTGGCCGCGCCAAGTGCTGGGCGAGTTTTTAGAGCAGCTTGAAAAACAACAGCCGCAAGCAGTCGTGTTTGATATTTTGTTTAGCGATGCCGATATTTATAACGCGGAAAGCGATACCTATTTCAACAACGCCATTGCGGCGACCGGAAATACCTTTTTTCCCTTACTGCGGCTCGATGCTAAAAGCGACGCGCTCAGCGAAATCAAACCGTCCATGATTCCCGGCGTCACTGCGTTAGCGCACGCCGATCCGAACGCAACCGTGGCTGTGGTCTTGCCGCATTTTGCTGCTGCGTTGCAAAGTGGTCGAATTGGGCTGAGTAACATTTATCCGGATGTTGATGGAACAGCCCGGCGGTATCAGGTTTATCGTGACGATTACGGCTGGAAAATTCCTTCCTTGCCCGCACGCTTAGCCAGTGAACAAGGTTGGCCAGCGGCGCCGGCCAAAGAAGTATTGTTGAATTGGCGCGGTAAACCTTTTTCGTATCCTTATGTTAGTTTTAGCGATGTTTTTACCGACATGGCGCGCAAAAACAAAACCCGCCCGCACGATGAATTCAAAGGCAAAATTGTCATTATTGGTTCCACCGCACCAAGCCTATTTGACAGCAAGCCGACGCCGATGAGTGCAACCCATCAGGGCGTGGAAATTTTGGCAACGGCGATTGATAATATGAAACACGCCGATTACTTGCGTTTTCCAGAAGCGAAATTAGCGTATTTACTGCTCAGCTTGCTACTGGTCTGGGTGTCGGCTTGGGCGTTTTATCGCAATGTTGGACGCGATAAAGTCGATCGTTTATTCGGTTTGGCACAGTTTATTTTGATCGGCATTTCTTACGCCAGCATCAATTTTAGCAATACTTACATCAACTTAACCGGACCGGTTGCCTTAGCGATTGCTTACTTTACCCTGTCGCGCGTTTACGCCTCTGGCACGTCCAAAGCACTGGAGCAAAACATGGTGCGGGTCTCGTTAGAGCGCGGCGGTGTGTTACGCGGCACGATTTTACTGATTCGCTTGGATGGTTCGCAAAATCTCATGGTTGATGTCGCGTTAGAGCGTATTCGCAATGGCTTAGAGCAAAGTGGCTCAGAACTAAAAAGCGTTGAAGTAATTAAAGGCGTGCAAAAAGGCGTGTGGGATTTGTTGGAATACACCTTCTCCGTCTCGTGGGTGGCAGATGCAAATGATGAAGCTTCGCAAACACGGATTTTGGCCGACCGGGATGCTGTGCTGACCTTATTGCCGCATTTGCTTCGTAAAAATTTAGCCAAACCAGACAATGTTGCCGCTTGGTTTACCTATCAAGGCAGCATTGCCGGTGGCGCAAAAGCCAAATCAAGTTGGAGAATTTTATTTGCGGAAGCGATTTTAGCGTGGGAAAAAGAACAGGAGCGTGGGTAAATGTTTAAATTAAAAATTAGTCTGACTGTGCTGTGTTATTTGCTGATCTCCGGGGCGCTGGCGTCGGAATTCGGTGTCGCCCTAAAAGTTGACGATATTCGAGCTCAACCGTTTGGCGATGCTAAATCTTTAGGGAAATTGACTTTGAATGAGAAGGTAACTATTTTGAATCGCCAAGGTGGTTGGCTGCAAATTAAACGCACAAAAAACACTGGCTGGGTGCGAATGTTAAGCATTCGCAGTGGCAATGTAGCTAAAAAATCCAATCCGGCTAATGGCTTATTAAGCCTTGCCTCTGGACGTGCAGGCACGGGAAAAATCGTCGCCACCACAGGAATTCGTGGTTTGAGCGAAGAAGAATTGCGCAGCGCCACGTTTAATCTACAACAGCTTACTTTAGTTGAGAGCTATGGCGTTTCCGCGACGCAAGCCCAACAGTTTGCCAGCGAAGCCCCGTTGCGGGCGCGACAATTCGATTATCTGCCAGTGCCAAAATAAGGATAAATATATGAATATAATCAATAGGTTAGCAATTTTATGCGCAACGTTATCCATCGTTGCTCCAGCGGTAGCGTTTGATTTTGGCGCGTTACAATCTCAGGTACAGCAACACCAGCAAGAGCTGCAACAAGCGCAACGAAAGATAGAAGAAGAGCAACAACGCATTCGCTTGCAACAACAGCAACTTCACCAAGAACCCACCCAGCTAATTCAGCAATTACCGGTTAGTCCGGCGGCAATAGGGGTAATCAAAGACGTGGCTGGGCCAACGCAAACGGAAGAAATTGCGCTTGGGCGACAAATTGCCGGCAATTTATTGGGTGCGGCTGCCTTGGTGAACGATGCACCATTGCAACGCTATGTCAATAAAGTGGGGCGCTGGGTTGCGAATCAAAGTGAACGCCCTGATTTGCCTTGGCATTTCGGTGTGATTGACTCGACCGATCTCAACGCTTTTGCCATGCCGGGCGGCTATATTTTTGTCACAAAAGGGTTGTATAAATTGTTGCAAAACGAGTCGGAATTGGCGGGCGTGTTAGGGCACGAAATTGGCCATGTGATTCGTAAACATCATTTAAAAATTTTGCAGCAAAGCAAATTACTCGCTGCCGGCAGCCAAACGCTGACTCAGCAAGTTGGTAATAATGAAGCTGTGCAAAAAGTAATCGGCAGTGGTGCGGAAATAATGTCGCGCGCTTTGGACAAAGGGGCTGAATTTGAAGCGGACAGCATCAGTGTTGTGCTGGTGACCCGCGCCGGCTACGACGCGTATGGCTTACCTAGCGTATTGCAGTTGATTGACCATTCCGCCAACGATGAAAACGCCGTGGCTTTACTCTTTAAAACGCACCCGCTACCGGAAGAACGGCTGGATAAATTGTCGCAAAGCATGGGTGAACGCTTTGATCGAATTCAAGGCGAAACCCTTGCGCAACGCTTTTATCGGCTTAAGTAAAGCACCGATTGATTATCCGTGTTAGCGGTATGAATCGATGGCGCAACGCCGATTTATCCAATCAAGCGCTTGTTCGCCGGTGCGATAAGCTAGAATGCACGCTTACTTTTTAGATGGATTGATTTATGGTTCCGCATCTTACTACCGCGTTAAAAGGTCCTTTGCTGGCGTTGGAGCAACATATTCTGACCGCGCAACCGACTATCGAGCACTGGTTTCGTCAACAATGGTTGGAACACACTCCCCCGTTTTATTCTTCCGTCGATTTGCGCAATAGTGGCTTTAAACTTGCGCCGGTCGATACTAATTTATTCCCCGGTGGTTTTAATAATTTGAATGCCGACTTTATGCCGCTGTGTGTGTTGGCGATGCAAAGTGCGGTAGAAAAAGTGTGTCCTGAAGCGCGCGGCGTGCTGTTGATTCCTGAAAATCACACGCGTAATCAGTTTTATTTGCAAAATGTAGCGCAACTGGTGACGATTTTGAAACAAGCCGGAATGCGCGTGCGCGTCGGTTCGCTGTTGGCAGAGATTACCGAACCAACAACGTTGGTGCTCACTAACGGCAGTTCGCTGATTTTAGAGCCGTTGCAAAGAATTGGTAATCGGCTCGGCGTGGCCAATTTCGACCCGTGCGTGATTTTGCTGAATAATGACTTATCAGCCGGCGTACCAGAAATTCTTAAAAATTTGGAACAAACCGTGTTGCCGCCGCTGGAAGCGGGTTGGTATGCTCGGCGAAAATCGGCCCATTTCGCCGCCTACAGTCAGGTAGCGCAACGGTTTTCAGCTTTGTTAGACATTGACCCGTGGTTGATTGACCCCTATTTCGCGGTATGCAATCAAATTAACTTTCATGAGCGTTTGGGTGAAGAATGTTTGGCAGCGCGGGTGGATGAAGTGCTGCAACAGATTCGGGTTAAATATGCAGAATATGGCGTGAAGCAAACCCCCTTTGTTATCGTCAAAGCGGACGCAGGCACCTATGGAATGGGCATTATGACGGTGAAAGATGCCAGCGAAGTGCGCGAACTCAACCGCAAACAACGCAACAAAATGGCCGTGGTCAAAGAAGGTCTGCACGTATCGAACGTTTTGGTGCAAGAAGGGGTTTACACCTTTGAGGACCTAGAAGGTGCAGTGGCAGAACCGGTGGTGTACATGATTGACCGCCATGTAGTGGGCGGATTTTACCGAGTACATACCGAACGCGGCATCGATGAAAATCTCAATGCGCCAGGAATGCGCTTTGAGGCACTGGCATTTGAAGCGTGTTGCACTGTACCTAATCCCGATTGCGCACCGGACGATACGCCAAATCGTTTTTATGCCTACGGCGTGGTGGCGCGGCTGGCAATGCTCGCGGCTTCGTTGGAGTTAGAAGCCATGCAAGCGCATCACGCATAATCGACGATAAACGGCGCGTGATCGGAAAAACGTTGCTGTTTATAAATGCTGCAACTTTGCGCCTTGGCGGCAACGGACGGCGTGCAAATTTGATAATCCAAGCGCCAGCCAACATCTTTTGCCCACGCCTGACCGCGATTCGACCACCACGTGTAATCTTCGCGTTCCGGATGCAGTTGGCGGTAAGCGTCTATCCAACCCACTTCGCTCAATAATTGCGTCATCCAAGCCCGCTCTTCTGGCAAAAAACCAGAATTCTTTTTATTGCCTTTCCAGTTTTTCAAATCTTTTTCGGTGTGCGCGATGTTCCAATCACCGCAAACAATCACCTCACGCCCGCTGGCTTTTAACGCTGCCAAATGCGGCAATAACGCCGCCATCATCTTGAATTTCACCGCTTGCCGCTCTTCACCACTACTCCCAGAAGGCAAATACAGCGACACCACACTTAAATTTCCCCAACGCGCTTCCAGATAACGCCCTTCGCAATCAAACTCCGGCAAACCCAACCCTTCAATAATCGAATCTGCGGGCTGCCGACTATAAATGCCCACGCCGCTGTAACCTTTTTTCTCCGCGTAATGAAAATAACCGTGATACGCATGAACCGCCAACATCTCCGGAGTCATGTCCGCCGCTTGCGCTTTCAGCTCTTGCACGCAGACGACATCCGCATTTTGCTGTGCCAACCAATCCGCCAACCCTTTGCTAAACGCTGAACGAATGCCATTTAAATTTAAAGAAATGAGGCGCATGATTTTTCTCGAACAAGGAAGGGCGGCATTATAATGCGCACCCTCGCAGACAATGCCGTTGATTTTTGGAGCTTTCATGCACGCTTACCGTCAAGATTTTATCCGCTTCGCCGTGGCACAAAACGTATTGCGTTTCGGTGAATTTCAAACCAAAGCGGGACGCTTATCGCCTTATTTTTTCAACTCCGGTTTATTCCAAGATGGCGCAGCTTTGCGCGAATTGTGCCAGTTTTATGCGCAAGCCATTCTCGCCGCCGACATTGAGTTCGACATGCTATTTGGCCCCGCTTACAAAGGCATTCCACTGGTGGCGGGCACCTCGATTGCCTTGGCAGAACAAGGTCGCAACCTGCCGTATTGTTTTAATCGCAAAGAAGCCAAAGACCACGGCGAAGGCGGCAATACCGTCGGTGCGAAGCTGGCTGGGCGCGTGTTGATTATTGATGATGTGATTTCCGCAGGCACGTCGGTGCGAGAATCCATCGAATTGATTCGCGCAGCGGGCGCAACACCGTGCGGCGTAGTGATTGCCTTAGATCGCATGGAGCGCGGGCAAGGCGAATTGTCCGCCGTGCAAGAAGTACGGCGTGATTATCAAGTGCCCGTTATTTCCATCGCCGCTTTGGATGACTTGCTCGGCTTTTTAAGTTCAGAAAGCGCGTTGCAGCAGAATTTAAGTGCCGTGCAAGCCTATCGCACTCAATATGGGGTAAATAATGAATAAAATTAAAGCGTTATGTATTTTTTTACTACTCTGTTTGCCACTGTTAGCACACGCAAAAGTCAAATGCTGGACTGATAATAATAATCAGCGACAATGCGGCGACACCCTGCCTCCGGAATACGCCAATAGCAATGTGATTCGATACACCGAAAAAGGCACGCGGGAGCATGGTGCGCATCAATTGACTGCTGAAGAATTACGCGCAAAAAAGACGGCAGAGCAACAACAGCAGTCTGTACACGCCGCTGAGATAGAAACGAATCGCCGCGATTCAACTTTGCTCAACACGTTTAGCAATGAACATGAAATTGATTTGGCGCGTGACCGGAACTTGCAGCAAATTGAAGCGCGACTGAACAGCCTCAATCAATTGCTCAAATCTGCTGCCGCTTCATTGGCCGAACTGCGTAAACAAGAAGCCGGTTTGTTAGGCCGTCAACAAACCATTCCGCCGAATTTAATAAACGCCATTAGCAGTGGCGCAGAAAAAGTACTGAAGTTGCAAGAACAAGTTACGCAAAGCGAACACGAATCAGCAAAAATTTCCGCTCGCTTTGCCGCCGATAAAGCCCGTTATCACGAACTTCGCGGCGCAGCGCAAGCGCGCTAAAGAAACACTGATTAAATCACCTATTCGTCCTAAGCCCTTTGACTAGCCCAGAAAATCCTTGTCGAAAGTTTTTAAGCAACTGATTTATTTGATGTTAATCCGTCATGCCTCGAAAAAAAGCTCATGCGTTAATCGCAAGACTCACCACGAACGGATTCAATCAGCATCCCGCTAAGGTATTTTAAGCGCAGGAACACATACTCATTCTGGTCTGTTAAGCCTGGCGGTTTTCCTTTTTTGTTGCCAGAATACCCCCTCAGCGCCTTAAGCACTGATGGGAGCTCGTTGCGATTTTGCTTCAAATTGTGGCAGCTAATGTTAGTAACGCGCACTGACTTAGCACATGATTTTTGGACTGTCTGAAAGTTGCAAAAAACTAATTAGCATAACTACCTGATTTTATTGACTATTTTTATTTTTAATTTTTTGGCATGACACTTGCTTATTTACAAATGTATGAAGTATCAACTTCATATTCTTCTCCTCCTGTTTGGGCATCCTTAGGGATGCTCCTTTTTTCGGCAACGCAGACCTGCACCAAGCAACCCCCGAAAACAGTTTGGGAAAAAAACTCTCCTATTCACAAGCGCATGTAAAAGGCTGCTGTATGAAAATATTACACACCACGAAGCTGAGCTATCGGTTTGGCTTACTCATCCTTTGCGTGCTGCTTGGCTTCGCAAGTTATGGTTATTGGTCGTTCAAAACCTTGAACGATCTTAAAATTAACGGGTTAACTTATCAGCACATTATTCAGGGCAAAGACTTGGTCGCGGACATTTTGCCGCCGCCAGAGTATTTGCTGGAATCTTATTTTGTGGTTCTGCAAATGGCGCGCGCCGAGTCGAGTGCTCTGCCGGCACTGGTAGCAAAGAGCAAACAATTAAAAATTGATTTTGAAGATCGTCATCATTATTGGGAAACGCATTTAGCTGATGGCGCTATTAAAAATTTGATAGTAGTCGCTGCCTATCAACCCGGACTCGATTTTTTGAACTTGCGCGATCAGCTCTTTATTCCGGCGCTGGAGCGAGGGGATAAACTGGCAGCGGAGCAAGCGTTGGCGCAGCTAGACGAGAAATACCGTATTCACCGCCAAGTGATTGATAATCTGGTGGTCAACGTGACAGAAAAAACCACGACCGATGAATCGGAAACACGTCAGCTGATCCAAAATCGAACACTGTTGATGCTAGGGTTGATGCTGTTCAGCGGCGCGCTGGTTATTTGGTTGGGTATTAGAATTACCCGTAGCCTATTAAACCAACTCGGCGGTGAACCCAGTTATGCCGCTGAAGCGGTTAGCAAAATTGCACAAGGCGATTTATCGTTTAACTTGGCTTTGCGGCCAGATGACAATTCTAGTCTGTTGTTTTCATTGAGTAAAATGCAATTTGCTTTGCGCGATATTGTTTCCGAAATTAGAACCCTTGTACAAGCGGCTGCGGTGCACGGCGATTTTAGCGTCAAAATTAAGTTGGACGGGAAAGCCGGCTTCGTCAAAGAACTGTCGGATTTATTGAATGATTTGTCGGTGGTTTCTGAAACAGGTTTAATTGATATTTCCCGGGTCGCGTGTGCTTTAGCGGCGGGTGACCTATCACAAAAAATCACGCAGAATTATCCAGGTACGTTCGGGCAAGCTCAAAACGGCGTGAATCAAACGGTGGATACTTTAAAGATGCTTGTCGCCGAAATTCAAAATATTGTCGAAGCTGCAGCCACGCGCGGCGACTTCAGTGTGCGCCTGAATTTGGACACAAAACGCGGTTACAGCAAAACACTGGCGGAATTGTTAAATCAACTTTCTGCACTGACTGATTCGGGCTTGCGCGATGTGTTGCGGGTAGCGCACGCGTTGGCCAATGCGGATTTAACTCAAAAAATCAGCCAGCCCTATCCTGGACTGTTTGGGCAAACGATCGATAGCGTCAATTTGACGGTGGATAACTTAAAATCGTTAGTCGTTGGCGTGCAAAATGCAGCGCTTTTAATTGATTCCGCCTCCAAGGAAATTGCAACCGGCAATATCGATTTATCGCAACGCACCGAGCAGCAAGCGTCTAGCCTTGAAGAAACGGCCGCCAGCATGGAGCAGTTAACCGCCACGGTTAAGCAAAATGCTGACAATGCCAGACTGGCAAATCAGTTGGCTTTTTCAGCCAATGATGTTGCAAATAAAGGTGGCATGGTGGTGGAAAAAGTCGTCGAAACCATGCGGGAAATCAATGATTCTTCTCGAAAGATTGTCGATATTATTGCCGTCATTGAAAGTATCTCTTTTCAAACCAATATCTTAGCGTTGAATGCAGCCGTTGAAGCGGCGCGCGCAGGTGATCAGGGTCGCGGCTTTGCCGTGGTGGCAACCGAAGTCAGAAATTTAGCGCATCGCTCTGCTTCTGCCGCAAGAGAAATTAAAGGACTGATTGATAATTCGGTCGAGAAAGTGGCCGACGGCTCGAAACAAGTTGCCCAAGCCGGTGCAACCATGGAAGAAATCGTCACTGCCGTTAAGCAGGTGAATGACATTATTGCTGAGATTGCCAATGCGTCGATTGAACAAAGTGAGGGAATCAACCAAGTGTCGCAGGCAATTAGCCAAATGGATCAGGTGACCCAGCAAAATGCCGCCTTAGTTGAACAAGCCGCCGCCGCGGCTGAGTCATTGCAAGAGGAAGCCAGTGGTTTGAATGGTTCGGTTAGTGTATTCAAAATCGAGGTCAATTCATCTGCGCCCGCTTTTAAAAATACCCGCATTACCCAGACTAGCAAACCTAAATCACGCGAAGCGCTTGCACCGGCCGCCAAATCTGCTCCTGCAAAACCGCTTGCTTTACCTAAAAGTGAACATGATGAGTGGGAAGAGTTTTAATAAAACCGCTTGTCATTGATGCTGGTTCCCACGTGCTTGCGTGGGAACGCGCTACTGTTAATTCCTGCCACCTTCCAATCTTAAGTTTGTTTTCGTGTGGCGGATATTCGGATGCATTTTCCGCGATTCCCCATAACCATTTTTAGCTTTTTTCCTGTAACTAATCAGTTTTCAGCGGTACTTCACAGTGCCGAGTCTTGACTTGTATCTGGCATACGATTGCTTTGAAAGCAGATTTATATTTTTCTGGCATCCTTTGCAAAGCAGCTGCCGCTTCTTCTTGTGTTTTATATTGCCCATAACTTATTTGATAAAGCGATTTTTTGGCTTGTTTTATCGAAAAAATATACAGTTTATCAAGCGCTCCTAATTGTTTGGCGCGGTTCAAAAATCGTTCCAATTTTGCATCGTTATTATCTGCGGTAACAAAGAGTTGAATACTCAGCTCATTTGCTTGAATTTGCGTCAGCCACAAGTCTGATTCTGCAAGTCTTTGATTTAAAAGGGATTTTTTGGATTGATTTTGTGCTTCATTTTGCTTTTGAAGTTCGCTCAATTCACCGTTGGCTGTCGGCGTTTCGTTTTGTTTTGCGTTGCGGTAAATTACCAGGCTAATAACAAGCAGCGTGATTATTCCGAGCCCACTTACAGATACTGGCCATTTTTTTTGTTGATACCAAGCCGGTTTATAAACAATTTCGAGGTCGCGCATGGCTGCAAGGACATGCCGTTCTTGAACTAACTGTTTGTTATCAATAAAAGCCGCTAACAGTGATTTATCTGCCAGCCGGTTCACCAGCTCTATTTGCCCGCCAGCGACTTTCTGTAAACAGCGAATTGCTGTGGGTGAAAAAACGCTTGTGCCTTGACAGCCGGCTTGATCAAGTCGCTCGCTAATGTAGTTGGCAAGGTCTTTTTTTGTCCGGCATGCTGAAATTTCCTGCCCCTTTAAGGGCGAAAGATGATTTTGACCGGGGGTATCAAAAGGAGGTTTGAGTAATTTAAAGTGCGCTAGATACATGGTTGCGCTCATTCAAAATGAATTTGGTTGGATTTCGAATCATAATTTTCACCGCTGAAGTGAATATCGTCAATTCAATCACACAAAAATTCGGCGTTTTGCTGCGCTATTTTCCGTATTTAATGACTTAAAAATCCAGACTTGAGCAATTCTAATGTTAACGCTTTGTAGTCTGCTGCGCCTGGGGTAGCCGGTGCATAGGCAAAAATATCTAAACCGTGCATTGGACTTGCTGCTAATGCAACATTTTCGCCAATGCGCGTTTGGCACACTTGGCTTCCGTAGCGCTCTTTAAGTTTGTCGTAAATTTCAAAAGACAATTTACGTCTAGAGTCGAAACGTGTGACCACAATGCGTCTTTCAAATTTGCGCTGTAATTTCTTTTCTAACACATTTAATGCCGCATCCAACCGATGCACGCCTTGCTGAGACAGGTAATCTGCTGAAACAGGAATTAAAACACGGTCTGCCGCCAACAGCGCATTTAAGGTGAGGACACCTAACATGGGGCAACAATCAATCAGTATCGGTGCGCCGGTAAGCGCTAACTCTTCGCTTAGCCCTTGTTTTAATAGACGTGCTGCGCTGGAATCACTGCCGTACATCGCGTCTATTTTTGATAGTTCAGGAGAGGCGGGTATGATTTGCCAGCCCGCAGGGGTGTCTTGTAACAAGTTGGCCAGAGGCACTTTGTCTTTAAAGAATGACGCCATTGTCCGCGACTGGTTGCGCGGGTTTTTGATGCCCGACGCCAAAGTGAGCGAGCCTTGCGGATCCATGTCTAGGGCGATAGGCTGCTTTTGTGCAATGGCTAGGCCTGCAACAATATTGAGTGTTGAGGTTGTTTTTCCTACCCCGCCTTTTTGATTAAATACGGCGATAACCGCCATGTGCATTCTCCACGTTGTGAGAAAAACATTGTCTTCCGTCTGTCACCGATGATCTGACTTATTCAACCGTGACCGACTTCGCCAAATTGCGCGGCTTATCAACGTCTGTTCCCTTTTGCAATGCAACGTAATATGCCAGTAATTGCAATGGAACCGTGTGAAGAATAGGGCTTAAAAAACCTGCGTGTTCGGGCATTTGCAGTACATACACGCCTTCAGTTGAGTGAATCTTCGTCTCTGCATCGGCGAATACTGTCAATTCTCCGCCACGGGCTTTCACTTCTTCTAGATTAGATTTTAATTTTTCCAGCAAAATATCATTGGGTGCAACCGCAATCACCGGCATGTTTTTATCGACTAAGGCTAGTGGTCCATGCTTAAGCTCGCCAGCGGGATAGGCTTCGGCATGGATATATGATATTTCTTTAAGTTTTAATGCACCCTCCAGTGCGATTGGGTAATGCAAGCCACGTCCCAAAAATAAAGCGTGCTGCTTGTCTGCAAACTGTGAGGCGAGTAGCGCAATGGTTGGTTCAAGTTTAAGCACATTTAGGATCGCGCTAGGTAAATGCCGTAGCTCGCGCAAGTGTTCCTGCTCTTGCGCTAATGAAATACGCCCACGTAGCTTTGCTAGCACCAAGGTTAATATATACAGTGCAGCTAGTTGGGTGGTAAAGGCTTTTGTGGATGCAACTCCAATTTCGGGACCGGCGCGAGTTAGAAAACGCAAGGTTGATTGCCGAATAATGGCACTTTCTGGGACATTGCAGATGGCTAGGGTATTTAAATGCCCGATTGATTTTGCATGATTCAGTGCTGCAAGCGTGTCTGCGGTTTCGCCGGATTGAGAAATGGTAACCACTAACGTTTTGGTGTCCGCCGCACTGACCCGGTAGCGATATTCGCTGGCAATCTCAACAACACAGGGAATACCCGCTATTTCTTCTAACCAGTAACGCGCCACCATGCCGGCGTGATGACTTGTTCCGCAAGCTATAATTAATACGCGCTCTGTTTCAGCAAATGCCCTGCTTGCGTCTGCGCCAAACAAACCAGGAACTAAGGATTCACTGTTGCAAACTGCCTCTAAGGTATCGGCCAACGCTTGCGGTTGTTCGTGAATTTCTTTTTGCATGTAGTGCTGGTATCCACCTAGTGCCACACTTTCGTTGCTAAGCTCACTGATATTGACCGGGCGAGTTACTTTTTGCCCTGCATTGTCGAATATTTGATAGTTATTCAGCCCGATTTCAACCAGGTCGCCCTCCTCTAGGTACACGACTTTTTGAGTCACCTGTAGTAATGCCGACATATCTGAAGCGACAAAATGTTCTTTCTCTCCGACTCCTAGCAAGAGTGGACTGCCTTTGCGAGCGCCAATTAACTGATCAGGATTGTCTGCGGCAACCACGCCAATGGCATATGCGCCAATCATCTCTTTTAATGCTGCCTGCACCGACACCAGCAGACTGTGATTTTGGAGATAGAAAAAATGAATTAAATGAGCAATCACTTCTGTGTCGGTATCTGAAGTAAATACATATCCTTGATTGCTTAAGCGATCTTTTAATGTTTCGTAGTTCTCAATAATGCCGTTATGCACAACAGCAATTAAATCATTGCTAGTATGTGGATGCGCGTTGCGTTCGCTCGGCACGCCGTGCGTTGCCCATCGGGTATGCGCAATTCCCAACTTACCGCTTATATGCTTGCTTTTATCAGACAGTTCCGTCACGCGTCCGTTGCTGCGAACGCGCGTTAACTTCCCGTCATTGAGAACCACTAACCCAGCTGAATCATATCCTCGATATTCAAGTCTTAACAATCCTTCAATTAAGATTGGGACAACATTTCGTTTTGCTACAGCGCCGACAATTCCGCACATGGTTACACCTTTCTATTTCTTTTTAGTAGGACGTTGCCATCCGTCAATGCTGATTTGTTTCGCACGTGACAAAGTTAATTTTGCCGGTGGCGTATCTTTGGTGATGGTTGAACCTGCTCCAATTGTTGCGCCTTTACCTATCGTGACGGGGGCAACCAATTGTGTGTCTGAGCCGACAAAAACATCATCTTCGATGACAGTTCTAAACTTATTTGCCCCGTCATAATTGCAGGTAATTGTACCTGCACCGATGTTTACGCGACTGCCAACTGTCGCATCGCCTAGGTAGCTTAAATGATTTGCTTTGCTGTTAGAAGAAATTTCACTATTCTTAATTTCTACAAAGTTGCCTACATGAACATCATTGTGAAGTTTGCTTCCTGGACGAATCCTTGCAAAAGGACCAATGTGACAATCAGCGCCGATTTCGGCATGATCAATATGACTGTAGGGTGCAATTTCCGACCCAGCTGCAATCAGCGAGTCTTTGATGACGCTGTAGGCGCCTATTTTAACGCCATTACCCAAGAAAACTTTTCCTGAAAAAATACAGCCCACATCGATTTCAACATCCATTCCACAGTTCAATTCACCCCGCACATCAATCCTTGCCGGGTCATATATTGTAACTCCTTGATTTAAAAGGGATTTCGCTAATTGATTCTGCCAGATTCTTTCTAGCTCCGCTAATTGCATTTTATTATTAATTCCCATCACTTCCCAATCATAGTCAGGGCGGGTGGTCTTAATTGAGATACCGGATTGCACAGCCATTTCAACGATGTCGGTCAGATAGTATTCTTTCTGGGCATTATTATTGTTAAGTTTAACAAGCCATTCTTTAAGCATCTTGGTGGGCGCACACAAGATTCCGGTGTTGATTTCGTTTATCAATCTTTGTTCCGGAGTCGCATCCTTTTCTTCAACAATCAGAATCACCTTACCCAATTTATCCCTAACGATTCGCCCATAACCTGTCGCATCGGGAACGATTTGTGTCAGCAAATTGAGTGAATTAACGCAGTTGATCATCCTGTGCAATGTTTCAGCCTGAACCAAAGGCACGTCACCATATAAAATCAGGGTCACACCGTCATCATCAAGCTTTGGTATCGCTTGCTGAACTGCGTGCCCAGTACCTAATTGCGGTTCTTGCAATACAAATTCAAGCTCGTAAGACTTTAGCGAATTAACAACATCCTCTCCACCGTGACCGTAAACAACAATCGTTGCATTTGAATTGAGCTTTATCGATGTTAGAACCACCTGCTCCAGCATGGATCTCCCTGCAATTTGATGCAAAACTTTTGGTTTATCGGAATGCATCCGTGTCCCTTTTCCAGCCGCCAAAATAACCACTTCAAGTTTGTTCAATTTATTTTGCCCTTTCTTTTTTGTTTTCAAAACAAAAAAAACGGCATGAGCCGTTTTTTTGTGTTAAAAAAAATGAATATAATCAATGACTTGCAGTTTTTCGCAATCTAGAGATGGCATGAAGTTGAGCGATTGCTTCTGAAAGTTCCGCTTGAGCAGCTGCGTAATCAATATCAGAGGTTCTGTCTTTCATCGCCTCTTCCGCAGATCTTTTGGCTTCCAGTGCTCTCGCCTCGTCTAAATCCGCTCCTCGAATTGCCGTATCAGCCAAAATGGTAACGATATTCGGCTGAACTTCTAGCATTCCCCCTGAAACATAGATCAGGGTGTCTTCGCTTTCATTCGGAAGCTTAAGTCGAACCGAACCTGGTTTGATTTTTGTCAATAGCGCCGCGTGTCGAGGATATATACCTAGCTCTCCGGCTTCACCTGGGACAATAACCAGCTCAGCCAACCCAGAAAAAATTAGGGCTTCTGCACTCACTACATCAACATGAACTGTCATTGCCATTTTCGTCACCTATTATTGCAAAGTTTTCGCTTTTTCGATCGCTTCTTCAATTCCGCCGACCATGTAAAAAGCTTGTTCAGGTAAATGATCGTAGTCCCCGTTGACAATCCCTTTAAACCCTTTAATCGTTTCTTTGAGTGTGACATATTTACCAGGACTGCCGGTAAATACTTCAGCAACGTGAAAAGGTTGCGACAAGAAGCGTTGAATCTTACGCGCACGAGCAACGGCTAACTTATCTTCAGGCGCAAGTTCATCCATGCCCAGAATCGCAATAATATCGCGCAATTCTTTATATCGTTGCAACGTTTGCTGAACACCTCGAGCAACTGAATAGTGTTCCTCACCAACAACCAAAGGATCAAGCTGTCTCGATGAGGAATCGAGTGGGTCAACAGCCGGATAAATACCCAGGGAAGCAATATCGCGTGACAGCACAACCGTTGAATCTAAATGTAGGAAGGTTGTAGCAGGTGCTGGGTCAGTCAAGTCATCGGCTGGTACGTACACTGCTTGTACTGATGTAATCGACCCTACTTTTGTAGATGTAATTCGCTCTTGTAGACGACCCATCTCTTCAGCTAACGTTGGCTGGTAGCCTACCGATGAGGGCATACGACCAAGCAATGCAGAAACTTCTGTTCCAGCAAGTGTGTAGCGATAAATGTTATCAACGAAGAAAAGAATATCTCGTCCTTCGTCGCGGAATTTTTCGGCCATGGTTAAGCCAGACAAAGCGACACGCAACCGATTACCAGGCGGTTCGTTCATTTGTCCAAACACCATTGAAACCTTGTCTAGCACATTAGAGTCTTTCATTTCGTGATAGAAGTCATTTCCTTCACGGGTACGCTCACCAACACCGGCGAAGACTGACAAGCCACTATGTTGCTTAGCAATGTTATTGATAAGCTCCATCATGTTAACGGTCTTACCGACACCAGCGCCACCGAACAAGCCAACCTTACCGCCTTTTGCAAAAGGGCAGACCAGGTCAATCACCTTAATGCCAGTCTCTAACAAATCTACTGAAGGCGAAAGTTCGTCAAACTTTGGAGCTTTTTGGTGAATTGAGCGGCGTTCATCGCATTGAATCTCCCCGGCATCGTCAATTGGACGACCTAGTACATCCATAATTCTACCCAGCGTTCCTGTTCCTACTGGTACGGTTATTTGCGATCCTGTGTTTACAACAGCCATTCCACGACGCAAACCGTCTGAAGATCCCATCGCAATGGTTCGAACCACACCATCACCAATCAATTGCTGAACTTCTAAGGTTAAATTTTTCTCTGCGACCGAGGTTGCATCATCCACAACAGTCAGTGCTTCATATACTTTAGGTATTTTGTCACGCGGAAACTCTACGTCGACAACTGCGCCGATACACTGAACAATTTTTCCTTGACTCATTTTAAATTCCCCACTTTAAATTGATGCTCAATTCAGCCCTAAAAAAGCTGATGTTTTAATTTACTGCCGCTGCGCCAGCAACGATTTCAGAAATTTCTTTTGTAATCGCTGCTTGTCGAGCCTTGTTATAAACTAGCTTAAGCTCACCTATAACTGTTTTAGCATTGTCAGAAGCTGCTTTCATGGCAACCATTCTTGAGCTTTGCTCTGAGGCTTGATTTTCGGTGACAGCAGCATAAATCATTGATTCTACATATCTAATCAAGAGCTGATCAACAACTGTCTTAGAATCGGGCTCGTACAAGTAATCCCACTGAACTTCTTTTTCTGCCGATGCAGACCCGTCCGGTAGAGGTAGAAGTTGCTCAAAGACAGGCTCTTGCTTCATTGTGTTGACAAAATGATTAAAAGAAACATAGATAGCATCTACTTTCCCTTCGACGTAAGCGTCTAACATCACCTTGACTGCACCTATTAAGTCTTCGATATGCGGGGTATCACCTAGACCCGTAACATGTGACTGGATAAGTGCACCTATTCGACTCATAAAAGTAAAGCCCTTGTTACCAATTGGACTAACAAGAATACCGGTGCCTTTTAAATCCCAATCTTTCATCTTATTGGTAACAACACGCAGGACGTTGGTATTAAGACCGCCGCACAAACCCTTATCTGAGGTGACGACAATAATGCCAACATTTCGAATTTCTGCTCTTTTCGACAAGTAAGGATGCTTATACTCAGGATTTGCTTTAGACAAATGCGCCGCAACTTGCCGAATCTTTTCTGTGTAAGGTCTAGCTGCTTTCATACGCTCTTGCGCTTTGCGCATTTTTGCTGCAGCGACCATTTCCATGGCACGTGTAATCTTCCGCGTATTCTCAACACTTTTGATTTTGGTGCGAATCTCTTTGCTACCCGCCATGATTAAACTCTCGATTAGTAGACTGCAGTTGACTTAAAGGATTCGATTGCGGACGAGAGAATCTTTTCGTTTTCACCGCTAAGGTCTTTTGTTGAATTTATCGCATCAATCAATCCAGCGTGTTTTGATTTTAGGTAAGCGTGCAAATTAGACTCGAAAGAAAGCGCTTTCTTCACATCAACATCATCAAAATAACCTTTGTTGACACAGAATAGTGTTACTGCCATTTCCGCAACAGACAGTGGTGCATACTGCAACTGTTTCATCAGTTCGGTAACCAGACGACCACGCTCTAGTTGTTTCCGAGTGACTTCGTCCAAGTCAGACGCAAATTGTGCAAATGCAGCTAGTTCGCGGTATTGAGCAAGCGCCAAACGCACACCACCACCCAATTTTTTAATTACTTTGGTTTGCGCTGCACCACCAACGCGTGATACAGAAATACCAGCGTTAATTGCAGGTCTGATACCCGCATTGAACAAGTCTGTTTCTAGAAATATCTGACCATCGGTAATTGAAATTACGTTGGTTGGAACGAACGCAGAAACGTCACCAGCTGCGGTTTCAATAATAGGTAAAGCAGTGAGAGATCCGGTTTTACCTTTTATTTCGCCTTTGGTAAATGATTCGACGTAATCGGCGTTTACACGCGATGCACGTTCCAGAAGCCTAGAGTGCAAATAAAATACATCCCCAGGATAAGCTTCACGACCAGGAGGACGACGAAGCAGCAGAGAAATTTGTCGATAAGCCCATGCTTGCTTGGTTAAATCGTCATATACAATCAGTGCATCTTCTCCTCGATCCCGAAAATACTCTCCCATTGTACAACCCGCATAAGGAGCCAGAAATTGCATCGCTGCGGAATCTGATGCTGTTGCTGCGACAACAATGGTATAACCCATCGCGCCGTGCTCTTCGAGTTTTCTGACGACGTTGGCAACCGTTGACGCTTTCTGACCAATTGCAACATAAATGCAGGTCATGTTTTGACCTTTTTGATTGATAATTGCATCGATTGCCACAGCTGTTTTGCCGGTTTGTCGATCGCCAATGATCAGTTCTCGCTGGCCTCTTCCTACCGGAACCATTGAATCAATTGATTTTAATCCGGTTTGAACTGGCTGATCCACAGATTTACGCGCAATCACTCCTGGCGCAACTTTTTCAACCTTATCTGTCATTTTCGCGTTAATCGGACCTTTGCCATCGATTGGCTGACCCAAGGCATTCACTACGCGTCCGCGTAATTCCGGCCCCACAGGTACTTCTAAGATTTTCCCTGTGCATTTAACTGTATCACCCTCGGAAATGTGCTCATATTCGCCAAGTATTACAGCGCCAACAGAGTCTCTTTCTAAGTTAAGCGCCAAGCCAAAAGTGTTTCCTGGGAACTCTAGCATTTCACCTTGCATAACATCTGAAAGACCATGAACTTTAACGATGCCGTCAGTAACACTTACGACAGATCCTTCAGTGCGAGCTTCTGTTAGTGCCTCAAAGTTTTCTATGCGACTACGAATCAAATTGCTAATTTCAGAAGGGTTGAGCTTCATCTGACTTTTCCTTATTTCGATAAATCGGTAATTTAGGCCAATGCAACGGCTAGTTCTGACAGTCTTGCCCGAGCTGAACCATCAATTACTTTGTCCCCGGCGCGAATTACAATTCCACCCAGTAATGCTCGATCAATCGCACTACTAAGATTAATTTCACACCCCATTTTGACTTTCAGTGCTGCAATGACTTTCCGTTTTTGATCTTCACTCATTTCGTATGCAGACGTGACTTCCACATCTATACTTTTTTCAGCATCAGCCCGAAAAGCTTCAAAGTGCTTTAAAATCTCGGGAAGAAGATCAAGCCTATTGTTTGCGACTAGTATCTTGATGAAATTTTGTGCTTGCACACTTATATTTGAACCAGCCAGATCAAGCATTAGCAACTGTAGTTGATAAGAATCAACCTTTGGACTGGTGATTACCGCCTTTAACTGCGAGTCAGCAGTATAGTCAGCTATTTTGCAAAGCATTTCTGACCAGGACTTGAGATCGCCAAGCATTACGGCTTCTTCAAATGCTGCTTGCGCGTAAGGTCTTGAAGTTGTTATAGCTTGAGACATAGATATTAAATTTCCGAAACTAATTTTTCAAGGAGATCGTTGTGCGCGTTGGCTTCAATTTCTCGACCTAGAATCTTTCCTGCGCCTGCCAGCGCAATGGCAGTGACCTGCATCCTCAGCTGTTCCTTTGCTCTAAATACTTCCTGATCAATTTCGGCTTTTGCAACCGCGATCAGTCTTTCACCTTCAGATTTCGCGCTTGCTTTTGCTTCTTCAAGAATTTCGCTTGCTCTTTTTTCACCTTGAGAAATAATTTCTGAAGCTTTTTCTTTTGCCTGAAGAATCAATTCTGCGGACCGCTTAGACGCCAACTCAAGATCATGCTTTCCGCGTTCTGCAGCCGCCAATCCATCAGCAATTGTTTGGGCGCGCTCTTCCATTGCAGCCAGTAGGGGTGGCCACACAAACTTCATTGTGAACCAGATAAGGATGGCAAATGTTATTGCCTGTCCTAGCAAGGTTGCGTTGATATTCAAGACAGTCCCTTTCAATCAGTAAATTGGCCGATTAGCCTTTAACAATTGCAATGAAGGGGTTTGCAAACAACATATAAAGCGCAATCCCTACACCGATCATTGTTACCGCATCCAACAGACCTGCCACAATGAACATTTTTACTTGTAATGTTGGAATCATTTCAGGTTGCCGCGCTGCGCCTTCCAGAAAACGACCACCCAACAAACCAAATCCAATTGCCGTTCCTAGCGCGCCCAATCCAATCAATACAGCGACTGCGATTGATACGTTACCTAACAATAGTGCTAATGCAGTTGCAGCTTCCATGTTTTCTCCTTAGAGGTTTAGTTGATTAAAGTAAATCTTTAGTGGCTTTCGTGCGCCATGCTGAGGTAAACAATTGTCAGCATCATGAATACAAACGCTTGTAACGTAATAATGAGTAAGTGGAATATTGCCCATGGCGCTCCCAACATCCACTGCAAATACCAAGGTAATAATGCAATCAAGATAAAAACCATTTCACCGGCATACATGTTTCCAAACAATCGGAGCGCAAGGGATATTGGCTTTGCAATATCCTCAACTACTCTGAACAATATATTCACGGGAATTAACAAAGGGAATTTTCCAAAGGGCGCGAAAAAAATTTCTTTGCCAAAGCCAACAAATCCCTTGACTTTAAAGCTGTAAAAATAGATTAAGAAAAATATTGAAATTGACATCGCGAATGTAGCGTTCAAGTCAGTGGATGGAACTACTTTTAGATGCTCAATGCCTGCAAGTTTCGCCAGTGATGGAAGCAAATCTACTGGAATTACATCCATTGCATTCATCGCAAAAATCCACACAAATATCGTCAATGCCAGTGGTGCGATTAATTTACTTTTTCCATGAAACGTATCCTTGACTTGCGCGTCAACCATGCCGACGACCATTTCAACGAAATTTTGAAGCCTGCCAGGTACGCCAGCAGTTGCTTTCCGGGTTGCTAGCCACATCGTTCCAAAGATGACCAACCCAATTACTAATGAAATAACAAGAGTATCGATGTTAAGCGACCAAAAACCTTCACCAACATGTAGGTTTGTTAAATGGTGCTGGATGTACTCAGATGTTGTTTGACTTTCAGCGCTCATATATTTTTACGTTAAATCTTTTACGTTAATATTAATGCCAACCAATAGACTACCAGCGTTGCCCCATATGTTGCGAACAGTGGCAGTGCGTTTACTTCTTTAAACTGCGTAAATATCAAAGAAAACAACAGTATTGTAAATATTAGTTTGTGTATTTCAGCACTGTACTGCGCTCTTATTATTTTTTTTATCTCACTGCCCTTGGGCGGAAACATTTTTATCGAATATACCAAAGCGGTTATGAATCCGACTGCACCGCCAGCGAATGCTGACATGGCATTCGTCAAATTACTAGCCAGTAACATCGTTGTCGAAATTGCTAGTGTCACAATTAATTGCGAAAACACGATCTGATTTACTGTATTTGCAATACCGATTCTTTCGAAGGCGCGCATTCTACTCAATCCCATTCCAACACGTCAACGATTATTTCAACCGAGCGATAAGTTCTTGCAGATAATTTTCGTGGCTATATTCAATCACAATTTTCCCCGCCCCATTTTTGCCATTTTTAATACTGACTGCGGCACCCAATTTTTCTGCTAACTGTGTCTGCATCGCTTCGTTTATCTCGTTTTTTTGGACTTCTATAACTTTTGCTGGTTTGAGAATTTGCTGCACTAATTTTTCGGTCTGTCGAACCGACAATTTATCGATGACTATTTTGTTAGCCACCTCAAGAATTTGATTTAGTTCTAAAGACAGCAAAGCTCTGGCGTGCCCCATATCCAGCTGATTTGCCATGAGCATTTTCTGCACCGAGTCTGGCAAATTGAGCAATCGCAATAGATTACTTGCCGCGCTTCTTGAGCGTCCCACCGCATCTGCCGCGACTTGGTGTGTCATGTCAAATTCATTGATTAAACGTTGAATACCTAATGCCTCTTCCAGCGGATTCAGATCTTCGCGTTGAATATTTTCAATGATTGCCAATGCGAGTGCATCTGAATCTTTAACATTCCTAATTAAAACGGGCACTTGGGCAAGCCCTGCTATTTGAGCAGCGCGCCAGCGACGTTCACCGGCAATGATTTCATAATCGCCACTCGCCAATTCTCTCGCCAAAATAGGCTGAATTATGCCTTGGTTGCTAATTGAAGTTGCCAATTCACTCAGCGACACTTCGTCCATCAAAGTTCTAGGTTGGTACTTACCTGGCCGCAACTGAGTAATGTTCACCTTCAATAAACATTCACCATTTGACGATTTGTTGACCTGCAATAACGCCTCCAAACCTCGACCAAGCCCTTTGTTTGTTTTCATTGTGGCCATATCAAACCTTCAGACTTTCTGCTTCGATTTTTGTTGCTTTATTTAACAACTCTCCTGCCAAAGCTAGATAAGCCAAAGTGCCTTTCGAGCTTTTGTCGTAATACAAAGCTGGCAGTCCGTAACTCGGTGCTTCGGCTAATCGTATATTGCGTGGAATGACCGTTCTATAAACTTTATCGCCAAAATGCTGCAAAAGCTGGTCGGAAACCTGCTGTCCAAGCGTATTCCTTGGGTCAAACATGGTTCTGAGCAGACCTTCAATTTCTAGGACAGGATTTAGATTTTGGCGCACCTGACGAATCGTATTGACCAAATCGCTCAAGCCTTCCAACGCATAATACTCACATTGCATCGGAATCATTACCGACTGAGCAGCACACAACCCATTCAGCGTCAGCAAATTAAGCGCCGGCGGGCAGTCAATCAGCACAAAATCATAGTCTGCATCCACTGCGCTTAATGCCGATTTAAGCTGACTTTCCCGATTTTCTAACTCAACCAATTCAATTTCCGCGCCTGCCAATTCTCTATTTGCTGGCAGTACATCATACTTTGCCGTTTCAGCGGTAATCCGCACTTCCCGAATTGACTTTTCGCCCAACAAAACCGCGTATACACTTTGCACCAAATTCGTTTTATCAATACCACTTCCCATTGTGGCATTGCCTTGCGGGTCTAAGTCAATGAGCAAAACACGTTGTTTCGCTGCAGCCAAACTTGCTGCCAGATTAACCGTCGTTGTTGTTTTGCCAACGCCGCCTTTTTGGTTAGTAATTGCTAGTATTTTACTCATTTGGCCTCTCTTATTACGATTAGGCAACGTTGCGCTTCTAAATCAGGCACGTGTAATTGATGTAGCGAATAATCCATAACTTCTTGATTATACTCATAATTTTTTTTATTTTGCACACCCTTCATTGCCAGCCAGCCGCCACCTTCGGCCAGCAAATGCTGCGTTAGCGCGACAAACTTGGCAGTTTCTGAAAACGCTCGCGTCACAATGCCATCAAAGCGCTCGGTGGTATGCCACGCCTCCACCCTTAAACAATTCACGTGCACATTTTGCAAGCCTAACTCAATCACAGCCTGCTGAATAAAGCTGGTTTTTTTTTGATTACAATCAAGCAAAGTAAAGGACCATTCCGGATGCGTAATCGCCAAAACCAAACCGGGCAAACCGGCTCCGCTGCCCACATCCAACCAATTTTTAGGCCATAGATAAGGCGTAATTGCTAGACAATCCAGCAGGTGATGCGTCACCATTTTAAGCGGGTCTCGAATGGCGGTTAGGTTATAAATCCGATTCCATTTTTGCAACAAATCGAGGTAAGCTAAAAGCTGCAACTGCTGTTCAGGCGCGACTTCAATGCCCAGATTTGCAATTCCTGCCGCTAGTTTTTCGGGTATCTGTGTCATTTTAGCAGGGCTTTAACTGGCACGACTGCGCTTCATGTACACCAACAGTAAAGAAATTGCCGCTGGGGTAATGCCGGAGATTCGCGCAGCCTGACCCAAGGTTTCGGGCTGATATTTATTGAGTTTTTGCCAAACTTCTGTTGACAGACCACTCACCTTCGAATAATCCATTTTGGGCGTTAAGGCGAGCTGTTCATTATCGGCTTGACGCGCAATTTCCGTTTTTTGGCGCTCAATATAACCTTGGTATTTCACCTGAGTTTCTACTTGATCTGCAATCACCTGATCGCTTTCCCCCGCTGCTGCGCCCTGCATTCCCATCAACTTACCATAACTAACTTCCGGCCTACGCAACAACTCAAATAGCGAATACTCGCGATCGATGGTTTGACCTAGTACGCGGCTTGCTTCCGCCTGATCGATAATTTTTGGATTCACCCATGTCGATTTAAGTCGCGCTAATTCATTCGCCACCCGAGTGCGCTTTTGATCAAAAGCACACCATTGCGCCTCGCCCACCACGCCAAGCTGACGTCCAATTTCAGTTAAACGCATATCGGCATTATCTTCGCGCAACTGCAAACGATATTCGGCACGACTGGTAAACATTCGATAAGGCTCAGAAACGCCTTGCGTAATCAAATCATCCACCAACACGCCTAAATAGGCTTCATCGCGCCTCGGCTTCCACGGTGATTTTTCTTGTGCATAAAGCCCGGCATTCAGACCCGCCAATAAGCCTTGTGCAGCTGCTTCTTCATAACCCGTTGTGCCGTTAATCTGCCCTGCCAAAAATAAACCATTGATATATTTACTTTCCAACGACGATTTTAAACCACAAGGATCAAAGTAATCATACTCAATCGCATAGCCTGGGCGAGTTAGGTAAGCATTTTCCAGCCCCTTGATTGATCGCACTAAATCAAGCTGAATATCAAAAGGCAAACTGGTTGAAATTCCATTAGGATAAACCTCGTTGGTTGTTAAACCTTCAGGCTCTAGAAAAATTTGGTGCGAATCTTTATCGGCAAACCGGGTAATCTTATCTTCGATGGACGGGCAATAGCGCGGCCCAACGCCAGCAATTACGCCGGTAAATAACGGGGAACGTTCCAAACCACCGCGAATAATCTCATGGGTAATTTTATTGGTTTGAGTAATCCAGCATGGCAATTGTTTAGGATGCTGATCAACTCGCCCCATAAAAGAAAACACCGGCAAAGGATCATCACTAAGTTGTTGATTTAATTGAGAATAATCAATACTGCGCGCATCAATTCTAGGGGGTGTTCCCGTTTTCAGACGTCCCATTGGCAACCCTAATTGGCGCAAATCTTCCGACAGCTCAACAGAAGGGGGTTCGCCCGCCCGACCTGCCTGATGTTTTTGCAGCCCAATATGCACCAAGCCAGATAGAAAAGTTCCAACGGTGAGCACCACACTCTTGCTTGCAAACACCACACCAAACTGAGTTTCCACACCCGTGACGCGATCTCCAGCCATCTTCAAGCGCTGCACCGCCTGTTGAAAAAGCCACAAATTGGGCTGATTTTCTAATTTTTGACGAATCGCCTGCTTATATAAAGCCCGATCCGCTTGTGCGCGCGTGGCTTGCACAGCCTTGCCTTTGGATGCGTTGAGGATTCTAAATTGAATGCCCGCTAAATCCGTTGCCTGCGCCATCGCACCGCCCAAGGCATCTACTTCTTTAACCAAATGCCCTTTGCCAATGCCGCCGATAGATGGATTACACGACATCACACCCAGTGTTTCTATGTTATGCGTCAGCAATAAGGTAGCATTTCCCATCCGAGCACTCGCTAACGCAGCTTCAGTCCCAGCGTGCCCACCCCCCACAACGATGACATCAAATAATTTTGGATAGTCCATAAAAAGTTTACTTGCCGATGCAAAAATGGCTAAAAATATCGCCCAATAAATCATCTGCAGAATATTCTCCGGTAATTTGGCTGATCAATTCTTGCGCTAAGCGCAACTCTTCTGCCATCAATTCCCACTGACCTGCTTGATTCAGGGCGCGTTCAAGGCACAATTTTGCGCCTTTTAATGACTGAATATGCCGCTCTCTTGCAATAAAAACGTTGGCTTCACTTTGCCAACCCATCACTTTTAACAAACAAGTTCGCAATAAATCAATTCCCGCGCCTGTTTTAGCGGATAAATAAACGAGATAGTCTGCCCCTTTATTTTCTAATCGAGGTGGCTCGCCGGTTAAATCAATTTTATTTAGCACAAAAATTTTAGTCACGCCCGCCGGCAAATAGGAAAGGAATTGCTGATCAAGCTCATTTAAATTAGCCTGGGCTTCTAAAATAATCAAAGCAACATCGGCTATCGCAATGAATTGCTTGGTTTTTTCAATTCCCATCCGCTCCACAACATCGTCAGAATATCGCAATCCTGCAGTGTCAAATAAGTGGAATGGCACCCCTTCTAGGCAGATTTCTTGCCGATTTATATCTCTTGTTGTGCCCGGAATTTCGCTGACCAAGGCGACCTCATCTTGCGTCAATGCGTTCAGTAAACTAGATTTACCTACATTCGGCTGCCCAACCAAAACCACTTGCGCGCCGTTACGCAAAATTGCGCCCTGCATAGACTGCTTAAAAATAGACTCAATTTCGGTACCAATGCTTTGGCATGATTGCCGATGTTTTTCAAGCATGCTTGAAGGCAAGTCTTCTTCAGGAAAATCAATGGCCGCTTCAACCGTGATTCGCAACTCAATTAAGGACGCTAGCACTTGCTGAATGGCGGTAGAAAAATAACCCTGAAGCGAACGATTCGCCGATCTCACCGCCTGTTTGCTGCTAGCATCAATCAGATCAGCGATGCTTTCTGCCTGAATCAAATCTATTTTGTTATTTAAAAAGGCACGTTTTGTAAACTCACCTGGCTGAGCAATTCGCGCCCCTAGTTGAATACATCGCTGTAGCAATAGATTGATAACGACAATGCCGCCATGACCATGAAGCTCTAGGACGTCTTCACCGGTGTAAGAGTGCGGCGACGGAAAATAAATTGCCAACCCGGAATCGAGTACTTCGCTCTCTTCATCGCGAAAGCTGAGGTATGTTGCTACTCTTGGAACGAGAATCTGCCCCAACAGCGCATCCATCAATTTCGTCAGGTTAGCACCAGAAATTCTGACAATGCCGACACCACCCCGCGCTAGACCAGTGGCAATTGCGGCAATCGTATCAGTGGTTTGCTGCAACGCTATATTCTCGTTGTTGTTGACGGGTGATATACCACTGCTGCCAAATCGAAAGTGCGTTATTCACAACAGAATATAAAACCAACCCAGCTGGGAAGAAAAAGAATACGACACTAAAAAGCACCGGCATAATTTGCATCAATTTAGCTTGAATCGGATCCGGTGGTATCGGGTTAAGTCGCCCCTGAATGAACATGCTAATGCCCATAATGGCAGGAAGCACGTAATACGGATCAGCAGCAGACAAATCTGAAATCCAAGCAATGAACGGTGCATTCCTAAGTTCCACGCTCGACAAAATAGCCCAGTACAGCGAAATGAAAACAGGAATTTGAATCAATACCGGCAAACAGCCGCCCAATGGATTGATTTTTTCAGTTTTATACAAATCCATCATCGCGCGGTTTAACTTTTCGCGATCATCGCCATATTGCTGTTTGATTTTTTCAAGCTTGGGTGCCACAACCCGCATTTTTGCCATCGATTTATAGCTGGCTGCAGAAAGAGGGAAAAAAGCCAGCTTGATCAGTACCGTCAAGACAATAATCGCCAAGCCCCAATTGACCACCCAGCCTTGAATAAAAGTAAGCATCCAAAACAAGGGATTAGCGATAATCGTGAGCCACCCGTAATCAACGGTCAACCCCAATCCTGGCGCTATTTCATCTAAGTGAGTGCTAGCAGGCCCCACATATAACTGCGTATTAATTCCTCCTGTTTTCCCTGCTGCAATCGGCTCCAACTGCAATACAGTGCCAATTGCATATAAATTGTCTCCTAAGGCTTTGGTATAGTTTTCCCGAGGTAACTTGGGCGGCAGCCATGCAGCGACAAAATAGTGTTGCAACATTGCAATCCAGCCATTGTCTGTTTTAACCGGATAGCTAACCTTTTTTTTGTCAATGTCCGCGAAATCAATTTTTTGAAATTTCTCTAAATCGGTATAAAGGGCTGGCCCAGTGTAGGTCGGGACCATTTTTGTCCCTCCGAGCGGGGTGGAATTATCTCGAACAAGCTGGAAATAGGACGAAGCAAGCAACGGAGCGGCACCATGATTCTCAATTTGGTAATTCACATCAATCAAATAACGGTTGCGATGGAACACGTACACTTTGCGCACGCCCGATGCCGTGCTCAGTGTAACCGTCAGCGCATCTTGCCCATCGGCGAGCCGATACTCAGATTTTTCTGAAACGTACAATGCATGATGATCGGGTAAATTGTCTCCCAACAATCCGGACTGAGTCACATAGGTCACGGCTGAATCATTTTGCAAAAGCACAAAGGATTTATTTTTATCCTCAAAACTTTTGTGTTTAAGTAGCTCAACGCGCTGAATATCACCGCCTTTTTTGCTAATTTCAACCCTCAAATTATCGGTATAAATCAAAATTTTGCCGTCAATACTAGCGTTCTTTTCAACCACCGTATTGGCTGGCGGCACAATTTGTGCGCCCGGCACAGTGGCAACAGAAGCAACGGGAAGTGCGCTGACCACAGTTGGCACAACCGCAGTTGAAGCGACGAGATCTTGCTGGCTTAGAGGGTGCGTGTAAGCATTCCAAAGAAATATGCCTGAAAACGCAAAGATTAAAAATAAGAAAATACGTTGGAAATCCATCTCGACTTATACCTAAAATGTCAAAAATCAGCAGGTTACTGCCCGTTATTTACAGGGTGATTGTTTCGGAAAAATCACGGTACCGGATCATATCCGCCATGACTCCATGGATTACAGCGCACGATGCGTTTAATTCCCATAAAAAGACCCTTGAACAGACCGTGCCTGCTTAAGGCTTCTATCATGTAACAAGAGCAACTTGGGGAAAAACGACACGAAGGAGGGCTCAAAGGACTGATCCAATACTGATATGCTTTAATGAACAAAACAAGTAAACGTATCAATTTACTGCCCGTACTTTGGTTAATAAATCCACCAAAGAAAACTTTAAATCCTCAAACTGATCTTCAAACTTGGCTTTCCGAAATTTCACCACCAAGTCCAAAGCGTTGTCTGATTTTATTGAAGACTGCCTAAAAATTTCACGAATCAATCTTTTAATACGGTTTCTTGTTGAAGCCTTATTGACAAATCGTTTACCAACCACGATTCCCAAGCGTTCATATCCAACCGTGTTTGACGCTGCGTGTATCGAGAAGAATTGGTCGTAGCGACCTTTTCTTTGCATTACCTTTTGAAAGTGCTTTGAATCATGTAAGCGCTGAACAAAAGAAAACTTTTGCGACATGACTAAACAGCTAAACGTTTACGTCCCTTGGCACGACGCGCTGCAATAACGGCACGACCGCCTTGGGTTTTCATGCGTACCAAAAAACCATGCGTGCGTTTTCTTTTGGTCACTGAGGGTTGATAAGTACGTTTCATTAAAGCTCCTTATATGATTACTATTTTAAAAAGGCGCGAATTACAATAGGTATCAGCATGGCTGTCAAGTTTATTTTGGGTTGTACTTTAGTTTTGCCTGAATGAAAATTTAGTAAGCTCCGATTTAATCAGTGCGTGGCAGACCTGTTCGAGCGCTGACATCCGACAAGGATTATTTCTACGCCACACATAAAAAATCTTTATAAATCATGGCATTACGAAATTATAGTCTTTAAATATTGGCATTAATCTGCGCTTTCCGAAAACCGGTAAAACATTAGGTTAGCTTAAGAAAAGTTTGTACGCCAAATTACCACTTTCGTCCCAATACGGGTAACCCAGTGCGTTGAGGAATTGCTGCAAGGCGTGTTTGTCTTGCTGCGGAACTTGCATTCCCACTAACACGCGACCGTAATCTGCACCGTGGTTGCGGTAATGAAACAAGGATATATTCCACTCATGATTCATACTGTTCAGAAAATTCATCAGTGCGCCAGGGCGTTCTGGAAATTCAAACCGATAAATAATTTCCTCTTTTACATCGGGTGCTCGCCCGCCAACCAAGTGACGTAAATGCAATTTTGCCATTTCATTATCGGTTAAATCCAAGGTTTGCAGATGATGTTTTTCCAGCGTCACAACCAATTTTTGAGTTTCTTCTGGATCTCGAACTTGCACCCCGACGAATACTTGCGCCGCCACGGGATCGGCATATCGATAATTAAATTCGGTGATATTGCGATTGCCCAATAACGCACAAAATTGGCGGAAACTGCCCGGTGTTTCAGGAATAGTCACCGCCAAAATCGCTTCGCGCTTCTCGCCAATTTCCGCCCGTTCTGCCACAAATCGCAATCGGTCAAAATTCATATTTGCGCCACAAGCAACCGCCACCAAGGTTTGTTCCTTAAGTTTTTCACGCTTGGCATACTGCTTTGCTCCCGCCACTGCCAGTGCGCCGGCAGGCTCTAAAATCGAGCGCGTGTCCTGAAACACGTCTTTAATGGCTGCGCAGACCGCATCGGTGTCAACCAATACAATTTCATCCACATACTGCTGACACAAACGAAAGGTTTCTTCACCCACTAGTTTGACCGCAGTGCCATCGGAAAACAGCCCAACATCACTTAATGTTACCCGCTCGCCCGCCTGTATAGAGTCAAACATTGCTTTAGAATCAAGTGTTTGCACGCCAATTATTTTAATTTCTGGGCGCACTTGCTTTACATAAGCTGCCACACCCGCGATTAAACCACCCCCGCCAATGGCACAAAAAATGGCATGAATCGGCGCTTGATGCTGACGCAAAATTTCCATACCAATGGTGCCTTGTCCGGCAATCACGTCAGGATCGTCGAACGGATGAACAAAGGTCAGCGCTTGCGCCTTGCCTAATTGCACCGCGTGATCGTAAGCATCGTTGTAACTACTGCCCTGCAACACAATTTCAATCGCCCGTTTACCGAAGTGCCGCACTGCGTCGATTTTCACTTGCGGCGTGGTAGTCGGCATCACGATGATGGCTTTGCAACCGAGCCGATGCGCACTCAGCGCCACGCCTTGGGCATGGTTGCCAGCAGAGGCAGCAATCACGCCATGTTGCATTTGCTCGGATGTCAGTTGCGCCATTTTGTTGTAAGCACCGCGCAATTTGAACGAAAACACCGGTTGCAAATCTTCGCGTTTAAATAAAATGGTATTGCCGCTGCGTGCCGATAAATTGGGCGCGTGCTCCAGAGGACTTTCGATCGCCACATCGTAAACACGGGCAGTCAGAATACGTTTTAGATAATTTTGCATAACAAGGCTTTCACTTGAATAAATTTAAGTGCAAGATTAGCAGGAAAGCCCCTCATTCCGAAAAAAGTTTTAGCGCTTGTATTTCCGATTTGTCGATTTCCTGCAATAATCAGTAACGCATTATTACAAAATAAGGATAAGAATCATGGGTATGTCGCAAGATGATCAAAAACGAGCAGTCGCTCAAGCAGCCATTGAATACGTCCCTTCCGATTGCATAGTGGGTGTAGGGACAGGCTCAACCGCGAATTTTTTTATCGACGAATTGGCTAAAATTAAACATAAGCTGCAAGGCGCTGTCGCCAGCTCAGAAGCCTCTGCCAAGCGTTTGCAAGCGCATGGAATTGAAGTTATTTCACTTAACGAGGCAGGCGAATTGCCAGTTTACGTCGATGGCGCAGATGAAATTACCCAACATTTACACATGATTAAAGGAGGAGGAGGGGCGTTGACCCGTGAAAAGATTGTCGCTGCCGCCAGCCGAAAATTTATCTGCCTTTGTGACACGAGTAAATTGGTTAGAGTACTAGGATCGTTTCCTCTGCCAATTGAAGTCATCCCGATGGCGCGGAGCTACATTGCGCGCGAAGTGGTAAAACTAGGAGGTCATCCTAAATTACGTGAAAACTTTACCACGGATAACGGCAACCTAATTTTAGATGTGCACAACTTACAGATTCTCAATCCGATCGAACTCGAAACAGCACTCAATCATTTAGCCGGCGTGGTCACTAATGGTTTATTCGCGCGCCGTTGTGCGGACGTTTTGTTGCTGGGCACGACCGATGGGGTTAAAACAATGACCATTTAAATGGTGTCATCAAATTTTAACAATACGCCAATACCATCTATCAATTTCAGTGCCTGCAACGCTTTCGAGCGTATTCTGAACATTCGCTATACTGGCGCAAATCAGCATCCAGTATCTTGATTAATAAAGCTTTTCTGAATTCCAGCCTGCGCCAAAATTCAAGAAATCAGATCAATTAGCATTTACTTAAGGAATTATTATGATCATTAGTGAACACACCTCTAAACAGTTTGACACTGAACTTGAAGCCGTGCGTGCGCTTGTTCTACAAATGGGTGGACTGGTTGAAAGTCAAATTCAACTTGCCGTTGAATCTCTAATTTCTGCCGATGTTGAGTTAATGAATCGCGTTATCGCTGACGATCACCGTGTCAATGCTTTAGAAGTTGAAATCGACGAAGTTTGTAATCATTTATTGGTACGACGTCAGCCGGCAGCCGGCGATCTGCGTATGATTATGACTGTCATTAAAACGATTACTGACTTAGAAAGAATCGGGGATGAGGCAGAAAAAATTGCCCGTATGGCAAAACTATTGTCGCAAAATGACGCTTTACGCTTGCCACGCTACAGTCAAATAAAGCACGCCTCAGAATTAGCCTTAGATATGCTGCGACAATCACTCGATTCTTTTGCGCGTTTAGATTTAAACATGGCGGCCCATGTTGTCAGACAAGACGAACAAGTAGATGAAGAATTCCGTTCCATCATGCGCTATTTGATCACTTTTATGATGGAAGACCCACGAACCATTTCAACCTCACTGGAAATTTTATTTGTGGCAAAAGCGATTGAGCGCATTGGCGATCATGCAAAAAACATGAGCGAATACGTGGTTTACATGGTTAAAGGTCGAGATGTGCGGCACGTCACCGTGGAAGAACTTGAACGCGAAGTCAATTCCTGAAAGCGTGACCGTGACTCACCCAACGCTTCTCGCTGCGATTGATTTAGGCTCGAATAGTTTTCGCCTTCAAATCGCACGAATTGAAAATGACCAAATCTACTTGCTTGATGGACTGAGGGAATCGGTTCGTCTAGCCGCCGGACTGAATGAAGATAAATATCTAGACCAAACTTCGCAACAACGCGGTCTGGCCTGCCTAGAACGTTTTGGCGAACGTCTGCGCAGCTTCCCGCATCATAGCGTTCGCGCGGTCGCCACCAACGCCTTGCGCGTCGCAAAGAATGCGGCCGATTTTTTACCCCTAGCCGAAGCGGCCTTAGGTTTTCCCATCGAGATTATTGCCGGGCGCGAAGAAGCGCGCTTGATTTATCTTGGTGTGGCACACGGTTTGCCTCAATCCGATGAAAAACGGCTGGTTATGGATATTGGTGGCGGCTCGACGGAATTCATCATCGGGACAGGCTTAACCCCGCTGCGCCTAGAAAGTCTATACATGGGCTGCGTCAGCTACAGCCTGCGTTTTTTCCCCGATGGCAAAGTTACCAAACAAGCTTTCAAGGAAGCAGAACTTGCCGCCAGAAACGAATTGCAAACCATCGTGCTTGATTATCGTCAAGTAGGCTGGAGTGTCGCGCTCGGCTCGTCCGGAAGTGCCCGTGTTTTATGCGACTTACTCGAGCAAAATGGCTACAGTGAAGGCGGCATTACCTTAGAAGGCATTGGGCGCTTAAAAGCCGAAATGCTTCGAGTGGGCGATGTGCGCCGCCTTAGCTTGCAAGGTTTAAAGCCCGATCGCATTCCCGTTTTGCCGGGCGGACTTGCCATTATGCAGGCCGCATTAGCCGAGCTAGACATTCAGAAAATGACACCGGCGCAAGGGGCTTTGCGCGAAGGCGTACTTTACGATTTGCTTGGGCGCGGCTTGAATCAAGATATGCGAGACATTACCGTGCAGCAATTCATGCGTCGCTATCACGTTGATGCGCGACAAGCATCCCGCGTTGAAGCGCTGGCAGCAAATTTAGCCCTACAATTTATCGAAGGCAGCGCCCATGAAACACCACTACAACTGCTGGGCTGGGCGGCGCGCTTACATGAAATTGGTATTAGCGTTGCTCACAGTGGATTTCACAAACATAGCGCCTATATCTTAAAAAATGCCGATATGCCTGGGTTTTCCAAAAAAGAACAAGACCGACTCAGCCTGCTCACTTTGTCACAGCGCGGTCAGCTTGAAAAACTGAGTGGGGCGGTGTTTTCTGCGCTGAACCATGAAGAAATTGCCCTGGTGATGGCTCTGCGTTTGGCTACTATTTTTTATCGCAACCGGAGTGACCTGCTTTTACCGGAGATTAAAGGACATTTTAGTGGTACCAAATTTCATCTATCTCTCTTAGCTAGCTGGCGCATTCAAAATCCACTTACCGATGCCGCGCTGATTGAAGAAGCCAAACAGTGGCGCGCTTGGGGTATCTGCTTGGAAATACTAGCAACATAAATCTAGGCGAAGCCGCCTCTGCTCCATGCTAAAATTCAGTCCGAAGTTGACTAGACAATCGCCGCGTATTTTAGATACGGGGAGGAAAGTCCGGGCTCCATAGAGCAGAATGCCGGTTAACGACCGGACACCGTGAGGTGATGGAAAGTGCCACAGAAAATAAACCGCCGATGGTTGAAATCAGTCGCGAGGGAGGGCGCAAGTTCTTCAGTCCGACTGACGACAAATCAGGTAAGGTTGAAATGGCGAGGTAAGAGCTCACCGCACGTTTGGCAACAATCGTGGCAGGGCAAACCCCATTCGGAGCAAGATCAAATAGGCTGATAATGACGTGGCTCGCGTCGTCAGCGGGTAGATTGCTTGAGCGTCAGGTAACGAAACGCCTAGAGGAATGATTGTCCACGACAGAACCCGGCTTACCGGTCAGCTTCACCTACCACTTTTCAATTTTTTTCAATGTTAGAACAATATGAGCGGTAACTTATTTATTGTCAGCGCACCTTCCGGTGCGGGTAAAACCAGCTTAGTGACTGGTTTGTTGAATAAAAACAAGCAGATAGACTTGTCTGTGTCTTACACTACGCGCCCGCCTAGGCCTGGCGAAACCGATGGAGTTGATTATCATTTCGTCACTCGCGAGCACTTCATTAAAATGGCAGGACATGGCGATTTTCTAGAAAGCGCCGAAGTCTATGGTAATTTATACGGCACTTCGCAATCTTGGATCGCCCAAGAAAACGGCAAAGGTCGCGACATTTTGCTTGAAATTGACTGGCAAGGGGCGGCGCAAGTACGTGATAAATTTCCGGAATGCATCGGTATTTTTATTTTGCCCCCCACGTTGTCCGCGCTGGCAACTCGGCTGCAAGGTCGGAAACAAGACGCCACCGAGGTAATTACTCAGCGCTTGCAAGCTGCACAAGCAGACATCTCGCATGTCGCCGAGTTTGACTATGTTATTATCAATGACAAGCTAGACGTAGCACTGGAACAACTCAATGCAGTGGTGATTGCTGCTGGCTTACACCGAAATCGTCAGCTCGCTCGTCAGGCAAATCTTATCAATCAATTGCAAAAATAGGAGTATCAAATGGCACGTATTACCGTCGAAGACTGCATGAAATACATTCCAAACCGTTTTGAATTAACCTTAGCCGCCGCCTATCGTGCGCGCCAAATCGCCAATGGTGCTAGTCATCTGGTTGAAGAAAGCCGAGATAAACCCACTGTGGTTGCGCTGCGCGAAATCAGCGAAGGCAAAGTTGGGATTGAAATTCTGAATCGCGGCATGGCTTAATTTCCTCGATTTAATTCAAACAAAAATCTTATAAGTTCTTGATTATATTGAACTTTTTAGATTTTTTTATTTCTCGCCATGTTCCAAGCTGACGCGCAAGCACTGATTGAAGAAGTCGCGGCTTACCTTAAGCCAGAGGACGTCAGCGCGATTGAATCCGCCCTCAATTTCAGTGCCCAAGCGCATCAAGGGCAATCGCGCCAATCGGGTGAACCTTACATTACCCATCCAATCGCAGTGGCGCGCATCCTAACGGGCCTACACCTTGACCGTCAGGCAATTATGGCCGCCTTGCTGCATGATGTCGTTGAAGATACCCCTATCCGTACCGAAGAATTGGTGGAGCGGTTTGGTAAGTCCGTAGCGGAAATGGTGGATGGCTTAAGCAAGCTAGACAAACTGCAATTTGAAACCAAGGAAGATGCGCAAGCGGAAAATTTCCGCAAAATGCTGATGGCCATGGCGCGAGACGTGCGCGTTATCCTGATCAAACTAGCTGATCGCCTGCACAATATGCGCACACTCGGCTCTGTACCCTTACAAAAAAGCCATCGGATTGCCCGCGAAACCCTCGATATTTATGCGCCTATTGCCAACCGTCTCGGTCTGAACACCTTGTTCCAAGAGTTGCAAGATTTATGCTTTAAATATCTGCACCCCAATCGATATGCAGTCCTTTCTAAAGCCTTGAAAGTAGCACGCGGCAATCGACGTGAAGTGGTGGTAAAAATTAAAGAGTCCATCATTCAGCGCTTAGCTGAACATCAAATTACCGCCGAAGTGAAGGGGCGCGAAAAACATCTTTATGGCATTTACCAAAAGATGCAAAGCAAATCACTGGCATTTTCGCAAGTGCTGGATATTTATGGATTTCGAGTGCTGGTGAGCGACGTTTCTGCCTGTTATTTAACCTTAGGCGCGCTGCACGGTTTATATAAACCGTTCCCCGGAAAGTTTAAAGACTATATCGCCATTCCCAAAGCAAACGGTTATCGCTCGCTACACACCGCACTGTTTGGACCCTTTGGCACACCGATTGAAGTGCAAATTCGCACTGGCGAAATGAACAAAATCGCCGAGGCAGGCGTGGCCTCGCACTGGCTCTACAAAACCAACAAAACGCCGATTAACGAATTACATCAAAACACGCATCAATGGTTGCAAAACCTGTTGGAAAGCCTGTCGCAAAGTGGCGACTCGGTCGAATTTTTAGAGCACCTAAAAATTGATCTATTCCCCGACGAAGTCTATGTTTTTAGTCCAAAAGGAAAAATTTTTGCCTTGCCTCGCGGCGCGACGGCTGTGGATTTTGCCTATAGTGTTCATTCTGACGTGGGCAATCGCTGTGTTGCCGTCAAAGTTAACTTTGAATTAGTCCCGTTGCGAACCGCGCTTAACAATGGCGATCGCGTCGAAATCATCACCGCCACTTTAGCGCACCCTAATCCGGCTTGGCTCAGTTTTGTGGTAACCAGTCGCGCTCGCAGTGAAATTCGCCACTCCCTCAAAACCTTGCATTTAGATGAATCCGCCAAGTTAGGTGAGCGCCTACTTAGTCAGGCACTCAATTCCATTGGACTAAAGCTGCTGGATGTGCCAGAAAACTGCTGGGATCGATTGTTTAAAGAAACCGGAATTTTCACCCAGCAAGAAATCTATGCCGACATTGGTCTTGGACGACGACTGAACATGGCGGTAGCGCGGCAACTGGTGCGAATCGGCGATATGGCGGCCCAAGAATCGTATAACAGCAGTGGCGTTGTCACCATTCACGGCACGGAAGGGATGGCCATTCAGTTTGCCAAATGTTGTCGCCCGATTCCTGGAGATCCGATTATCGGCACCATCAAGCCAGGACAAGGTTTGTTAGTGCATACGCATGATTGCCCTCTTTTGCGAAAAGGCAGGAATGGCACTGAAGAATGGTTTGATGTTGCCTGGGATCCGCAAATTAATAAACTATTCGATGTCAACATTAAACTCATTGTCGCCAATCAACGCGGTGTACTAGCCAAAGTAGCTGCCTCAATTGCTGAAGCGGAATCGAATATCGAAAACGTGCACTTCAGCAGCGAAGGTGAATACACCGCCCTATATTTCACCCTGCAAGTCAACAACCGTCCGCACTTGGCGAATGTGATGCGCAATTTACGTAAAATTGCTGAAGTTATCCGCATTACCCGCGTCAAAGATATTCCGAAATAATCAATTATTTATATCAATATAATCAAGGGCTTACGTATGAAAATTACCTTTATTGGCGGCGGCAATATGGCCAGTGCACTGTTGGGTGGCTTGCTCAAACAAGGGTTTGCGGCAAGCGATTTGCGGGTGGTCGAAGTCAGCGCAGAAAATTGTCAGCGCCTACGTGCCACTTTTGGCATCGAAGCAGGCACCGATCTTGCCGCCGGAATACAAGGACAAGACGTCATTGTTTTGGCGGTAAAACCACAACAACTCTATGATTTAACGCAAAATCTTGCTCCTTTGCTAAATGGGCAACTGCTCATTTCAATTGCAGCAGGGATTCGCGCCTCTGATTTAGCCCGCTGGCTGAATAGCGCTCAATTGGTTCGCGCAATGCCCAATACACCTGCGCTGATTCAACAAGGCGTCACCGGTTTATACGCCCTGCCTGCCGTCAGCCCGGCGCAGTGCGAATTCGCTTCGGCGATTTTGGGGGCGGTTGGCAGCACCATTTGGCTCACCGAAGAATCCCAATTAGATGCCGTCACCGCGCTTTCTGGCAGCGGCCCTGCCTACGTTTTCTATTTTATTGAAGCCATGCAATCGGCGGCAAAAGATTTAGGCTTGGATGCCGAGCAAGCAAAACGACTGGTAATCGACACTTTTTTGGGGGCAAGCGCACTGGCCAATGTCAGCACAGATACAGTTGAAGTATTGCGTGCCCGTGTCACCTCCAAAAATGGCACGACAGAACGCGCCTTAATCAGCATGGAAAATGCGCAAGTAAAGCAGCACATCATCAATGCCGTCCATGCTGCCGCAAGGCGTTCTCAAGAAATGGGCGCTGAATTGGGGAGGATTGCCTAAATGTTCAATCAAGCCGTGCTGTTTTTACTCGATGCCTTGCTGCAACCTTTTGCAGCATTATTACTGTTGCGTTTCCATGCCGGCTGGATGCGCGTTCCGATGCGCAACCCGCTGGGTGAATTTGTCATGGCACTGAGTGACTTTATCGTCCTGAAAGTTCGCCGCCACATTCCCGCGATTTTTGGCTTGGATACCGCCTCATTGTTGCTGGCCTTTGGCATTGAATTTCTATACTTACTGGCTACACTCTGGGCGCAAGGCTACCCCTTTACCTTCTTTCCGCTGAGCGGATTGTTTTTTTGGAGCATCGTTAAACTATTGATTTTGAGTGTTTATTTGCTGATGATGATGCTGTTTTTACAGGCAATTCTCTCGTGGGTTAATCCAAGCTCACCCTTTGCGCCAGTAGCGGGCTATTTCACTGACCGGTTTTTAACACCTTTGCGCCGCGTCATTCCCATGGTTGGCAACTTTGACTTCTCATTGTTCGCCTTGCTTATCCTTTGCCAACTGATCTTAATCATTCCCGTAGGCTGGTTAGAGCGCCACGTGTCTTTTTTATTACTGTGAGAGCAAAGCTTAGTCTGCTTAGCTTTGCGCTATAATCCGCGTCCAACCAAAGGAGTCACTGATAAAATCAACCGTTCGTCATAAGTCCTTCGATAAACTCAGCAAAAACTTGCCTAAAGACTCACGACAAACGGAATAAATCAATGCTTTCCTAGGGACTGAACACCCAAAACCTGCGCCGCTGTTTGCAGGGTTACTTCCGCTTAAGCACTTCATTAAAGGAATTCTAAATGCGTCTTATTTCGTTGTTTATTTTGCTTTTTTCAGTTTCAAATCTTGCCGCAGCTGCATCGCACGCCGACAAATGGTTTTTACTTTGGGGCTATAACCGCACTGATTATAAGAACTCAGAAATCAACCTCCGTGGCTCAGGCTATGATTACACGCTGCACGACGTCCAAGCGAATGACCGTCCGTCGCCGTTTCAATGGTCTTACCTTGTTCCTAACATGACCATTCCGCAAACAAATACGCGCATCGGAAAATATCTCAGCGAAGATCGGCGTATCACCTTTGGCGTGGATCACATGAAATATATTATGACCATTGGACAAGTCGTCAATCGTACTGGTGTTGATCATCAAGGCAACCCCTCCAATTCAGCCCAGTCCCTTCCGTTAAACTATCTGCAATATGAACACACTGACGGCTTGAACTACATTCATGTTGGCTACGAAATGTTGCATCCGTTTTGGCAAAATCAAACCTTTAAATTATCGTTTCTGCACGGCCCAGATGCCGGAATTGTTTTTCCTAAAACCAATGTAACCTTAGCCGGCAACAAACCAAACCATGACGATTTCAACGTCGCCGGTTATGGCGCGGCTTATAAAGTGGGCATGGTTGCCGATATTGGTAAAAACTGGTTTCTGCAACTTGAATTTAAAAAAGGGCAACTGAATATGCCGTGGATTCGCACCAGCAACGATACCGCAGACAGCGCATCTCAAAAAATCGAGTTCCTAGAATCAGTTTGGGCTTTGGGCTATGTCTTTGATTAGATTGAGTTTTTAAGAAAAAGGCCGCCAGTTAGTTTTCGGTTTTTAGCACAGATTGTTGCCCGCCAGCCGCAAAACTTGCAGCGTATTTTCGGTGCACTCGCGGGCAACTTCAGCCAAGCTAACGCCGCGTAACTCGGCTAGCGTCTGGGCAATGGCGGGGATATGTTTAGGTTGATTAATCTCTATTTTTTGTAAAAAGCTGGGTCTCATCTCCGGTGAATCGGTTTCTAATACCAAAGCACTCAAGGGCAATTCTGTTGCCAGATTTCTCAGTTTTTTTGCACGCTGATGGGTGATTGCGCCGCCAAAGCCAAGCTTAAAACCCATTGCCAGCAAGCGATCGGCCTGTTGGCGATTGCCATTAAACGCATGCACAATGCCTGTGTGTTGCTCATTTGCTTGCAGCATTTGAATGAGCTCATCGTAAGCACGCCGGCAATGTAGCAGCACCGGCAAATTAAAATCTTGGGCTAATTGCAATTGTGCCGCGAAAAAAAATCGTTGCTGTTCGGAATTGATTGACGATTCATAAAAATCTAGCCCAATTTCTCCCACTGCAACCACTTGATTTAATTGAAGATTTTTTCTGAGGACAGTTAGGTCATCTGGACTTGCCTGCGCCACTAATAACGGATGAATGCCCAGTGCCGAATAACAGTCACTATGTTGCTGGCACAACCGCAACACAGATTGAAAATTGTTGCGCTCAATTGATGGAACGACGAAAGCATTCACGCCGACTGCGCGCGCGGCCGCGAGCACCTGCGCTTGCCGACCGGAAAAGAGCGCATCATCGAGGTGGCAATGGCTATCAATCACCTGCGGATGCAGCGCTAGCTTGCATAGTCCATCCCGCAACCACAATGCCCGCTTCATATAACAGCCAAAGCGGCATCGCCAGCATAAATTGCGAAACCACATCCGGC
>JAVHQT010000032.1:0-3787 GCA_036171275.1 Gallionellaceae bacterium | reverse complement strand
TATTGCGACGAGATGGGACGCTTGCATCAACAATTGGGCGCGCTGTGCGAGCGCGTCATTTTGACCGTGGCGGGCTTGCCGCTGGTCGTGAAAGGTTGAACCCGGTGATTACCCATGTATACAGAATTCGCTGGTTAAATCAACGGTTCGCCCTAAACGCTTGGTTAAACTCAGGAAAAACTTGTCGGCTCGCTCAGGAGAGTTCTGGTGAAACGTTTTTTTAAGTGATTGATTTATTTGATATTTATTCTGTTATGAGCTGACAAAGCACGCCTGAGTCAATCGAATGGCTCAGCAGGAACGGAATAAATCAGTGTTGATTTAAGTTAATTTTAAGGAGAGTGATATGCAAGAAAACTGGCTGTCTTACCCCGCTGCCGCACTGAATGAAACGGCGCGTAGTGCCGCTTTAAACCGTCAACAGCAACTCACCAAACCGCCCGGCGCATTGGGGAAATTAGAGGACATCGCCTTGCAATTTGCCGCTTTTCAAGGGGTGGAAAGACCGAATTTGCAGCGTATTCAGATCAGTATTTTTGCAGCTGATCATGGCGTAGCCGCCGAAAATGTTTCGCTATTTCCGCAAGCGGTGACGGCTGAAATGGTGCGCAATTTTGCCCGTGGCGGCGCAGCGATTACGGTGCTGGCGCAACAGTTGAATGCGGATTTAGAAGTGATCAATCTTGGTACGGTGTGCGCGGTTGAGCCGCTGAATAATGTGCACGATGAGCGCATCGCCGATGGTACGGCGAATTTTGCGCAGGGGGCAGCGATGACCGAAACCCAATGTTTGCAAGCCTTGACGGCCGGACGCACTGCCGTATTACGCGCCTTGCAAAATGACACGCAACTTTTTATTGGCGGTGAAATGGGCATTGCTAACACGACCTCTGCCTCGGCAATTGCCTGTGTCTTGTTGGCTGAAGCGCCGCAAAATTTAGCCGGTCGTGGCACTGGTTTGGACGCAGCCGGTGTCGCACACAAAGCCGAAGTGATTGCCAAAGCGTTGGCGTTGCACACACTTGAAGCACAGCAGCCCCAAGCAGTTTTACGCTGCCTAGGCGGCTTTGAAATTGCCGGCTTGACCGGTGCTTACATTGCCGCAGCGCAAAACGGTTTACCGGTGTTAGTGGACGGATTTATCAGCTCAGTCGCCGCACTGGTGGCGGTGCGCCTCAATCCAGCGGTGCGCGACTGGATGTTGTTTGCGCACACGTCCGCTGAAGCAGGACATCAGCGCGTGTTAGCCGCACTTGACGCGCAACCCTTGTTGCAACTGGGGATGCGCTTAGGCGAGGGCAGTGGTGCGGCGCTGGCTGTTCCACTGTTACAACTCGCCTGCGCCTTACATCGCAACATGGCGACTTTCGCCGAGGCAGGGGTCAGTGAACAACACTAAGCCCTTGATTATTGCGGTGTTGCGCCATGGGGAGGTGGACGGACGTGCGCAGATTTTTCGGGGCACGAGTGCCGAAATGTTGACTGAAAACGGGCGTGCACAGATGCTAACGCGGTTGCAAAGGCACGCACCTTTTCAGGCGATTGCCAGCTCGCCTGTACGCCGTTGTCATGAATTTGCAGCGCATTACGCGCAGCAAAATGCGCTGCCATTCCAGGTGTTGCCGTGTTTTAGCGAGCTTAATTTTGGTGACTGGGAGGGCTTAACTCCAACTGAAGCCGCTGCGCTCAACCCCAATGAATATGCTGCATTCAGCGCTACGTACGGGGCGGTTGCGCCGCCGAACGGTGAAACGCTCGCCGCGTTTCGCACCCGAATTGCGCACGGCTGGCACGCTTGGCTGCAACAAGATTTAGGTGCACAGCGCGTGCTGATTACCCATGCCGGCGTGATGCGTGCCTTGCTGATGGAGTTGTTCGATTTAAACCCCGCGCAAGCCTTCCAAATTGCGCTACCTGAAGCGGCATGTTTGCGCATTTCGCATTGGCACGGCCATGCCCCTTTCTTACTTTCACTCAACTAAATTCATGCGCGCACTAATTCTTGCCATTCAATTTTTAACCCGGCTGCCCACACCGCAGTTGCGCAATTTTGACCCAGCCGAATTAACCCGTTGTGCCTACTGGTTTCCGCTGGTTGGCTTGATGATTGGCGGCTTGATCACCAGCGCGTTGTGGCTGGGCAGTCGCGTCGATCCCTTACTTGGCGCGTTGCTGGCTTTGCTAGCTTGGGTGTGGCTGACCGGTGCGTTGCACTTGGATGGATTAGCAGATATGAGCGACGCACTGGGCGCAGCGCATCGCGATAAAGCGCGATTTTTAGCGGTCTTGGCCGACCCGCATTTAGGCACGTTTGGCGTTGTCAGTCTGGTGCTGCAATTGTTGACTAAGTTTGTGTTGCTGCTACTGCTGGCGAAAAGCGGCCACGATTTTGCCCTGCTGCTGATTCCCGCTTGGGCGCGTTGGGGTACGTTGATTTGGGCGCGGCTGCCGTCCTTAAAAGCAGGGCTGGGCGAACACTTCGGCTGGCAAATTTCCACTGCCAGCATGGTGGTTTGGGGCTTGCTACTGCTGGCGGCGAGCTATAGTGCGCCGCAGTTGTGCCTTGTGCCGTTGTTGGTTTTGGCGTGGCGATATTTTCTCGTGAAACGTTTGGGTGGCATGACTGGCGATGTACTCGGCGCGGGCGTCGAACTGATCGAATCAGCCGCCTTATTACTGCTAATCATTTAGGGGAAAGACTGAATTAAGGAATCTTTCGTTCCCCTTCCTTTGACTGAACCAGGAAATCGTTTTTGTTGGTGCGCCAGAATTACCGGCGGGTTTGTTTTAATTCCCCTTGATGGAATAAGGGTTGGCAGGCGCAGCCAGACGGGGTGGTTGGTTTTTAGACTGCGCAGCGACAGGTCTGCATTGTTTTGTTTAAGCGCGGAAACCAGTCGGAGATCAAGGTTTTGGGTTGCTTACTTTTCTGTATTCTTGGTGCGGGCGACAATCTAAAAAATTCTTTATAATCAAGCAGTTACAGATATTCCTGCATCGGTATGGCAAGATTAAAAGTGGGGTTATTGGGCGGTGCTTAAACCCAATACACAGTTTGGGTCATTACTTTGGACATGGCGCGCATCGCCAATTTAATCGGCAAGGGCAATTCTTCGCCGCCCAACTCCACGGCCATGTCGGCGTGACTGACCTCATCAATATACATTTGCGCAACGACGGCGCGGCTTTTCGTGTCTTGTTCTGACAGGCTGTCTAAATGACTTTTTAAATGCGCGCCTACTTGGCGTTCTGTTTCAGCTAAAAAACCTAAATTCCATCGATCTCCCGCCGCCCCCGCTAAAGCACCAATCATCAGTGAACTAGAATACCAAAGCGGATTTAACAGGCTTAAATGGCTGCCTAATTCCTCCACTCGTTTCGCTGTCCAAGCCAAATGTTCTGTTTCTTCAAACGCGGCGTGATTTAAGCGTGTTTGCACTTTAAGATCCCGCGCCGTTAGCGCTTGACCTTGGTACAAAGCTTGCGCACAAATTTCTCCGGTATGGTTAATGCGCATCAACGCTGCCGCGTGTTTTTTTTCAGCTTCATTCAAAGGCGCTTCATCCATTTTTGCATCTGGATACGGACGATTACTGGGCGCTTTCGCCAGCAATGTGCGCAACCCTTTATCGAATTCAATGATGATTTTGTCTAGATTTAACATGGTTAATTTCCCTTTTTATCTCACTGCATTACATCGAACATCCCATTGAACGCTGCCGCTGGCTGCAATTGTTGCTTGGGGGCGCAATGTAGTGAAATAAAGTCTGAGCGTCAAATAAAAAAG
>JAVHQT010000031.1:0-3930 GCA_036171275.1 Gallionellaceae bacterium | reverse complement strand
CAGACAGACAGACAGACAGACAGACAGACAGACACGCGGGCAAGGTTCTTGCTTATTGCGGCCATCGCTAGTAACTTGATTTTATTGGGTTATTTTAAATACGCCAACTTTTTCATTACCAATCTAAACCAGCTTTCCGGCAGCTCACTCTCGCTTGGCGAGATTATTCTTCCCCTCGGCATTTCCTTTTTCACCTTTACCCAAATCGCCTTTCTGGTGGATACCTACCAAGGCAAAGTGAAGGAATTCAACTTCGTTCACTACACCTTATTCGTCACCTACTTTCCGCACCTCATCGCAGGCCCCGTGTTGCATCACAAAGAAATGATGCCGCAATTCGCCCAGCGCAATGTCTGCCATATCAATTGGGACAACATCGCCGTCGGCTTGAGCATCTTCGTGCTGGGGCTGGCGAAAAAAGTGCTGATTGCCGATTCGCTCGCGGAATTCGCCACGCCGATTTTTAGCGCCGTCGCTGCCGGTGGACAGCCGATGTTATTCGAAGCGTGGATCGGCGCTCTAGCCTATACCCTGCAAATTTATTTCGACTTTTCCGCCTATTCCGACATGGCAATCGGCATCTCGCTGATGTTCAACGTGCGCCTGCCGATGAACTTTAACTCACCGTACAAAGCCACCAACATCATCGACTTTTGGCGGCGCTGGCACATGACCTTGTCGCGCTTCCTGCGCGACTATTTATACATTCCACTGGGCGGCAGCCGCCACGGCAAATTCCGCCGTTATCTCAATTTATTCATCACCATGCTGCTCGGCGGCTTGTGGCACGGTGCCGGTTGGACCTTCATTATTTGGGGCGGATTACACGGTTTGTACCTGATGATCAACCACGCCTGGCGCGGCTTCAAAGCAAAAATGGGCTGGGGCGACGGCGGACGCTTGGCAAAATTAGGCGCCGGTGCGCTGACGTTTTTAGCCGTCGTGGTTGGTTGGGTATTTTTTCGCGCGGATAGTTTTACCTCCGCGATGACCATGCTGCACGGCATGGCGGGGTTGAATGGGGTGTCGTTGCCGGGGTCGTTAGAGGGAAGGATTGGGCAGTATTTTGTGGGATATGACGGGGTTGTGTTTACTGGGTTTGCTCCTATTGGAAAATTGAATATTATCAAAGCATTAGTTATATTTTTAATTGGTTTTGTCATCGTATGGCTATTGCCCAATTTGAGAGAGATTTTCATTGCGCAACAGCCTACTTGTGATGACCTTTCTCACGGCAAAACTGATCAGATTCAAGTCGTGCCGCAGCAGCGCTTTACTTGGAAACCGACTGTTGCTTATGCATTAGCACTGTCGATGATATTTGCACTTTCTGTTATGGGATTAACGCAGGTCAGTGAATTTCTATACTTCCAGTTTTGATCATGAAAAAATATTCCATTCAATTAGTTAGCACGTCAGCAATTATCGTCATCATATTTATTGCCATGAATTTTATCGTAGATCCTTTTGATTTTTATGGGACTCCCAAAATCAAGCACTTTAATATGATTAAGCCTTCGACTGGCGATTCTCCAAGGCTAAATGAAATTATCAATGTGTTACAAAAAGCACCTGAATATCTCATCATTGGCACATCCAGAGAAGACAGCGGTATTGACCCAAAGCATCCGGTATTTAATCGGCATAGCGTATTTAATGCGGCCATTTCCTCTCAACCGTTTGTGGAAAGCAAAGAAATTTTGGATGGCTTGTTAAAAAGAGACGAACCACCAAAGCAAATAGTTTTCGGTTTGCTTTTTGAGAGTGCCAATGTTTATGGAAATCTATTGCCCGCAGATTATTCACAAGAAAATTTCAATCCATCGCGTCCATATAAGCTATTAGTTAGCTTAAGCACTTTAAAATCTTCCGCTAAAACAATCGTAAAAAATTTGGTGAGTAATTCATCTGCGAAAGAAAACGACGGGTTCAGAACACCTGAGGAATGGGTAAATCAACTATTGATTGGTCAACATAAAGCCTTCAAAGATAATGAGCGGCATTACTTGCTAGACAATCATTTTCCTATGCCTGCTTGTAAAAATGCATTGATTGACAATACAAAAAACGGAACCACTTTAACGCCAATGGAAGAAGTGCGTGATGCTGTGGCTATCGCATATCGAATGAAATCTGAAATGTATTTATTTTTTGGGCCATCACATGCGAGGCAGTGGGAGACTATTCAAACCAGCGGTCTTTGGGGGCAGTTTGAGGACTGGAAACGGATGGTGGTTGAGATTGTAGAATCAGAAGCTGTCAAAGCAAAAGCTAGGCCATTTCAAGTTTGGGATTTCAGTGGTTACAACACAATTACCACAGAGCCTATCCCTGCCACAGGGGATAAAACAACACGCATGCGCTACTATTACGAATCTTCGCACTACACCCCCGCTGCTGGCGATCTTGTTCTCGACCGCATCTTCAACTACCACTCCCCCGACCGTACCGTCCCCGACGATTTTGGCGTTCTCCTCACCAGCCAAAACATCGAATCCCATCTCGCCCGCATTCGCGCCGACCGCGAGCATTACCGCCTGACCCATCCCGACGACATCGCGGAAATTGAAGCAATGGCACGCGAAGTCGCAAAAACCAAGCACTGCGCCGCGACCACCACCAAACCGTAGGGGCACGGTGTGCCGTGCCCATTTTAAAATACACGCCGCCTGTGATGTAGGTTGTAGCAAGCGGGATTGAAATAAAGGAGGTGATCATGAATTTATTATGGCCATTGAATCTGGGACTGACACGGGCACATTTGTTCTGAAAGCAGGGTAGTGTGGATAAGCGTAAATTTCTGTATGCGTTCCCACGCAGGAGCGTGGAAACGAGAGAAACGAGAAAATGAGCGATATAAAGTTTATAAGTACTTGATTTTATTGTTATATTTTAGACTGTATTTATGGAGGCAGTCTGGTTTACGCTTGCCGCCAGCGTTTCAGCATCCAGGCTACGGTGGCGAAAATAATAATGAGTCCGAGGCCACGCATGATGCCTGCAATGGTGGTGTCAGATTGTAATACGCCCCAGCGACTAAAAATTTCTGTCCAGTCGTGTTCGCCATTGCCGACTAAGGGCAGTATTTGTTCGCGGGCATCAGCCATATAGCGGGCGATGTTGAAGGTGTTTTCGGCCAGCCAAATCAGGCAAATGCCCACGCCATTGAGTTGTTCAAGCCGATAAAAATGCCATGCCGTGGCGATGGGGAAGGCGAGTTGAAACAGGGTGCCACCATAAACGGTGGCGCGTTCGCTAACAATACTCACTAGCGGGTGACCGGCTTCATGCAGTGCTAAATTGGCGCTGTCCAAGATAGGAAACCAAGCGTCTGCGCTGATTAAGTTAAAACCCACGCAGGCTAGCGCAGACAGTACTACCAAGAAAAGACCTGTGCTGGAAACGGGCGATTGTGTCGTCTTGTTCATCGTTATCATTCCTCAAAATAGCTGCTTAACCGTGGTTGAAAGGTCTTGCTAGCAAAAAACGAACCGATTCTGCAGCGGTACCAAGCGGGGCGATTGGCGCAGACCACATCGATGGAAATTTGGGTTTAAAAGAAGCGGATATTGATATTTCAGACAGCGTTGAATGAGTCGATGAACTCACTAGAAATAGTGCGTGTTCAGGATGCAAAATTTAATGCTGAATGCCTAAAAATTCAATTAAATCAATTGGTTATATTGAATGCTGGCGGAGAGGGGGGGATTCGAACCCCCGATACCTTGCGGTATGCCTGATTTCGAGTCAGGTACAATCAACCAGCTCTGCCACCTCTCCGTTAGGACGACATTGTAGCAAATTTCTGACGAATGATGAGCTTGACGTGTGGCAACCAAGCTTGAAAAAACCTTCAATGCCTTTCGGGATCAAAATAAATGGCTCTATGTGAAATACAGTGGGTAATTGAATTTCAACTTACCGCACAAA
>JAVHQT010000030.1:0-17850 GCA_036171275.1 Gallionellaceae bacterium | reverse complement strand
CCGACCGCATCAGCTGGAAAAACAAGCGACCAGCGATGCAACGCCGGCAACTTTTAACCCCAATCTACGCGCCGCCAGCGCCATTCAAAACAGTAGTGCGCCTGCGGAAACCAGCACTGAAATGACCGCCCTTGCGCCAAACGAAACCGTGCCGAACGAAGCTGCCAGCGCAATCATGGCAAGCACCGTAACACCGATACAATCGGCAGTTGTTCAGGCTGAATCGGCTGTTGCTGCCTTAAGCGCACCGTCTGACAAATCGACTGAAATAAGCAGTGTCAGCACAACACCCATCGAACACGAACCCGAACGCCCCACACTGCCGAAACAAGCGCGCTTAAAATTTGACGTGTATCAAGGTCAAGGTCGCTTTAAAGTAGGCGAAGCCATTCACACGCTGCAAATTCAAAATGGTCGTTATTTACTCAAAGCCGATATTCACACCACCGGCCTTGCCGGAATGCTAAAAAGCTATCGCTTGGAACAAACCAGCAGCGGGCTTGCCTCGCCTTATCAACTGACCCCAGAGCAACTGACCGAACAGATAATTGACAGTAATGGCACACAAAAAAGCCAAATTTTATTTAACTGGGCGACACGCTTCGTGCAGTTTTCAGGTGGTGGCGAGGCGCACTTTCCAAAACAAGCGCAAGATATTTTAAGTATTTTGTATCAATTTCCTATGCTTAAACCAGGTGACGAATTCGTGGCAATTTTCATTGCCACCACCAAGCGCGCCGAAGAATATCGCTTCGAAATTGTGTTTGCGGAAAAACTCAAAACACCGATTGGCGAATTGCAAACCGTTCATTTTCGCAAACGCCACAAAGCAAATGAAGAAGGTCTAGAAATCTGGTTTGCGCAAGAATACCGCCTGCTACCAGTCAAAATTCGCCACATCGACAGCAGCGGAAAAATTGCCGGTGAAGCACTCATCACGGAAATTCGCGTTGCCGATTAGGTGCGGATTGCCAAGACAAACGGCATCCTTAGGCAGGACAAAATTATTTAATTTTTGTCGCCTCACCCTAACCTTCTCCTGAAAAGAAGGAAAGCGCCACGCTCTTTTTCGCCGAAGCTTGGGCGGATTTAACTCAGAATTACCACTTTTTAAGCCTACACCCGCATGGTCAGCGATATAAACACCCTCTCCTCTAAGGGTTGATCGGCTTAAGGGTTGGGGGATTATTTGGTATTTCTTAGACTGCGCCAAAACTAGAAATTTAATAAATTACCAATTAAATCAGATAGTTATATTTTTATTAGCTGCAAATAGATTTGCGCTTGCCGTGAGCTAAACCGCTTTGCCTTTGCTCAGTGCTTGCTCGTACTGATCTGCTGCAAACGATTAATTTAATGCGTATCTGTCTAACATTAATTTCGCAATTTATCCCTTGCGTTTGAAATTCTAATCGCTATAATCCGCGCCCTCGTTGCAGCTTGCAACGTTCAAGTCCATCGTTTCCTGACCCCTCTGTATCGCCGATCACTGCATCGTTCCGATACTTCCTAGTTTTACCGGTTAGCGACGATGTTTTGCGCCGGTAGAGCTTTAAATCTCCTACTGAATTTTTTGTGTGACGGTTAAGTCGCACTCGCGCTTTTTGTTATTTTATTTAAGGAAAAACTGTGTCTATTGAAAACACACCAGAAATCACTTCTGAGCTTACCGCTGCCCCAACCGTTACTTTTGCTGACCTCGGCTTAAATCCGCTCATTCTCAAAGCCGTCGAAGAATCCGGCTACACCACACCAACGCCAATTCAAGCGGAAGCCATTCCAGTTGTCATGGCGGGTGAAGACATCATGGCGTCAGCGCAAACCGGCACCGGCAAAACTGCTGCGTTTATTTTACCCGCGTTGCATCGGATAGCCGAACCCTCGGCCATTCGCAGCAAAGGCCCGCGCGTTCTAGTCCTCACCCCAACCCGCGAACTGGCACAACAAGTGTCGGATGCCGCCAGCAAATATGGCAAAAACATGCGCGTCAAAGTGGTCAGCATTTTGGGCGGAATGCCCTACCCTTTGCAAAACAAACTGTTATCCAATTCGGTGGATATTTTGGTTGCCACGCCAGGTCGGCTAATTGACCATATCGAACGAGGGCGGATTGACTTTTCGCGTTTAGAGATTTTAGTAATGGACGAAGCTGATCGCATGTTGGACATGGGCTTTATCGACGACGTAGAACGGATTGCCGCTGCCACGCCAGACAGCCGCCAAACGCTTTTGTTCTCGGCAACGTTGGATGGCGTGATTGGTAATTTGGCGCAACGTTTACTGAAAAGCCCGAAACGGATCAGTGTTGCCAGCGCCAAAGCACGGCACGAAAACATTGAGCAACGCCTAATGTATGTTGATGATATGGCACACAAAAATCGCCTGCTCGATCACATTCTGCGCGATACCGAATTGAATCAAGCCATCGTCTTTACCGCCACCAAACGCGATGCCGATGCACTTGCAGACAACCTATCCGCACAAGGTCATGCTGCCGGCGCACTACATGGCGACATGAGCCAACGCGAACGGAACCGTACCTTGGTGAATTTGCGTCGCGGCACATTGCGCGTATTGATTGCCACCGATGTTGCTGCGCGCGGTATCGACGTGGCGGGGATTTCGCACGTCATTAACTTTGACTTACCGAAATTTGCTGAAGATTACGTGCACCGCATTGGTCGTACCGGTCGCGGCAGCGCCTCCGGCATTGCCGTGTCTTTTGCCTCGAACCGTGATGCGCTGCACCTAAAAAAGATTGAACAATTCACCGGTCAACGCATTGAAACACACACGATTGCAGGCTTAGAACCTAAGTTTAAACCTCGTCCTGCGCCAAGTGGTCGCGGTAACGGCGGCGGTTTCCGCGACAATGGCGGCTACCGTGGCAACAATGCACCGCGTGCTGCCAACGCCGGCGCACCGCGTCATCAAGCGCCGGACAGTCGCCACAGCTTTCCCCGTGATGACAGACAAGGTCAACCGCGTCGCGAAGGTCAGTCACACAGCCGTTTTGGGACAAATTCACCGGCAACTCACACCCCTCATGTTGACGGAAACCGTCCGGCAGCACGTGGATTTGACGCAGGCAACGCTGCTGGCAACCGTTCCCGTGAGGGCGGCGCAGGTCGTAGCAGCTTCGGTGCTGGCGGCGGACGCAGTGCAACCGGCGCACCTCGGCGCACGACCACCGGATTTTCATCCTCAAGTCGCACCAGCAACGGCAACCGTTAAGGCAAAATAGCCCTCGGATTATTCCTGCTTAGATAGCATCTAGTGCCTTGATTATTAAGGACTTTCTGGATTCTATATTTTTGCAGACATGACCAAAGCAACATCTTTCAGCGCCCGCTTAAGCAATTTTAGGCGGGCGCTGATTTTTTTAGCTTAGGAAAGCGCTATTTTATTGCTAAAATTTAACCTGATTAAATTACCAAGGAATTAAAAATGAAAGCTAGAATTAAATGGGTTGAGCAAGTTTCTTTTTTAGGTGAAACCGAAAGTGGTCATGCGCTGTTAATGGATGGCGCACCCGAAGGCGGCGGACGCAATCTCGGTCCGCGTCCAATGGAAATGGTGTTGATCGGAACGGGCGGCTGTACCACCTATGATGTCCTGCATATCTTAAAGAAGAGTCGCCAGCAAGTATCTGATTGCATTGTAGAAATTGCGGCGGAACGTGCTAACGAAGATCCTAAAATCTTTACAAAAATCCATTTCCATTTTGTCGTCACGGGCAAAGAATTGAAACCTGAAGTGGTTGAGCGCGCGATTAAGCTTTCCGCTGAAAAGTATTGCTCGGCTTCGATAATGCTAGGCAAAACGGCTGACATTAGCCATGATTTTGAAATCCACGAAGCTTAAAAAGCGCTTTTAAAATCCCCCGGGCGATGCGCTTTAACGCCGATTTATAATCCATTCCGAAAGGAGCATTGATGCAGGCTCATTGGCAAGCATTTCTCAACACCCAAGGCGCACATTTTGCCGATACTGTCGTGTCAGACTTTGGTGATGCAATCGCCGAATTACACGCGGCGCAAACGACTGATGTTTTAGCTGATTTAAGTCATTTTTCGGTACTCAAAATATCCGGTGCAGACGCGGCCAGTTTTTTGCAAAACTTATTCAGCAGTGATATTCGGGAAATCACCCCGCAAAAAGCGCAGCGCAGCAGTTTGAATAATGCCAAAGGACGCGTGCTTGCCACTGTATTGATTTGGCAAAACGACTCGGATTATTTTGTACAAATTCCACGCCCCATCGCCGCAACAACTCAAAAAAAATTGGCGATGTACGTCTTACGCGCCAACGTCACCATCAGCGATGTTAGTGCAGACTGGATCGGTTTTGGCGTTGCCGGCAAATCGGCCGCTCAAGCCTTGCAAACCCAGTACAAAATAGTCCCCACTGCAGCCATGGCGGCGACCGAAAACCTAATTTGCTTAGGCGAAAATCGCTGGCAAATTTACACGCGCACCGATCGCGCCAGCTCAGATTGGACCACGCTCAGCTCAGTGTTACGTCCGGTCGGCACACCCTGCTGGGATAATTTAACAGTACGCGCCGGCGTCCCAATTATTTTGCCGGCAACGCAAGAACAATTTGTGCTACCAATGCTCAATCTTGATTTACTCGGTGCAGTCAGCTTTAAAAAAGGCTGTTATCCCGGTCAAGAAATCGTCGCCAGAATGCACTATTTAGGCAAACTAAAACAACGACTGTGCCTAGCCCATATTGCAACTAACCGCGTCCCGCAAGTCGCAGATAGCTTATATAGCCCTGATTATGAAGGGCAAATTAGCGGAAGCATTGTGAATGTCAGTCTGGCGGCGCAAGGCGGTTTTGACGTGTTAGCCGTATTGCACGTTGCCACGCTGCAAAAAGAAACGCCCGTACATTGGTTAGCAATCGATGGCGAAGTATTGACAATTCTTCCGTTGCCTTACGAGCTGGATTTGGGTGATTGAATCGCGCTGCAATAAAGCTAATTTTGGTATTTAAAAAATATCAAATTAATCAATAGGTTATAACACTTCAGACCCCTTCCCAGCTCAATAGAAAGGTTAGGGGGTTTTTCTATTTGGATGGCGCGGCAAAAATGTACTGTTGTTTCCGTCCTTTTAAGGAGAGGGTTTGGGCGGGGATGGGTTTATTCCCTTATTTGGATAGTGTTCATTGCGCTAAAGCTTAATTCGATGCTTGCCTGTGGTATCCTTCCTATTGTTTTTTTATGTCCGATTTTTTCATGAAGTGCGTTATTTTTTTACTGCTTTACCTCCCTTGCCTTTCTTTTGCAGACCAAGACGCAGATTTTTTGGCCGCGCGCGATGCCTTTCGCAAAGGGAATGCCTTACAGTTGTCGAATTTTGCTGCGCAACTGCATGATTCACCCTTGGCGATTTATCTTCACTATTACCATTTGCGCTTAAATTGGGATAAAGCCCCTGCCAGCGAAATAAAACAATTCTTAGCGCAAACCGATGAATCTCCAGTCGTTGAACAATTTCGGGTCGAATGGCTGAAGCATTTAGCCTCTCAGCAACGCTGGTCAGAATTTGCCAACGAATTTCCTGCCGTGCAAAAAGTTGATACCGAATTGTCTTGTTACGCTCTGCAATTACAAGGAAAAACAGATGAACTTGGCGCACTTAAAGCCGCGCGTAACAAATGGTTTAGCGGCACAGGATTGCCACAAAGTTGTGCGAATTTATTTTTAACCGGGCTTAACAAGGGCGTGATTAGCGAGCGGGATATTTGGGCAAGATTGCGCTTGGCCTTCGCCGAAAACAATATCGCACTGGCGCGACAACTGATTGACTATTTTCCGCAAAAAATCACCGTTCCCATTAAAGAATTGAAGCAAGCAAGTGCGAATCCGAAAGCGTTTCTACATACCTTTAAATTCAGAAAAAATGTGCAGATTGACCATGCCATTGCCTTGTTTGTATTACAGCAAATCGCCAAAAAGAATCCGACATTAGCCTTTGAGGAATGGGGGAAAATTGCGCCAGATTTTAAGGATGAAGAAAGACGGTATTTTTTGGGTCAACTCGCTTACCGCGCTGCGCTGCTACTGCAAAGCCACGCCCTAGAATGGTACCAAGCAGCCGGCGATATTCCGCTCGATAAAGAACAACTTGCTTGGCGTACTCGCGCTGCGCTGCGTTTGCTCAACTGGACAGAAGTGTCACGGAGTATTGCCGCTATGACACCAGAGCAACAGCAGGAAAGTGCTTGGCGCTATTGGAAAGGACGTGCGCTGATGGCAAGCGGCAATCCAAAAGTTGCTGAACTTTTATTTCTTGAATTAAGCAAAGAGTTGAATTTTTATGGACAGCTCGCCAATGAAGAATTGGCTAATTTGCCAATTTTAACCAATACCCCCAGCAATTATCAGCCCAGCAAAGAAGTTTTGGCCAGCATCGCAAAACGCCCTTTTCTGCAACGCACTTTTGCGCTGTATCGGCTCGATTTAAAAACTGAGGCGGCCAAAGAATGGGTTTGGGGATTGCGCAATTTGGATGATAAACAAATCCTTGCGGCAGCAGAATTGGCGCGTCGTCAGCAAATTTATGACCGCTCAATTCAAGCGGCCGATCGCACGCAGTCCATCCACAATTTCAATTTACGCTACCCTTCACCTTATCGCGAAAGCTTACAAACCCACCTGCGCGCCAACAGTTTAGATGAAGCCTGGGTTTATGGCTTGATTCGGCAAGAAAGCCGCTTTGTTACCCAAGCAAAATCAACGGTAGGCGCGGCCGGTTTGATGCAAGTGATGCCGGCGACCGCGCGCTGGATTGCGCGACGCATGGGGCTACACAGTTATCGAAAAGCGCAAATTCATGACACCGAAGTCAATTTACAACTGGGCACCTATTACATGAAAAACGTCCTTTCCAGCTTTGAAAACAGCCTGGTGTTAGCCACGGCTGCTTATAACGCTGGACCGTCACGGGCACGGCATTGGCGCGGCGATATTGACTTAGAAGGTGCTATTTATGCCGAAACCATTCCTTTTGATGAAACCCGTGATTATGTGAAAAAAGTGATGAGTAACACGCTGTATTACGCAACGGTTTTGAGACAAGAGCCGCTGCCGTTGAAAAAAAGATTAGGCATTATCAGCGCAAAAACCGCTGCGAATCAGCGTCCGCTTTCCGATGAAAAATAGCCGCGTTATTTTAAAATAACTCAATATAATCAATAGGATATATAAATGTCGCTCGCCAATTTTTCTAAAGTTTATTGCGTGGGTGGAGCAGTGCGAGATGCGCTGCTTGGCTTGCCGGTTCATGACCGCGATTGGGTTGTGGTCGGCAGCACGCCAGCAAACATGGTGGCGCAAGGTTTCAAACCGGTGGGGAGTGATTTTCCCGTTTTTTTGCATCCACAAAGCCACGAAGAATACGCTTTGGCACGCACCGAACGCAAAATCGCGCAAGGTTACAAGGGCTTCAGCATTTACGCGGCGCCAGAGGTCACGTTAGAACAAGATTTATGGCGCCGCGATTTTACCTGCAACGCCATTGCTCAAGACAGTGACGGTAATTTAATTGATCCGCACGGCGGCATTGCGGATTTGCAGGCGGGCGTATTACGTCACGTCAGTGCTGCTTTTACAGAAGATCCGGTGCGGATTTTGCGGGCAGCGCGCTTTGTAGCACGTCTTAACTTTTCGATCGCCCCAGAAACATTACAACTGATGCGCGACATGGTTGAAAACGGCGAAATTGATACGCTGGTGGCCGAACGTGTTTGGCAAGAATTAGCCCGTGGCCTGATGGAAAATTTTCCCTCAAAATTTTTCAGTACCTTGCGCGCGTGCGGCGCCTTAGCCAAAATTTTACCCGAAGTCGATGCGCTGTTTGGCGTGCCGCAACCGCCGCTTTATCATCCCGAAATCGATTGCGGCGTGCACACCTTAATGGTGCTGGACGATGCCGCCCGCCATGATTTTTCTTTGCCGGTACGCTTTGCTGCGCTGACGCACGACTTGGGCAAAGCGACTACGCCCGCCGACATTCTGCCGCGCCATACGGGTCACGAATTGCGCAGTTTTGACTTGGTAAAATCGCTGTGCGTGCGCCTACGCGTGCCCAGTGACTGTCGGGATTTAGCCTGTTTGGTTGCGCTTGACCATAGCCACATTCACCGTGGACTGGCATTGCGTTCCGATACCATTGTGCAGGTCTTTGATCGCTGCGATTTATGGCGCAAACCGGCACGACTGCCGTTGATTTTGCAAGCCTGCGAAGCGGATGCGCGCGGTCGAACAACACATGAAAATGACGCCTACCCACAAACTGCTTTTTGGCTGAAGTGCGCGCAAGCGGTCAAAGCGGTGAATTCAGGCGAAATTGCCCAAGACTGTGCCAATAAAAGCTTGATTCCGCAGCAGATTTTTGCGGCGCGCGTGGCAGCGCTGGTGGCAAGTGGACTTACATCAAAATAACATCATATTGCTCTTGCAAATAACTAGATTCAACCTGCAAAGAAACATTTTTACCAATAAAATCAGATAGTTGCGCAAGACTAAGCGATTCCTCATCCAAGAATAAATCAATCACCGTTTGCGAGGCGAGAATACGAAACTCGCGGGCGCTAAACTGCCGTGCTTCGCGCACAATTTCACGCAAGATTTCATAACACAGCGTTTGCGGGGTTTTAATTTCGCCGCGTCCTTGGCAGGTAGGACAGGCTTCGCACAAAATATGCGCCAAACTTTCGCGCGTCCGTTTGCGGGTCATTTCCACCAAGCCCAACGTAGAAAATCCGCTGACGGTAATGCGCGTGCGGTCACGCGCTAAGGCTCTTTGCAATTCATCCAGCACCGCTGCACGGTGTTCGCCGTTATCCATATCGATAAAATCACAAATAATCATCCCGCCCAAATTACGCAAACGCAGTTGCCGCGCAATCGCTTGCGCCGCTTCTAAGTTGGTTTTAAAAATAGTGTCATCGAAAGAGCGCACGCCGACAAAGCCACCGGTATTGACATCCACCGTAGTCAGCGCTTCCGTTTGGTCAAAAATTAAATAGCCCCCGGACTTCAGCCCGACGCGGCGCGAAAGGGCATGCTGAATTTCTTCTTCCACGCCATACAAATCAAACAGCGGACGCTCGCCCTGATAGCGCTTGAGTTTAGGCAACGCCGTACCAATAAACTGACTGGCAAAACCATGTAAACGCTGAAAAGTTTCTTGAGAATCGACTAAAACACTGACCGTTTGTTCGCCGACAAAATCACGTAACATCCGTAATGCCAGATCAAGTTCTTGGTACAACAGCGCGGGCACAGCGGCCGTTTTAGCACTGGCTTGTAGGCTAAACCACAGCTTATCCAGATAATCAATATCCGCACGAAAATCCAAATCGGAAGCGCCTTCGGCAACGGTGCGAATAATGTAGCCACCGCTATGTTCAGCTGGCAAAGCTTGTTGCAATTTGGCGCGTAATTGCTCGCGCCCTTCTTCGCCTTCAATGCGTTGCGACACGCCAATATGCGTTTCTTGCGGCAGATAAACCAACAATCGCCCCGCCAAACTAATTTGCGTGGACAAGCGCGCACCTTTAGTTCCAATCGGGTCTTTAATCACCTGCACCAGCAGCGTCTGACCTTCAACCAACACTTTTTCAATCGGTTTGGCAGCCACACCGTTATTGCTATTTTCCCAAATATCGGCGACGTGTAGAAAGGCCGAACGCGCCCAACCAATATCAATAAATGCGGACTGCATCCCCGGCAAAACTCGCTTCACCCGCCCCAAATACACGTTACTGACCATACCGCGATGGCTGGCACGCTCGATGTATAACTCTTGGGCAACGCCTTGCTGCATCAGCGCCACGCGCGTTTCTTGCGGGGTGACATTGATTAAAATTTCATTGCTCATCAGCGCTCCTTTGGGGTGGGTTATTATTATAACTTGTTGATTTTATTGAATAAATTAAAAAATATCAGGTAAAAAAACGAGGCGTCACTGCTCAGGCTAGACATTTAAACCGAATCAGAATTGAACTAAACCGCTTGGAAGGTGCTGATTTATTCCGTTCGTGGTGTGCCCTTCGACAGGGCTCGCCGGCGTTTACCGAAAAGCTCAGGGCGATCGGTTAATTTATTCGGTGTTCCCATGGATTCCGGCCTGCGCCGGAGCGACGAGTTTTGAATCGCCAACGTGTGATCTTATCTTTTTTGTCCCAGTGCGCGCCAACCAATGTCGCGGCGTACCTGACTGCCTTCAAAATGAATTTGATCGACAAACTCGTAAGCGTGTTTTTGCGCCACTTTCACCATATCGCCCAAGGCAACCACGCACAAAACGCGCCCACCGTTGGTGACAATTTTGCCATCTTGCAACACTGTTCCGGCATGAAAAATATGCGCGTCTTCTAGCTTAGAGGGCAGTCCGCTAATCACATTGCCTTTGCGTGGCGTGTCAGGATAATTTGCCGCCGCCATCACCACGCCGAGCGCAGTGCGTCTGTCCCATTCCGCCGTCACTTGGTCTAACGTGCCCGCCATCGCGTGTTCCATGATGGCCGAAAAATCACTTTTCAGCCGTTGCATAATCGGCTGTGTTTCTGGGTCACCCATGCGGCAATTAAATTCCAACACTTTCAAACTGCCATCCGGCGCAATCATCAAGCCGGCATATAAAAAGCCCGTATAAACAATGCCTTCGCTTGCCATACCTTGCACCACCGGATGAATCACCTCGCGCAACACACGCGCATGAATTTCTGGCGTCACCACCGGTGCGGGCGAATAAGCGCCCATGCCACCGGTATTCGGTCCCACGTCGCCATCCAGCAAACGTTTATGGTCTTGACTGGTTGCCAACGGCAACACGTTTTTACCATCGACCATCACCATAAAACTCGCCTCTTCGCCAGGCAGAAATTCCTCAATCACCACCCTTGCGCCACCCTTTTCAGCCGACTCAGTACGGGTATCGCCCACCTGATTGTCTGACAACATCATGTCAATCGCGTCCAGCGCTTCGTCCAAACTCATTGCCACCACTACACCTTTGCCGGCTGCCAGTCCGTCCGCTTTGATGACAATCGGCGCACCGTGTTTTAACACATAATTTTTTGCAGCGGCAATATCGCTAAAGGTCTCAAAAAACGCCGTTGGAATACGGTGTCGGGTCATGAAGCGCTTGGCAAAATCTTTAGACGATTCCAGTTGCGCAGCGGCTTGCGTTGGCCCAAAAATTTGCAAACCCACTGCACGAAACGCATCGACAATGCCTGCCGCTAACGGCGCTTCCGGTCCGACTACAGTCAACTCGATATGCTCACGCTGCGCAAATTCGATCAACTCTGGAATAGCCGTCAGCGCAACGTTTTCCACTCCATCTTCTAACGCCGTTCCAGCATTTCCCGGCGCGACAAACACTTTTTGCACCTTCGCACCTTGCGCCAAACGCCAAGCCAGCGCGTGCTCACGACCACCGGACCCCACCACTAGAATTTTCATTGCAACCTCTCATATTGAACTAAGCGTATAGCGCTCTATTTTTGTGTGTCGGTAAAAATCAATTTCATTAAACAATTCATGGACTTAATCAACTTTCCACCCGCCTTCAGACCGGTGGATTGACATGGCGTGCGGATTATAACATTGAGGTTGTAGCGTATTCGTTACGCTGAGGAGAAATTTCTTGACTGCCGTTAATTCGGAATAGATTTTAGGGTGCCGCTAAAATTCAATTTTCGCAGCGAGGCAGCGCGCGAGCAAAAAATTCGGACGCAGCCGATAGCAAGATAAGGAAGCAGTCATTTTTGTGAGCAACGCAGCATCACGAAGTCAGTTTAATTTTTAGCACTACCCTTTAAGCAAACTCGGTTTATATCAACCGTTCACCCGGAGCCCTTCGACTCGCTCAGAAAAGCACTGTCTTAGGTCTGCGCGTGCGCTGCTGCAGCTTTAGCCCCGGTAACGCGAGGGACTGCTCCTTAGGAGACACCCCAAACCCAGTCAATCAGCGCTTTAACAACGCCCATACCGCACCGCCGCCACCGGCATTCTGTGGCGCTTCGCAGAACGCCAATATTTGCGGTAATTGCGTTAACCAGTGCCGCGTTAAGTTTTTTAAAATCCCTTCGCGTCCTTCGCTGCGCCACCCTTTGCCATGCACCACCGCGACACAACGATAGTTATTTGCAGTGGCCTGCTGTAAAAAAGTGACCAGCAATTTTCGCGCTTGTTCACTGTTCAAGCCGTGCAAATCCAAGCTATCTTGCGGTAGCCATTCCCCGCGCCGCAATTTGCGCAACGTGATCCGGCTTAAGCCATTGCTTAGATAATATTCCGGTGGAGTTGTGTCGCCGAAGCCATCCGTAAGCCCATCCGGCAATGAAGGCACAGAAAATGGAATACTGGGACGAAAGTGGGGTATGGGCGGTTGAATACTAAGACGATTAAGCGGTGCCAGTGGCGTGACATCCACTAGTACTTGCCGGAACAGTTCAAGTTCTTCTGCTGACAACTGTTCCGATTTTTGCTTCAAACCTTACACTGCGCAGCGAGAAACTTGTCTGCATCCAGCGCCGCCATGCAGCCGGAAGCCGCACTGGTACACGCTTGCCGATACATTTGATCTTGCACGTCGCCGGCAGCAAACACACCAGAAATGCTAGTGGCAGTGGCATTGCCGCGATTACCGCCACGGGTGCTGATATAGCCGTTATCCATCTCCAACTGCCCAGCAAACAAATCCGTATTCGGCTTGTGTCCAATGGCAATAAACACCCCGTCCACCGTAATATCGTGCGTCGCCCCGCCCTGCATGGGTTTTAGACGCGCACCGGTCACCCCATTGGCATCGCCCAACACCTCATCCAGCGTTTGGTTAAGTGCCAAAGTGACTTTACCCTCCGCCACTTTTTTCATCAATTGGTCAATCATAATGCGCTCGGCTCGAAAACTTTCGCGCCGATGAATCAACGTAACGTGGCTAGCAATATTCGCTAAATAGAGCGCCTCTTCCACAGCGGTATTACCACCGCCCACCACCGCAACCGGCTTGTTACGATAGAAAAATCCGTCACAGGTGGCGCAACCGGAAACACCTTTACCCATAAAGATTTCTTCTGACGGCAAGCCTAAATATTGCGCCGAGGCGCCCGTGCAAATAATCAGCGCATCACAGGTGTAAGTGCCACTATCACCCACAAGCACAAACGGTTTTTGTTGCAGCTTCGCGGTATGAATATGGTCGAAAATAATTTCAGTTTGAAAACGTTCTGCATGTTGTTGAAAACGCTGCATTAATTCCGGCCCTTGCACGCCATTGGGATCGGCAGGCCAATTATCCACCTCGGTTGTCGTCATCAATTGGCCGCCTTGCGCCATGCCGGTAATTAACACCGGCTTTAAATTAGCACGCGCGGCATACACGGCAGCGGTATAACCAGCAGGGCCAGATCCTAAAATCAGCAAGCGGTGGTGTTGAGTTGTCGGTGTCATTATTTTATCCAGCATTCAAAAAAAAATTAGACCTTAAATTTATCAGTCTCCAGCCAGCCTGTCGAGTAAAATGCGCGCCCTATGAAAATCAAACTCCCGTTTATCCTCTTTTTTTCGCTGTTTTCGCTCAACGTTGTCGCGCTCGATTTACCCGATTTAAAACCATTTATTGACGAAATGGTCGAAAAACATCATTTTAATCAAGCGCAATTGACGCAACTTTTTGCGCAAGTAGAACATCAGCCGCAAATTATTAACGCCATTAGCTCGCCCGCCACGCAAAAACCGTGGTTTGAATATCGCGCCGCGTTTATAAATTCGCATCGCATTACCCTCGGCTTACGGTTTTGGCAGCACTACCATTCAACTTTGCAACGTGCCGAAAAAAACTACGGCGTACCGGCTGAAATCATCGTTGCCGTAATCGGTGTTGAAACGTTGTATAGCAAACAAATGGGCAATTATCGGGTAATTGATGCCCTAAGCACCCTCGCTTTTGACTACCCGCGCCGTGCTGATTTTTTTCGCAGCGAACTCGAAGCCTATTTACTGCTGGCGCGCGAACAGGCTTGGAATCCTTTATTGATAAAGGGTTCATACGCAGGCGCGATGGGCATTCCGCAATTTATGCCCAGCAGTTATCGGGCTTATGCCGTCGATTTTAATCGCAATGGCAAAATCGCTTTGCGCAGCGAGGTGCAAGATGCCATTGGCAGCGTCGGGAATTATTTACAGCATTACGGTTGGCGTAGCGGAGAACTGATTACGCAAAAATTGCACTTGCCCGCTGACGCGCCCGCGCCGCTGAACGATTGGCAAATGAACGGCGATCCTGAGGTCGCAGCCGTAATCGATTTCACCTTAGCAGACGGCAAAGAATACTGGTATGCGTTTAACAATTTTCGCGTCATCACTCGGTACAACAACAGTTACTTTTACGCCATGTCCATTTTTCAGCTCGCCGAAGCCTTACGCGCAAACTACACCCCCGCCAAGGCTACATTGAATTAAAGTCAATATAATCAAGTAGTTATGCATATAAGTCGTGCTAGCCTTCTAGTCAGCTCAACTGAAAACTGATTTTCTAAATAAACTTCCTCACAACCCAAATTAGAGATTGCCAATGACATCCACAGCAACCACACAGCTTGCGCTGCTGAAAAAACACTTTGCGAATTGTTTTGATAAGCATGGCAACTTCATCGCCGCCAAGCTGCAAGAAATTATTGAGAGTAGCTGAATGTGTGCTGTTGGGGCTTTAACCGCTTACAGCCACGACCGCCCTCTTGCGGGTACACCACGAACGGAATAAATCAACGTTTCCTTAGCCAAAAAATAGTCCTATCCGACGCTCTATTCAAGGTTTCCTGGATGCCGGATTTTGATATGATTCGCGCCCCTTTTTTGCTGAGACTCCTTCTTAATCATGCGCCAATATTTAGAGCTAATGCAGCACGTAATGACCCAAGGCACATTCAAATCAGATCGTACCGGCACGGGGACGCGGAGCGTATTTGGCTATCAGATGCGTTTTGATTTAGCGCAAGGTTTTCCGCTTGTGACCACTAAAAAATGTCATTTGCGTTCGATTATTCATGAACTATTGTGGTTTTTACAGGGCGATACCAATACGCGTTATTTGAAAGAAAATGGCGTGAGTATTTGGGATGAATGGGCGGATGACGCGGGCAATTTAGGGCCGGTGTACGGCAAACAGTGGCGTTCTTGGGCAACGGTGGACGGACGCACCATCGACCAGATTCAGCAGGCGGTGCAGCAAATTAAACACAATCCTGATTCGCGCCGCATCATTGTTTCCGCGTGGAATGTAGGCGAATTGGAGCAAATGGCGCTTGCTCCTTGCCACGCTTTTTTCCAATTTTATGTCGCGGACGGTAAATTGTCGTGCCAACTTTATCAGCGCAGCGCCGACATTTTTCTGGGCGTTCCATTCAATATTGCCAGTTATGCCTTGCTGACCATGATGATGGCGCAAGTTTGCGACTTGCAGTTGGGCGAATTTATTCACACCTTGGGCGATGCACATCTTTATTCTAACCATCTCGAACAAGCACAATTGCAACTCAGCAGACAGCCACACCCTTTACCAACACTGCGCATTAACCCGGAAGTAAAAGACATTTTATCATTTAAAATCAATGATTTAGAGATTTATGGCTATGAGCCTGATCCGGCAATTAAAGCCCCGGTGGCGATATGAACCATCTCGCCCTCATCGTTGCGATGGCTAAAAATAATGTCATTGGTTTTGAAAACAGACTGCCTTGGCGCTGCCCCGCAGACCTCCAGCGTTTTAAAGCCTTAACCATGGGGCACACTTTAATTATGGGGCGAAAAACATTCGATTCGATTGGCAAACCGTTGCCGGGGCGCCGCACCATCGTGGTAACGCGCAATGGTGATTTGCAGCTTGTGGGTTGCCAAATGGCGCAGTCTTTAGCGCAGGCGATCGCTTTGTCTGCTGCGGATGAGGTGGTTTTTGTGGTGGGTGGCGCGGAAATCTATGCGCAAACTTTGCCGCAAGCCGATCTTTTGTACATCACGGAAATTAAACAAACGGTGACTGGCGATGCGTTTTTTCCTGTTTTTTCGCCTAATGAATGGCAAGAAACCGCGCGCGAAATACATTCGCAACACACACCGCAACGCCTAGACTTTGACTTTGTCACTTATCAGCGACAAGGTAAACTGGGCTGCTAAGGCTGCTAATGCCGCGTTTCGCTATTTGAAACAGGCGTTAATTCGTTAAAAATGGCTTCGACATCGACGGAATCAAAGGCATAACGCTGGTGGCAAAATTCGCAAAACACTTCCACTTCCTCGCGCGTTTCAAAAATTGAAACAACCTCTTCGCGCCCCAACATTTTCAGCATTCGCGCCACATTTTCTCGTGAACACGCGCAATTAAACGTGACTTCTTTCGGGTCAAACAGGCGAACATCTTCTTGATGAAACAAGCGGTGCAACACTGCGCGGGACGGCAAACTTAGCAATTCGAAGGGTTTTAACGTCGCCGCTAATTGACAAACCGAATGCCAAACATCATTTTCATGTTCTGACTGTTCGGGAAGTTTTTGCAACATCAGACCTGCCGCGTGTTCGCCATCGGCACTCAGGTAAAAAAAGGTGTCCAACTGCTCTGAGTGCGCCATATAGTTTTGCAATATGTCAGCTACGGATTCGCCTTCTAACGCCACGATACCCTGATAGGCTTGATCGCCATTTTTAGGATCGAGTGTAATCAAAAATCGCCCGTCGCCCACCCAATCGCGCAAACTGCCTTGCGCTAATTCACCCGTCCAATGCGCGGTGGCACGCAATTGCAAATCACCGGTACATTCGACCACTAACAACTGAACCGCGCCACGCCCTTGAATTTGCAAAATCAACGAGCCTTGTAATTTTAGCGTTGCAGCCAATAAAACCGCCGCCGCGCACAATTCGCCCAGCACCGTTCGCAAGCTTTCTGGATAGGCATGGCGTTGCAAAACACTGCGCCAACTGTGATCAAGGTGGACGATTTCGCCTCGGATTGGCGCGTTTTCAAATAGGAAGCGATGTAAGGTGTCGGTAGTATTTTTCATAATGAAATCATAACATTCAATCACAATCGCATAGAATCTAAACTTTTGAGCCGACTACTAAAATGAAAAACCTTGATTATCTCAATTTATACAAAGACTTACTCCATATTGCGCTTATTTTACTGATTGCGTGGATACTACTGCATCTCAGCCGAAAGCTGATTCGGCTGTTTCAAAATTACATGAGCACGCGTTCCACTTCGGCCGAAGACCGCCGGCGGATTGAAACGTTAGCGCGGGTATTTCGTTATCTTTCAACCGTCATTATTTCTTTAGTGGCTGGAATGTTGACCTTAAGCGAGTTAGGCATTTCCATTGCGCCCATTTTGGGCGCAGCCGGCGTGGTTGGTTTGGCGGTGGGCTTTGGAGCGCAAAGTTTGATTAAAGATTATGTCACCGGATTTTTTCTGCTGTTAGAAAACCAAATTCGCCAGGGCGATGTGGTGGAAGTGTGCGGTAAAACAGGCTGGGTCGAAGACCTTACTTTACGTTATGTGTGCCTGCGAGATTACGAAGGCAGCGTTCATTACATTCCCAATGGACAAATTACCTTGGTTACCAATCGCTCTCGCGATTACGCGTATGCGGTGGCAGACCTCAGTGTCAGCTACTCAGAAAACTTAACGCGCGTTTATGCGGTGATCGAAGCCGTCGGTTTGGCGATGCAAAACGATCCCCTTTTCCAAAATAAAATTTTAGAGCCCATTCAAATTCAAGGGGTGCAATCTTTTGCCGATTCCGCCATCATCATTCGCTGCCGAATTAAAA
>JAVHQT010000029.1:0-3947 GCA_036171275.1 Gallionellaceae bacterium | reverse complement strand
ATTGCGCTTGCGTGACTTCATATTTGCCCAGCTCGTAGTTTCTGCCGGGGATGCGCACCATTTCGATGTTTTGTACCGCCTGCTCTTGTGCCGCTGCTTGCGCTAGCTTCACTTTTTCATAGATAAAGCTGCCATCGTCATTCACTAATTGGTCATTTTGCGTTTGGTCGATCAATACGATTTCCCAGCTTGCGCCACCAATGGTGAATTGCGCTTGCGGGCGTATTTTTCCGCTTAACCAGTTTTGCTTAAATAGTTTGGCTGCGGCAACATCCAGCGGAATTTTGGCTTTTAAGTTTAATTTAGCACTGGGCAGTTTGCTTTTGAAGTGAACCGAGAATTCTTCCTCTTCGGCATTATAAACGCCAAGTTCAGCACTAAAACTTTCTAAGCCTAGAGTGTATTCGCGCTCAGATAGTTCGTTGATTTTATTCTGTAATGCTTCAGTTTTTTCTGCGGCCATGGCGGCAGGGGTGAGGGTTTCCAACTCGGCTTCGTGTTGTGTTTTAAGTTCGCTGCGGGCTTCTTCTTGCCGTGCGTCAAAGTCGGCTGCGGTTTCAAATTCATCGCGGTGTCGATGGTTGATGGCGGCGAGTTGCTGCGCATAGTGCTTTTTAGCCTGTTTGATGGCTTTGACGCTGGCTTTTTGATAGCCCGCTTCTAATGCTGCAATGCGTTCCGTCAGGCGTTTTACTTCTGCAAGTGCCGATGCGACTGTCGGAAAGTCTGCTGCCACTTGCGCGGTGCTGTCTGGCGTGGCTGCGGCGTAGCTCAATAAGGGCGTAGCTGAAATTAGGGTGGCGGCAAGCAGGATGCTGCTCAGGTGATATTTGGATTGTGTCAGCTTCAAGGTTTTGCCCTCAGTCAATAAATGTGCCCGTATTTTAATGCTTATTCGCCGCGCAAAATGTGTTGAAGCTAAAAATCAGTGAAAAAAATTTTCTTGTTGATTATCAATAACAAAATCCAGCGAAAGTTTTTATGTAATAAAGATAATAATAAGAATGTTTTACAAAATAAAAAAGTCCTTGATAAACAAGGACTTAATTATTTTTGTTGGTGCGCCCGAACGGTTAGATCCGGGCACTGGGCAGGGGATTTTGAATTTCTCTAAGTGAGTCAAATTGCAATCAGGCGATCCACCGTATCAGGATAACGTTCCACCATGCGAATTAGGACAGCGGCTTGAGCATTGGGGCTGGCTCGACCTTGTTCCCAATTTTCTAGAGTACGTTCGTTGGTTCGCAAATATCTCGCAAACACCGTTCGTGACATATGCATTTTTTCGCGCAAAGTTAGCAACTCTTCAGGTGAAATTGAGGGCGCAGGCTTTTTTTCAACCACGTTTTGTCGCAAAGTAATTTTGCCTTCACGTGCAGCTTGCAATGCCGTGATGCCTTCGCTGAGCTCGTCAAATAAATTACGTTTCATTTTGATTTCCTCGCATCAATTTCTTGCTTGAGTAGTGTTTTAAGTGTGCCGCGTTGATCAGCGGTTAAGTCGTCCATTTCATTTTTGTTGTATACGGTGAATAACCAAAACTGCCTCCCGGTTTGCCACCAGTAATAAATGATTCGAAGCCCGCCGCGCTTGCCTTTGCCTCGCTTTTCATCAGCATGGCGTATTTTGCGTAATCCACCCGTGCCTTCGATGACATCCCCAGCATCGGGATGTTCAATCAGCAAATTTTGAAATGTCCGAAAACTTTCATCGCTAAAATAGGCTGGTCGATGCCGTTCAAATGGTGGGAGTTCTACAAAAATAGCTTTCATGTTTAACTATACGCAAGTAGCGGGCGGTTGGTCAATCGTTTTCGAGGGTACAAGCTACCTCAATATAAAATCTCATGAGTTGCCATTACTAAGTCAACTTAGCTTGAAAAAGGCAGACCTTCAAATTACACTTATTTTCTTTGAGCTATAGCAACAGCACCAGTCACTCGATTACTTCCAATTCCACCCAACCTCAATCGCGTCAGTCCAACCCGAAAAATTTCGCCGTCTTTAATCGCGGTAGGCATATTCAATCTCTTCTCGGTTTGAAACTCGCCAATGAAAGTACCATTACTACTGCCCATATCTTCAATAGTCCATGATGAGCCAGTCCAGCCAATCCGTGCGTGGCGGCGCGACATATCGGGATCATCAGATAGCATCAATTAGCAAGGAGATGTGCGGCCGATTGAAACCACTCCGCCCGTTGTTTGTAGTTGTACCACTTCGCCTTCACGCGAGCCGCTCATAAATATCAGCGTTACTGTCTGTTCCATTTTGCGAATTCCTGTTTATTAATCTTGCGAAAAAATAATCGTGTTCGACACGGAAATAGTAAATCGCACTGTACCTGTTTTAAGCTGATTACCAAACCACGCATCAACCAAAGGCTGCACGGTCATTTCATCCACGGCTCGCTCCATTGGCCTTGCGCCAAGGTCTGGGCTGTAACCACGGTCAAGCAATACTTTTCTGGCAAGCCCATCAATTTCGATATGCAAGCCTTTCTCTGCCTCAAACATACGCGACTTATCCGCCACAAGCTGATCGAGAATTTTTGCCATTTGATTGATGCCCAGCGGATGGAAGCCGATGACATCAGAAATGCGGTTGACCAACTCACGGCGCAAGAATCGCTCGGACATCTTTCTTAACTCGTCATTACTGGCCGTGCGGAAGTCCACTTCGCCCGCGCCAAGGTTTGAAGTCAGAATGAAAATCGCATTTGAGCAATCAATCATCCGCCCTTGGTTATCGGTAATCCTTCCCTCGTCAAACACACCTAAGAAAATATTCATCACATCGGGGTGTGCTTTTTCAATCTCATCGAGCAACACTACACTATTCGGCTGCCGTCTCAACCCTTCAGATAATGCGCCGCCTTGCTCACTGCCGATGTAGCCACGCGACGAACCCAGCAGATTATTCACTGAGGATGCCTCATGGTATTCGCCCATATCAAAGCGCAACATCGCATCGGTGCTATCAAATAGAAAACGCGCCAGCTCTTTCGCAAGACTGGTTTTGCCGACACCGGAGGGACCAAGGAATAAAAATACGCCCACCGGACGATTTCCCGACTTCACGCCTGCCATTGCCGCACGCACTCGCTGGCTTAATGATTTCACCGCCACCTCTTGCCCCACCACTTTGGCACTCAGCACCTTTTCCATGCTGTTGAAACGGGAGCGATCATCTTCCGACATGCGTTGCACTTGTATGCCTGTCCATTCCGAAACCGTCGCGGCAACATCATCGGCAGTCACTCGGCTACGTCCGCCAATGACCGCTCGAGCGGCGGAGGTGTCTATTGCATCAATTGATTTATCGGGCTGTTGGCGGTCTTTCACATAACGGTTAGTCAAGCCCACGGCAAGCTTGAGTGATTCGGCATCAAACTCCAGCGTATATACCACCTTACGCCGCCTGACGCTATTTATCCACAATCAGGTCACATATGAGCACATGATGAGCCTGTGCAGGCACTACAAGCAAGACTGGTAGCCTCAAATCCCATGCTTGGATGCTTTTTTTAGCTAAAATTCACAGAAGCGTAGAAAATAAATATTGAATGAGAATTACTTTTTGATAGATTTTCTTATATCTAAATTGATTGAAGCGGTAGCGCAGGGGTAGCGCAGAAAAGAACAAAGGGTTAAGCATTACTGCCTAACCCTTTGATTTATATGGTGCGCTCGAAGCGCACCGAACTAACAAAAACCGCCCTATAAGAATCAACAAAGTTTCGAGTTTTTGTTCTGCAATAACTCGCATAAATCCTTTATTTACATAGGCTTACTATCTAATCCATTCAATCGCTCGTTGAAAATCAACGACTCGTTTTTAGCGTCCAGCGAAACATTTTCTGTAATAAGGATTATAATAAGCATTGATAAACGCTGATTAAACTCTTATTAAACTCGTGGAGTGCTGAACATGCCTAGAATCCCATCC
>JAVHQT010000028.1:42560-49325 GCA_036171275.1 Gallionellaceae bacterium | reverse complement strand
TTCACCTGCTGCGGCGCGTCTGTCAAAATCTTCCAGTGCGTTTTTTTCCCATGCGTCAGGGTTAGCTCGGGCATCATTGCGCGTTTTCAGGCTAACCCGCTTAATTTTCCATCCGGTCTGTCGCGCAATTTCGCCGGCCATTATGGGTGGCAAATCTTTGCACACCAGAATTGCGCCCTCGAGCCCTGTTTTGGCGATCTCATTCTGCAATGTCGTCATTAGTTTTGGCGGCAACAACATCGCAACTTTACGCGCTTCGTTTAACAAGGCATCACTTTCAGCCCATGTCTGTGTTGTGGAAAGTAGGGAAATAAATACCCCGGCAGCGATCAAAAAAATCTTCAAGAGATACTCCTTTCAAAATCTATAGTGCAAACCTTAAAAAATGAATTGACTTCGCGATGCTACGTTGCATACAAGAAAAACAGTTTACCTATCCTGAGCAAGGCTGCGTGCTAATTTTTTGCTTACACCTTGTTTAGTTTTGAAAATGAATTTTTAGCGTCGCCATCGTGTCAGAATCGATTTAAGGGCTCAGGACACAAGGTTGATTTAATCAGATCTTCTTTAAATCTGACCGGTTCAAGTTCCGTTCGATTTGATGAGGATAGGAAATTTAACTCGCAAAGTCAAATAAAACGCGTGGCTGGCATTCCCCTTATTCCGTCAGCGATTCAGTTTGGTGTGAACTAAATTTTATTCAACTTGTCCATGACCGGCTTGAGGGTAAGCCTCACGTGAAGGCGCGTCTCGGTTATACTTACTTGCTACCTGAAAGTGGCGAAAATTTAAGGTATAACAAATGGGTGACAGAGAAGTCGATGAGCAATTAGTTGAGCGCGCACAGGCGGGCGATAAACACGCCTTTGAACTATTGGTGGCTAAATATCAGCGCAGGTTGGGACGTTTAATCAATCGTTTCGTGCGTGATAGCGCGGAAGCTGAAGATGTAACGCAAGACGCTTTCATTAAGGCATATCGAGCTTTACCCGGTTTTCGGGGTGATAGTGCGTTTTATACTTGGCTTTATCGTATTGGCATCAATACAGCAAAAAATTATTTATTGGCACTTGGGCGACGTGCGCCAACCAGTACGCATTTTGACGCTGAGGAAGCAGAAGCTTTCGAGCATGCGGGCTTGTTACATGAAGTTTCTACACCCGAAAATGAATTGATGAGCAAGCAAGTGGTGGCCGTGGTGAATGAGTCTTTACTGCAGTTGCCAGATGACTTACGGATGGCGCTTACTTTGCGTGAGATTGAAGGGCTTAGTTATGAAGAAATCGCAACGGTAATGAATTGTCCGATTGGCACGGTTCGATCTCGAATTTTTAGAGCACGGGATGCGATTGCCGCGAATTTACGTCCTTTATTGGATACAAATGAAAATCAGAGGTGGTAAGGATGAAGCAAAATATTTCAGCGTTCATGGATGGTGAGTTGTTTGAAGATGAGGCAGATAACGTGCTAAGTCGCCTGAAAAAAAACTCAGAATTACAACAAGCTTGGCAGGAATATCATTTAATCGGCGATGCGTTACGGCAGCCAGATTATTTTGCAAACGATTTCAGTGCGCGTTTTCATCAGCGACTAGAAACAGAACCAATAGTTTTTGCACCGCGCCGTCGCGTCATGCAAAAAGCGCGTTATTTTGCGGTATCTGCAGCGGCATCGATGATGGCTTTGGCGCTCGTTGCTTGGTTATCAATGCAAGTTGATCAGGAAAGAACGCCGCAATTAGCCTTGGCTCCGCAAACCCTGGATATTCGTCCGGCCAGTTTCTCAAACAACAATGAAATTAATGATTACGTCATGGCGCACGAAGAATTTTCGCCCACAACGGATGTTCATGGCGTAGCTTCTTACATTCATAGCGTTCATAGATAGTGACTCATGAATTATAACTACCTGATTTTATTAGCTTATTTTATATCCGCAGCAACCAGCTTTGCTGATCCTCTGCGTGACGATCAAGCTGAATGGTTAAAAACAATGGCTTTCGCCGCCCACCAATCAAATTACAGCGGTACTTTTGTGTACCAAGACGGCGTCGGCGGTCATGTGGATGTGTCGCGAATTACCCATGTAGTGGATGAAAACGGTGAGCATGAGCGTTTGGAGAAGTTAAATGGGGAGAGACGCGAAATTATTAGCAGTCCGAACCAAGTTTGGTTGATTACCAATCAAGGAAAAGTCAGAATTGAACGACGCAAAGGAAAACGCATTTTCCCGGCATTGTTACCGGAACAAATTCTGATGCTTAAAGAAAATTACGTGATTCGCGAAGTTGCCGAAGACCGCGTGGCGGGTATTCATGTCCATGCGGTACTGTTTAAGCCCAAAGATAATTTGCGCTACACCCATAAAATGTGGGCGGATTCGCAAACTGGTCTGTTATTAAAAGCTGTGGTGATAGACGACCGTGATCGAATTATTGAACAATATGCGTTCACTGAATTAACCTTGGGTGACAAAATTGATCGCTCTTGGATGATTGTCGAACCGCTTGCCCAATCATCGTTAAAATCGCCTAACGTTGTGCCTGTTTTAACCGCCAAAACAACCGATTGGCAAATTGATGCGATACCGAGTGGCTTTAAAATGACGCAACATTTTTGTTATCCGTTAAAAAATCGCAATCGTCCGGTCACGCACCTGGTTTTTTCTGATGGATTAGCGGGCATTTCAGTATTTATCGAAGATTTGGCAGGGCGGGAAAATGTCAATGTTGGGCTCTCCAGTCAAGGCGTGATTCAGGTTTATTCTCGAGTCGCTTGGAATAAGTTGATTACGGTTGTTGGCGAAGTTCCGCCGAATACCGTTATTCAAGTTGGTGATTCTGTTCGATATGCGGGGGTGGAATGATGTTAGAAACACGTGCGATGATTGTTAAGTTGCAAGGGCCTAATGCTTTAGTGGAAGCGGTAGGTGGCGGCGGTTGCGGCAATTGCGATAGTGAGAAGGGTTGCGGCAGCAATAAATTATCTAAAGCTTTTTGTAGCAAGCCACGCCAGTTTATTGTTCGTAACGACGCCGAGGCGGCAGTAGGCGAAGAAGTGCAGGTTTCGGTACAAAACGGCGCATTGCTTAGAGGCGCTCTGTTAATGTATGTCGTGCCGCTTGTTTCATTATTAAGTGGCGCAATGCTAGGCGCACATTGGGCTGGAGTTGATTTTAATCGAGACTTTTGCGCTGCGCTTGGCGCAATGACGGGTCTCGTTATCGGATTCCTGTTAGCGAAAAATTTTGCCCGGCGGCAAACCGTGATTGCAGTAGCCCATAAAGTAAATCAAGGATAATCGCGCTGCGGTTTGCTTAGAAATGTCTGGCGAACCATCCCTCATATTAAAAACACCGCTCAGCGCGAACGGTGTTTTTCTTAATCGATCACCTCTCCCCATAAATCATGTTCGTCTGAAGCGGTGATGCGCACGTTGACGAACTCGCCCACAGGCAATGATTGACCATTCATATACACCAGACCGTCAATCTCGGGCGCATCCGCCGCCGTTCGCGCCAGTGAACCTTCTTCGTCCACGTCATCCACCAACACTTTGATGGTTTGTCCGACTTTTTTTGCCAACTTTTCGGCGCTGATTTCTTCTTGCAAATACATCAGCTGCGCCAAACGGTCTTCTTGCACGTCAGGGTCAATGTGGTCGGGCAAGTCGTTTGCGACTGCGCCTTCCACTGGCGAATATTTAAATGCGCCGACGCGGTCTAATTTTGCTTCTTCGATAAATTCCAATAATTCTTCAAATTCCGCCTCGGTTTCACCGGGAAAACCGACGATAAAGGTACTGCGCAAAGTAATATCCGGGCAAATACTTCGCCAGTGTTGAATGCGTTTCAGCACATTTTGCGAGTTGGACGGCTTGCCGTCCATCCCTGCTAACCCCACTGCGCTGCTGGCGGGGCGTTTCATCTGCTTCAAAATTCGCGCATTGGCGTGTTGAAACGGAATATCCAAATAGGGCAAAATTTTGCCTTCAGCCATCAGCGGAATTACTTCATCCACACTCGGATACGGATACACATAATGCAGACGCACCCACGCGCCGAGATCGCCCATTGCGGCGGCGAGGTCGGTGAGTCGCGTTTTGATTGGACGACCGCCCCAAAATCCGGTGCGATATTTCACATCCACGCCGTAAGCGCTGGTGTCTTGCGAAATCACCAGCAATTCTTTCACGCCGGATTCGACCAAGTTGTGCGCTTCCTGCATCACATCGCCGACTGAGCGGCTGACCAAATCGCCACGCAAACTGGGAATAATGCAAAAAGTGCAGCGATGATTACACCCTTCGGAAATTTTCACGTAGGCAAAATGCTGAGGCGTGAGACGAATGCCTTGCGCGGGTACTAAGTCAGAATAGGGATCGTGCAAGCGTGGCAAATGCTGATGCACGGCTGCCATCACTTCATCGGTGGCGTGCGGCCCGGTCACCGCCAACACTTTCGGATGTGCATTTTTTACAATATCGCCCTTCGCGCCCAAGCAGCCGGTGACAATCACTTTGCCGTTTTCCTGCAACGCTTCGCCAATCGCCTCTAATGATTCTGCCACCGCGCTGTCGATAAAACCGCAGGTGTTCACCACCACCAAATCGGCTTCCTGATAACTCGGCGTGATGACATAACCTTCCGCGCGCATCCGCGTCAAAATGTGTTCAGAATCGACAGTGGCTTTCGGGCAACCAAGCGAGATAAAGCCGATTCGCGGCGTTTTTTTATTTTTCATAATATAATCAATGAGTTAAGTAATGTTAAAAATTATGTCTGCCACTTCGTCATTCCGGCGAAGGCCGAAATCCAGTTAAAACAAAAAAGGCCTTTTTCAATAAACCCGACGGATTCCGGCCTACGCCAGCATGACGGAAGCCAGCAAGGCCAAATATTCTGGGCGTTTAGCCGCCATCACCTTAAAACTTTGCAGCAAATGTGCGAATTCAGGGTCGCTAATGCCATAAAGTTTAGCGACGATTTTATCGTTTTCAGCGCGCAGTTTATCGCAGGCTTTATCGGTTTGTGGCACGTCGGTTTTCGCCAGTTCAAACAGCGGCGCGAGCTCCGCAAAACGATCCCAATCCGCCGCCAAACTCAGCAATAGCGCGTTTTTCGCCAGTTGCGCAAAGTCTGCATTGGCGCGGATTTCGTCGTCGGAAGGTTGCGGCATGGGTAGGCGGTAGAGATAGGTTTGATTGACATTAATTTGAATCATTAGCCGTGCCATCCAATCAATTTCAATACTATTTAACCATGCCAGTGCGAACAACAGCCGTAACGGTGAAACGATTTTTGTAACGACCTTACTTGCCTCATTTCGCCAATATTTTTTGGGAATGCTGATATTCACAGAATTTCCAGCTCCACAATTTTTTGGCAGTAAAGCAAAAATCAAGGTGCGCTCATCAGTATCACGGGCAATGGCACGAAAGCCGATGCGCACAAATTCGCGATCAAAGCGAATCGCGGCTTCATCTTGGCTGGCTTGCGCTTTGGTGATGCCCAAATCTTGCGCCATGCGATGCAGTTCTTTGCTTTTTAGCCGCGCATCAAATGCAGTCTTATCCAGCCAGTATTGCGGCGTATCGAAAACATGGCTGAATTGCCAAATCATCTTGCCTTCAAACAGCGGCAAGCGTCCTTCGGCAAAGGTTTCCATGAATAGCGCTTTATCTGCCGTCATGTGCAATTCATTACGAAAATCTAACCAATCCGGCGACAGCGCAGGAAACGCCGCGTAGCATTTTTGCAAAATCGGCAAATCCGTCCCGTCACGCAATTCCATCAATGCCCATTGTTGTGGAGATAATTTCTTCAATGTAATCAATGGGTAAGCAATATGCCGCGCGGGGTCGCGCAATTCCGCCGGGTCGAGCAAATAGAAGGCGGTGTCGATCACCCCCTCGGGCTTGCCTTGTTCCTCCCCCTTGAGCGTGTGTTGTTGGGGCTTTAGCCCCTTACAACCACGGCCTACTCCTTGCGGGTACAAGGGGGAGTCTAGGTGGGGGATGGGTGGATTAGCGGGCATTTCCCCCATCCCCACCCCAACCCTCCCCTTGACGGGGAGGGAGCAATCCGGCGCGCTATTCACCACCTGCATTAAGGCAAATTTATAGCGCGAATCTACGTCGGGGAAAATGCCGTTGCGATTTTCAAAACTCCAGAAAAACGGCATTTGGCACTGGGTAAAAATATGCTGGCGCAGTGCCATTGAGCCTTCTTCAAACAGCAGCGCGCTGGGCAAAACATAGTTCAAACTGCCGCCGTCACTGAGCAAACCGAGGTTGCGTTCTACAAAAAAGCGAAACAGATTGCCGTCGCCCGCGCCCTTATTCAGCGGAAACGCGGCTTTATAAAACTCATTGCTGATTTCCATATTGCGCTGCGCGCTTTGGTAGGCAGCGGCGATGTGTTCACTTTCCAGCAAGCGTTTTTGTACGGCGGCTTTTTCGGTGTTTTTCAGGCTGCGATAATTGCTGTGGTATTGCGGAAAAAAGTCGGTATCGGCAAATTTGGTTTTGTCCCACGGCGGGTTGCCGACGATGATGTCAAAGCCTTTTTTGTTGCCAGCAAACGCTTCAGGAAACGCCACTTCGTAATGGAAAAAACGATAGCGCCTGGCGTAAGTTTCGATTTGCTTGAGCAGCCCTCCCGTTCGTGGTGAGCTGGTCGAAGCGCTGGGGTGGTTCTACAAGCTCACCACGAACGGTTTAGTTGAGCTTTCCTCAAACGGTTTAGTTGAGCTTTCCTCAAACGGTT
>JAVHQT010000028.1:0-42460 GCA_036171275.1 Gallionellaceae bacterium | reverse complement strand
GAGCTTTCCTCAAACGGTTTAGTTGAGCTTTCCTCAAACGGTTTAGTTGAGCTTTTGCTTTCGTTAAATAATTGCTTGAGCAAATCCGGCGTTTTGTCTAATAACTGGCAAGCCGTTTTGTCATTTTCTGCCAGCAAAGCGCGGCGGGTGCAGATAAAACTGAGCGCGCGTGACAGTAAATTAAGTTTGGGGGCGATGCTGTTTTTCCAGAGTTTTTTGGAGTGGTCCACTTCCGCCGCTGTGGTGTCGCGCAAGGCATCCAGCTCGTGCATCACGCTGCGCAACTCGTCAAATTTGCTGCCTAAGTTGTTCACGAATAAGTCGTTTTGTGCCACTTCCACCGCGTTGTAGCGGATGAAATCTTGCACGGTCGCGCCCATCAAGGCGTTGCCGTGTTGCACGTGGTGTTCAATAAACGAGAGTGGCGTGCCAAAAATAAAGCTGTCCATCCACAGCGAGAGACGCGCTAGTTCGACCGCAAACGGGTTTAAGTCCACGCCAAAAATGCAGCGTTTGAGCAAAGCGCGCTTGAGGATTTGTGCATCTTCCGGCAGATAATCTAAATTCAAACTGCGCAGTTGTTCGGCGATTTTTTCGCGTTCGTCATGTACCAGTTTTTGTAAGTCGGCATCGTGTTCGAGTTGCGCCAGTGCCAAGTCGGTGAGGTAGCCCAAGGCTTCGACCAAAAAATGCCCGCTACCACAGGCGTTGTCGAGAATTTTGAGTTCGGTAAAGCGTTTGCCGCTGGCGGTGGCGTGGTCAACGGCAGCTTTGACCAGCGGTTGCGATAAGGACGGCGGCGTGTAATAACTAGCACTGGTTTTGCGCGAGTTGCTGGCACTTTTGAGATAAACCGCGCCTTTTTGCAGCGGAATTTCGCGCAAGGCTTTGAAGCTTTTTTCTTTGCGTAGCTGGGCTAAATCGTAGCTATCAAAATAGGCTTCGACAGACTTGCCTTTGGTGCTGCTACTTTCATATTCCAGATACACGGCCGTCTCAGTGGCGCGCTCAAAACGGAATTCGAGCAAGCCTTCGTAAATGCGTCCCAAGTGGGTGACGCTCATATTTTTGAAGTCGCGCCGCGTGTCAAAAAGGGTCGTGCCTCGGCTGGTTTTGTAGCGCAGTTTTTCCAGAATGTTGCGCAAGGTGGCATTGTCGAAAATTTTCGGCGTGAGTAATAAAGGTGCTCGCGCCGGGTCAAATAGTCCGCCGTTAAACAGGGGAATGTCGATGTCGCCCGCGCCCTGGTCTAGCATTTCAAACAGCTTTTTTAACGCAAAAATGCCATCGTGCAAGGGGTCGCGCTCTGCAGATATTTTTCTTAACTCATTGAATAGATTGAATAAACTGTAATTGGCATAAAAACGGTGGCGGCTGAGTAGTTCGCGGTTTTTGTCTTCAAAATACACCACGAAGAGCAGGCGGAATAACAAAATAACGCTGTGTTCATACACGTCGGCAAGGCTGGCGTGCGGGTTGGCGTCGGCAATGCCGCGTCCCATCATTTCAAATATAGAATCTTCGCCCGCGTAGCCGTAAATCACCGCTTTGAGATTTTCTTCTACTGCCAGCGTGAAGTCGTGGGAAGCGGCGATGGCTTGTTGAATGGCGCTGGTTTTGCCAGTCGGCAAGTAGGTGTCGCGGGCAAAGAAAAACGCGAACAGCGCCAGTCCTTGCGCTTTTTCTACTTCGCCGCAGTTGAGTAATTGCGCTAAATCAAATTCCAGAAAGGTTTTTTTAGCGGTGATTTTGTCGGTGTCATACACGCGCCAAATTCGCCCGTTGGTCAAAAAACCAAAACGCACGCGCATGGTGCTGAGGTAAAACTGGAGTTGATGATGCGGATTGTCTTTTTGGTCGGCTTTGCCAGTGTCCAGATTTTTATCCCACGCTTTGGATTCGCAAATCGCGGTGATTAAAGCGTGATCTTTGTTGGCAATCAGGGCGTTTTCGTCTTCTGGATGCAGCAATAAACAGTAATCCGGCTTGGCAAATTTTCCCTGCACAGTGATGCCGACTTGATTGGCTTTTGTCCAACCGAGCTGCGCCAATAACGGTGCAATCAATTTTTCTTCCAACTGCGCTTCGTTGCGGGCGGCCAGTGTTGCCGCATCGAAATGCGCTTCTAACCAATGGCTTAGGTCAAACGGTAACGGCTGCGCCGCCAATTCCGCTTGCTTTTGCGCGATAAAACCGTCGTCAAATAAAGTGTTGTTGAGCCAAGATTGAGGGAAAAGATCGGTCATCGGGTTGGCTTTAAAAGTACATTAAATAAAAAATTCAATATAATCAATAGATTAACTCACTATTCGGCAAGCTCAGGGCGAACGGGTTGTTGAGTCAAGTTTAAGTGGGCAATCCGCGCTAGCGCAGGCGGATGTGATTCGTACACACTGGCATACCACGGGTCTGGCGTGAGTGTTTTGGCGTTGTCTTGATAGAGTTTAACCAGTGCGCGGCTCAAATCAGCTGCGTCGGTTTGCTGGGCAGCGTAGGCATCGGCTTGAAATTCGTGTTTGCGTGAAGCCAGTGATGATAAGGGTTGCAGCCAAAAACTGACCACCGGCAATACCATAAAAAAGAGTAATAAAGCTAAGGCGGTGGATTGATGCTGAACGCCCAAGCCTTGATAAAACCATGGCACTTGCATTAATTGCGCGAGCAACCACAAAAATCCCAGACTCAACACAAACGTCACCGCAATGCGCTGCATGACGTGGCGATGTTTGAAATGCCCGAGTTCGTGCGCTAGCACGGCATCTATCTCGGCAGGGGTGAGGCGTTGCAGCAAAGTATCAAAAAACACAATGCGCTTTGTTTTGCCGAAGCCGGTGAAATACGCGTTGCCGTGCGAACTGCGTTTCGAGCCATCCATGACGAATAAGCCGTTGGCGTTAAAGCCGCAGCGTGCCAGTAAAGCGGCGATGCGTTGTTCTAATGCTTCATCTTGCAAGGGTTGAAATTGATTAAACAAGGGCGCGATAAAGCTCGGATAAATAAATAACAGTAGCAAATTAAAGCTGACCCAGACGCCCCAAACGTATAACCACCAGAGCGCGCCCATTTTTTCCATCAACCACAATACGCCCAATAATAAAGGTAATCCTAATAGCGCGCCGACCAATAAACCTTTAATTAAATCAAAGACATACAGCTTTATGGTCATGTTGTTAAAGCCAAATTTTGCCTCAATCACAAACGTGCTATACCAGCCAAACGGCATTTCCAAAAGCGAGCTGAGCAGCATGACTGCCACCAATAAACTCATTCCTTGCCACAAGGTGGAATCAAAGGCAGTCAGTGCCCAGTCGTTGATCCACTGAATGCCGCCGCCTAAGGTGAAGGCAAGCAGTAACACGCTGTCAAACAGCAGTGACCAGCGCGTCAAGCGTGTTTTAGCGCAGGTGTAATCCGCCGCTTTTTGGTGTGATTCTAGGGGGATTTGTGCGGCGAATTCGGCGGGTACTTGCCCACGATGGGCGTGTACATGGCGCAATTGACGGCTCGCTAAGCCCCATTTAATCAGGGTTGTCAGCAGCAAAAGCACTAAAAATAAACTACTAAAAAGGTGTGCGGTCATTATTGTCTATCTTAAAAAAGTGTTGTTTTATTCCGCTCGTGGTGAGCTTGTCGAACCATAACGGAATAAATCTCTAAAATTTAATTACTTTCACTTCACCCTTCGACAAGCTCAGGGCAACGATTGATTTAATCGGTGACGCTATAAAAACCTCAAAAACAAAAGAGGGCGACTGTGCCACAATACGCGCCCGAAAATTTTAACTCTTCACAAGGCGGCGGATTATGGCACAAAATCAAAATAACCTTATTTGGCTTGACATGGAAATGACGGGCTTAGTCCCAGAAACGGATCGGATTATCGAAGTGGCAATGGTGATTACCGACAATGAGCTTAACACCGTCGCCGAAGCGACGACCTTGGTTGTGCATCAGCCTGATAACGTGCTGGACGCGATGGATAACTGGAATAAATCGACGCACGGCAAATCAGGTTTAATCGACCGCATCAAAGCCTCAACGTTGGATGAGGCGCAAGTGGAAGCGCAATTTATCGACTTTCTGAAGGAGTATGTTCCTGCGCGTACCTCGCCGATGTGCGGCAATTCCATCTGCCAAGACCGTCGCTTTATGGCGCGCTGGATGCCAAAACTGGAAGATTATTTCCACTACCGTAATCTGGATGTCAGCACCTTAAAAGAGCTGGCGAAACGCTGGAAACCGGAGCTGGCGAAAGGCGTGAAAAAACATAATAAACACGAAGCGTTGGCGGATATTTACGAATCGATTGAAGAAATGAAATTTTACCGCGAGCATTTTATTAAGCTGTAACAAAGAATCAAAGGGCGGCTTAAAACCAAATGCTTAAAACCAAATAATCCATTAGCCTTAAAACCGTTCGCCCTGAGCCCGTCGAAGGGTCGCTCATGGTTTGACAAGGCTTTCCTGAGCCCGTCGAAGAGCTTACCACGAACGGTTTTTTTGCTGCATTTTGCCTAATGGAAGCTCGGTTTGTAATCGGTGAGTTAAACGGCCGCTAGGTCATCAAAAATGTCTGAATTTAATCTAATCCGTCGCTACTTTACTCGCGCCACACCGAATGCGGTTTTAGGGGTGGGTGATGACGCAGCATTATTATCAGTTCGGACTGGGCACGAACTGGCTATTTCAACCGATATGCTGGTCAGTGGTACGCATTTTTTCCCCGACGCCAATCCTTTTTTGCTGGGACACAAAACGCTGGCAGTGAACTTATCTGATCTGGCCGCGATGGGTGCGACACCCCGCTGGGCAACTTTAGCCCTGTCTTTGCCACAGATTGATGAGCCGTGGTTAGCTGAATTTAGTCGCGGATTTTTTGCGCTTGCCGAACAACACGGAGTGGAATTAGTCGGCGGTGACACCACACGCGGCGCGCTCACTTTAAGCGTTAGTATTTTAGGGGAAGTGCCCGCTGGCATGGCATTGCGCCGCGAGGGAGCTCAAATTGGTGATGAAATTTGGCTTTCTGGCGCAGTGGGTGCAGCGGCGTTAGCGTTAGCACATTTACAGGGCAAGCTGATTTTGTCTGCCGAGCAATTTTCTGTTTGCGCCGCTCGTTTGCATCAACCGCAACCGCGTATCGCCTTGGGTCAGGCTTTGCGTGGCATCGCCCATAGCGCGATTGATATTTCTGACGGTTTACTGGCAGATTTAGGGCATATCTTGCAACGCTCTGGCGTGGGCGCAACACTGAATTTTGCGGCACTTTCGCAGGCTATTTTGCCGCTCGCCGACCCCGTCGCCGCACACCGTCAACGCTGTATTTTGGCGGGTGGCGATGATTACGAATTGTGTTTTACCGCGCCTGTACGCCATCGAGCACAGCTCCAAGAAATTGGCGATAAATTAGGTATATCTATGATTTTAATAGGAAAAATAGATTCTAAGTTGGGATGTCGCGTTTTAAGCGCTGAGGGTGCAATCATGAATATTGAGGAGCATGGCTATGACCACTTCGCATAACGAATTAAAAATGAAGCCAACTTGGGGATTTTTATTCAGCCATCCGGCGCATTTACTTTCTTTTGGTTTTGGTGCGGGGCTGGCAAAACGCGGCCCCGGCACTGTGGGTACTTTAGTGGCTTTTCCCATGTATAGTTTTTTAGCGCAACACCTATCGGAGCCGATGTTTGTTTTGGTGCTGATTTGGTGTTTTGCGATTGGGGTTTGGGTCTGCGACATTACCGGACGCGAGCTGGGCGTGGGTGATTATGGCGGTATTGTCTGGGATGAAATTGTCGCTTTTATGCTGGTGCTTTTTTTTACGCCGTCCGGATTTTTTTGGCAGCTATTGGCTTTTTCGCTGTTCCGCTTATTCGACATTTGGAAACCGCAACCGATTCGCCATTATGATCAAACATGGCACGGTGGACTGGGCGTCATGTTTGATGATTTATTGGCGGCAGGCTACACTTTACTGAGTTTGGCATTGATAAAGACCTGGCTGCTGTGAACTGGATTTTATTTGTAACTATCTGTTTTAATTCACTTTTTTTCTCAGCTGTTTTTGCTGCAGATTTTGACGCCAAAGTATTGGTGGTCATGGATGGCGATACCGTTTTGGTGTTGCGCAACCGGCAGAAAATCAAAATTAGACTGGCGAATATTGACGCGCCCGAAAAAGACCAAGCCTTTGGCCGGCAAGCGCGGCTGTCGCTTTTTGCTTTGGTGCAGCGCAAGCAAGTACGCATCGAACCGCAAGCGACGGATAAATACGGGCGCACGGTGGCGGTGATTTGGTTAGACCAGCAAAATATCAATGAAGAGCAGGTGCGGCGTGGCATGGCATGGGCGTATTTTCATCCTGAACATCGTTACGTGGTGTTGCAACAACAAGCGCAGTTGGCGCGGCGGGGTTTGTGGCAGCAAGCCCGACCAATCGAACCCTCGCAATGGCGAAAATCGCACACCGCAATGAGCAATGGAGGGCACACGACGCCGACAAAATCCTGGCATTCGCTAATCGTTGCAAAGATGCGTTGCGGACAAAAAACTTATTGTAATCAAATGATTAGCTGCGATGAAGCCTATTATTATTTGAACGCTTGCGGGCTTAAAAGCCTCGATAAAAATAATGACGGTATTCCTTGTACGGCCTTGTGTCTGCCCAAAGGACGTTAACTTAAAAACCGCAGGCGGTGCAGCAATTTCGCTGACGAATTCAGGGGCTTCTGTGTAGAATGCGCGCCACTTTTTAAGGGAGATTGAGATGCCATTAACCATTGCCAGTGCTGCGCAAAAAGCGCAAACCTTGTCCGAAGCTTTGCCATACATCCAACGTTTTTTCCATAAAACCATTGTGATTAAATATGGTGGCAATGCGATGACCGATCCAAAATTGCAGCAGGGGTTTGCGCGCGACGTCGTGTTGCTGAAACTGGTCGGCATGAACCCAGTGGTGGTGCATGGCGGCGGCCCGCAAATAAACGATTTGCTGAAAAAAGTCGGTAAACAAGGTCATTTTGTGCAAGGAATGCGCGTCACCGATGCCGAAACCATGGATGTGGTGGAAATGGTACTAGGTAAAGTGAATAAAGATATTGTTAATCTAATCAACCGTTTCGGTGGCAAAGCGGTGGGACTGACCGGGCAGGATGGTGCTTTTATCCGTGCGGAAAAACTGTTGTTGGAAAGCATCGATGAACCCGGCGCAATGTTAGATATTGGTCTGGTCGGTGATATCAGTAAAATTGATCCCAGTATCATCACTTTTCTCGATTCCGGTGATTTTATTCCTGTCATTGCGCCGATTGGCGTTTCACCCGACGGCGAAACACTGAATATCAACGCCGACGTGGTGGCTGGGAAATTGGCTGAAGTTTTGAATGCTGAAAAACTAGTCCTGCTCACCAATACGCCTGGCGTGTTGAGTAAAGAGGGTGATTTGCTAACCGGCCTGACACCCAAACAAATTGATGAGTTGGTGGCGGATGGCACCTTGTCCGGCGGAATGTTGCCCAAAATCTCCTCAGCATTGGACGCGGCACGCAGCGGTGTGCGCTCGGTGCATATTATCGATGGTCGCGTCGAACATGCTTTGTTGCTGGAGATTTTGACTGAGGAAGGCGTGGGCACGTTGATTAAAAGCAAGTGAGGTCAGTCAGTCCACGCGTCTTTTTCCGAACCTGTTCAAGGGTATTGGTCAGGCTTGATGCAATGAGATGGATTCCATTTATTTTTCAACAAAGTATCTTTAAACTGGCCGAAGGGCTCACGCCTTCTCGATTGGCAAAATGAGTCAGCGCACCTGGATTTTTGATCTCGATAACACCTTGCACGATGCGACGCCGCATATTTTTCCTCAGATTAATCGAAGTATGACAAGGTATCTGCAAACGCATCTGCAGCTGGACGAAGCGGCAGCGGATGCACTTCGCAGCCATTATTGGCTACGTTACGGCGCAACTTTAAGCGGCTTGGTGCGCCATCATGCGATTGATCCTGATCATTTTTTATGGCACACGCACCTGTTTACCGATTTGCCGGATAGGGTCATTCGGCAGCCGGGTTTGCGCTCTGTGCTGCGTCAGTTAGCCGGTCAAAAAATCGTCTTTACCAATGCGCCGCGCCACTATGCAATTGCGGTGCTTAAGATTTTACAAGTACTTGATTTATTTGAAGAAATTTTTTCAATCGAAGACGCCAGCTATCAGCCAAAACCGCATTGGCAAGGCTATCAAAAGTTGCTGCGACAACAGCGGCTACACCCTGCGCAATGCGTGATGGTGGAAGATAGCGCCGATAATTTGCGCATGGCGAAAAGACTGGGAATGCAAACAATTTGGCTGAGCAAAACCTTACGACGTCCGAGTTTTGTCGATGTTCAGGTGCAAAATATAAGGGATTTGCCCCGTGTTTGGCGGGCTTAACGGAGAGAATAAAATGGCAACTGCAAAAGTAGGTGAACGTAAATTGCAAATTATGCAAACGATTGCCGAGATGTTGGAACAACCAAAATGCGACAAAATTACCACTGCCGCCTTGGCAGCCAAGCTGGATATTTCTGAGGCGGCGCTGTACCGACATTTCGCCAGTAAAGCGCAAATGTTTGATGGCTTAATTGAATTTATTGAGCAAACCATTTTTAGCTTGGTGAATAAAATCAATTCTGATGAAACCGATGGTTTAAAACAAGCTGAAGCCATTTTGGCGTTGTTATTGGCTTTCGCGAAAAAGAATCGCGGGATGACGCGGGTGTTGATCGGCGATGCTTTAGTGAATGAAAACCAGCGCTTACAACTGCGCATTAACCAGTTTTTAGACCGAATTGAAACCACGCTCAAACAAGCTTTGCGTATCGCTGTGTCGCAAGGTGTGTTGCCGGCGCAAACCGAGGTTGGCGCGCAAGCCAATGTTTTAGTGTGCTATGTGCTGGGGCGATGGCAACAATTTGCCAAAAGTGGTTTCACGCGAGATCCTTTGGCTCAGTGGCCACAACAATGGGCGTTGCTTTCAGGTTCGCAATTTTTGTTGAAGAATAATAATTCTTTATAATCAGGGTGTTATGTTGTTGCCGCTGCTGGCTTTGTTGCGTGTGCGTGCGCCAACATCGCGGCACGTGTTTCGGGTGTTTCCAAACTGATGCGGCCTAAAACGCCATCACGATAATCTTGTAGCAGGGTTAAAGCCGCTTTTTCTAAATCCAGTGTGCCGCCTTTTAAGCGATAGTTGCGCCGATTCGCCACTGCCTCAATTAAATGAAAACCATCCATGCCTGCAGTTACGCAGCCATAACGTTCAGTCGCAAGCATTGGATAATGATTTAATAAAATATTCCCTAAAAACGCTGCAACTTCTTCATCAATCACGGCATTGCGGCCAATGGCGTGGCTTGCCGCCAGCATCAATCCATCGGAATCATGCTCAATTTTTGGCCACATTAATCCGGGCGTGTCAATCAAGGTCAGGGTGTCGCTTAAGTCAAAACTTTGCTGGTTTTTAGTCACCGCGGGTTCGTCGCCCACTGCCGCGACCCGACGTTTCAGCAGCGCATTCATTAAGGTGGATTTGCCGACATTTGGAATGCCCATAATCAAGATGCGCAAAGGTTTAATTGTGCTGCCGCGATGCGGCGCTAGCTTGAGGCATAAATTAGGAATTTTTGCTGCGTCACCGGCTTTTTTGCAAGACAGCGCCACCGCTTGCACATGGGCTTGTTGATTAAAATAAGTTAACCAAGCCTGCGTTGCCACTGGGTCAGCTAAATCGGCTTTGTTGAGCACTTTTAGACATGGACGCTGCCGATGTTCACGTAATTCGCGAATCAGTGGATTGCTGCCCGCGGCCGGAATGCGTGCATCAAGCACTTCGACAACCACGTCGATACGCTCCATTGTTTCAGACGCTTTTTTGCGCGCAGAGGTCATGTGACCAGGAAACCATTGAATAGCCATACAAACCTTTAAGGTAAATTTTTGGAGGGCGCATTCTACCTATTTAATTTCACAACTGAGGAACTCTAAAAAGTTTGGGCAGTCACAACCCGCATTAAGGCATCACCGATTCAATTAATCCTTCGCTCAAAGCGCTTCGATAAACACAGAAGTACCCAGATAGAATGTTATCTAAGTGATTGATTAATATCATTTTTTTATTTTGGCTCGGCAATGTACTTTCCGAGAATCGAATCGCTCATCATGAATGGAATCAACCTGTGCTTCCTTAAAATTCGGCGCGCGACTTCGCTTTCGGGTCACTTTGCTGGCAATATGAAAAAAGAATACGCATGAAAACGATTAGAATTCTAGTCCAACGATTATGGAGATTCAGTGAATGAAGAAAAACTGGCTGTTGTTTTTACTGGCGATGAGCAGTGCCGCCTCCGCACTTGCTGCCCAAGATTTAGTGCTCAGCGCCCAACAAAAACTCACTTTGGGAATAAAAACGGTCATGCTGCCCGCTAAACAGCAAGGTGAATTAGCAGGTTTGCCCGCTCTGGTGGTGATTCCAGCCAATCAACTTTTTACCGTTAGTACGCCACTATCGGCCATGGTGGAGCAAACTTTGGTTGGGGTCGGTGATACGGTTGCACGCGGCCAAGTGCTGGCAACCTTGCAAAGTCCTGCTTTGGTTGAGGCGCAGCGCGGCTTGCTTCAGGCGGCAACTCAAATGCAATTGGCTGAAGATAATATGGCGCGCGACGAAAAACTTTGGCAAGACGGGATTATTTCCGAAAGTCGCTTTCGCGCTACTCAAAGCCAATATCGTGAAACCAGTGCTGCGTTTAATGAGCGCAAGCAGGTATTACGGTTAGCCGGACTTTCTGATGAAGCTATTGCCAAATTGCAAAGAGAAGGAAATTTAAATAGTTTGTTATCGGTTATCTCGCCGATTTCTGGTGTGATTTTAGAGAAAACCGCTAGTGCTGGTCAGCGTTTAGAGGCGGCAGTCCCACTGTTTAAAGTTGCCAAAATCAACCCTTTAAACTTGGAAATTCAAGCGCCTTTAGCTAAAACACAAGGGCTTAAAGTCGGGGCGACCGTCAATGTGCGCGGCTACGCAGCGTCCGGTAAATTAACGGCTATTGGCCATAGCTTGAGCGGTGGCAACCAAACTATTTTGTTGCGAGTGCTGATTACCAAAGGCGCGCAAAATCTGCGTCCAGGGCAATATCTTGAAGCGACCATTGATACACAAACGCAAAACCGCTATCAGTGGAATGTGCCTAATGCTGCGTTAGCGCGGGTTGCCGGACAAATCATTTTGTTTGTTGAGACTCGCACAGGTTTTCGCAGTGTGCCAGCGAAGGTGTTGCACGAAAGTGATCAAATGACGCTGATTAGTGCCAAATTAACCGGTCAAGAAGCGGTTGCGGTGCAAGGTGTTTCCGCTTTAAAAGCGCAATTGATGGGAATTGGCAGCGCGCAATAAATGGTTTTGCGCCGCAGATTTTTGATTCGCCAGTTTTAACCTGAAGAGAATCAATCTCAATGAATGCCGGCTAAAACAAAGATAGGAAAGCGCTAAGTCAGTCTTACTCTGCTCACATTTTTTGCATAACTTATTGTTTAATTTGATGTTTTTTATAGATTAAAGGTTTTTTAATGTTAACCAAACTGGTTGAATTTGCACTGACGCAGCGGTTACTTGTCGGCGTAATGACGCTGATGATGATCGGCGCGGGCATCATTTCCTTTCGTGAGTTACCGATTGACGCGTTTCCTGATGTGTCCACCACGCAAGTGAAGTTGATTATGAAAGCGCCGGGAATGACACCGGAAGAGGTTGAGGCGCGCATTGTCACGCCGATTGAATTGGAAATGCTCGGCATTCCGAATCAACGGCTTATGCGCTCCATTTCTAAATATGCTATTGCCGATATCACCATTGATTTTAATGATGGAACGGATATTTATTGGGCACGACAACAGGTGACCGAACGGCTCAATAATGCGCTGCGTGATTTACCTTCCGGCGTGGGCGGCGGCTTGGCACCAATTACCACGCCCCTCGGTGAAATGTTCATGTTTACCGTGGAAGGGGAGGGCTATTCCTTAGAGCAGCGACGCACGATTTTAGATTGGACGATTCGCCCCGCATTGCGCACCTTAATCGGCGTGGCTGACGTGAATTCGCTTGGTGGCTTGGCGCGTAGTTTTGAAATCGTGCCCAATCATACTGCGTTAGCTTCGCACGGTTTATCCATGGCTATGCTGCAACAAGCGGTGGAAGCCAATAATCGTAACGACGGGGCAGGGCGGTTGAGCGATGGTGATGAAGCCTTGTTGGTGCGTGCAGAAGGAAGTATTAAAACTTTGCAAGACGTCGGTAATATCGTCATCGCAAGTCCCAATGGCAGTCCGATTCGCGTCAGCGATGTGGCCCAAGTGCGCATGGGTAGTCTGACACGTTATGGTACGGTTACCAAAGATGGCAAAGCGGAAGCCGTTGAAGGCTTGGTACTGGGTTTGCGCGGCGCGAATGCGCAAAAAGTAGTTGCTGCTGTGAATGCAAAACTTAAAGAATTGGCGCCAATTTTGCCAAAAGGGGTTACCACTCAGGTATTTTATGATCGTGGAACGCTGGTCGATCGGGCGATTGGCACGGTCTCAAAGGCGCTTACCGAAGCTATCGTTTTAGTGGTTATTTTGCTGGTTTTGTTTTTGGGCAATTTGCGCGCAGCCTTGGTTGTTGCCTTAACGCTGCCGTTGGCGGTGCTGCTGACCTTTATTTTGATGCGACAATTTGGCATGTCCGCCAATTTAATGAGTTTGGGCGGCTTAGCCATTGCCATTGGAATGCTGGTCGATGCCTCGGTGGTGGTGGTTGAAAACATCATTAGTCATCTGGCAAACCGACGTGATCACATTCCTTATTTGCATGTTTTATACCGTGCGGTTAAAGAGGTGATTACCCCGGTGGCAGCCGGTGTCGTCATTATTATCATCGTCTTTTTACCGTTGATCACGCTGCAAGGGCTGGAAGGGAAGTTGTTTATTCCTGTGGCACTCACGATCGTTTTTGCTTTGGCTGCCTCACTCCTGTTGTCGCTCACGGTCATTCCAATGATCTCCTCGTTTTTGATTGCAACCGCCAATCACGATGAACCGTGGTTAGTACGCAAAGCGCAGCAAATTTATTTTCCGCTGCTCACCAAAGCCTTGGCGAATGAAGGTCGTGTCTTGATAAGCGCTGTTTCTATGTTGTTGATTACATTGGTTATTTATAGTTTTATTGGCAAGACGTTTATGCCGGAGCTGGATGAAGGCGATATCATCATGCAAACCAGTAAATTGCCTTCAATCAATCTCGCACAATCAGCTGAAATGGATAAGCGCGTACAAGCGGCAATTTTAAAAGCCGTACCTGAGGTGAAAAGTATTATTTCAAGGGCCGGCGCGGACGAGTTGGGACTCGACCCGATGGGTTTGAATGAAACTGATAATTTTCTCGTGCTTAAGCCGCAAGCGGAATGGCGCATGACAGATAAAGCGGCGCTGATTGATGAAATTCGCAAAGTGATGGTCAATTTTCCGGGCTTAGACTTTAGCTTTACTCAACCGATTGCCATGCGTGTTTCGGAAATGTTGACAGGTTCGCGCGGTGATGTGGCGATTAAAATTTTTGGTACAGATTTAGAGAATTTAACCACCGTATCAGACAAAATGGTCAGCATTATTGAAGGAATCAAAGGCAGTGAAGACGCTTACACAGTTAAAAATGATGGCGTGCAATATTACCGTGTGGTGATTGATCGTTTGGCGGCAGGACGGTTGGGCTTGAGTATCGATGACATTAGCAATTCTTTACGCACGCAAGTTGAAGGTCGTCAAATTGGCTTTGTGATAGAAGAAGGTCGGCGCACGCCACTATTAATTCGCGGCGAAGCCGAAGTTCAGCAATCACCCGCCTTATTTTCGGCTTTAACCTTGCCGCTAAGCAATGGACAAAGCGTACCCCTTTCGGTCGTTGCACAACTGGAACGAACCGATGGACCGGTGAAAGTGGATCGAGAAAATGGGCAACGTATGGTTGTTGTGCAAACCAATGTGCGCGGACGAGATTTGGTCGGCTTTGTTGATGAAGCAAAGGCAGCCGTGGCCGCGCAAATTCAGTTACCGGCTGGTTACAACATCACTTGGGGTGGGCAATTTGAGAATCAACAACGCGCCGCCGCGCGTTTATCCGTGGTCGTGCCGATTGCCTTAGGGCTGATTTTCTTGTTGTTATTCGCCACCTTTGGCTCGGTGCGACAAGCCGTTCTAGTACTGACCAATATCCCGTTTGCGCTGATTGGCGGGGTGTTCGCGCTTTGGTTGAGCGGTGAATATATGTCCGTGCCTGCCTCGGTGGGCTTTATTGCACTGCTCGGCATCGCCGTACTCAATGGTGTGGTGATGGTATCTTATTTCAATCAGCTACACAGTCGAGGCTTGGACATTACCACAGTGGTCACGGAAGGCGCGAAACGCCGCTTGCGTCCGGTGTTAATGACCGCCAGTATTACCGCGTTTGGTTTATTACCGTTACTTTTTGCCCACGGGCCTGGCTCTGAAATCCAGAAACCTTTAGCCATTGTGGTAACCGGCGGCTTGATCAGTTCAACTTTATTAACGCTGATTATGTTGCCCATTTTGTATCGCCGTTTCGGTATCGAAAATAAAGAAAGACGTCTCCATGAAAGACCATAATTGTTGCCTGACGCTGGTGTGTCATCAATCATTAGAAGAACGAATGATTGATCACTTACTCGAACATCCAGAATGGGTGCATGCTTTTTCCTGTAATCAGATTGAAGGTCATAGCCAAAACAATCATCTGCCCACTGTCAAAGAGCAAGTTCGCGGACGCACTGAACGCGTGGAAATTCGTTCTGTGATGAATTTGGATAACGCGCACCTGCTCTTGCAGCATTTAAAACTTCAAGAGCCCAATCCCTTTATTGCCTATTGGATTTCACCGGTGATTGAATTTGGGAGGTTGGCATGAAATTCATGTTCGTAGTCCTTGCCTTGGTAACGACTTCGGCGCTGGCAGACGATGTTTTTTTTGCAGATCTGCCGCCTCATCAACAAGTTGATGCAGCCTTGAATCAGCATCTTTTCGTCAGAAATGCTCAGACTGGCATCAAAATTGAACAACTCAATCAACGCCGCTTACAAAATGGCGTGTATGAATTTAACCTTAAAGCGGGCATGGCGCAGCGGCGCATCAATCAATCCAACCAAAGCATGAATGAATGGGATATTTCGCTAGAGCGACCTTTTCGGTTGCCAAACAAAAGTCAGATTGATGCGCGGATCGGTGAACAGGGCGTGAGTCGTGCGCAACTCGCCTTGGGCGATGCACGCCATGAAGCGGGGCGCAATTTGTTGCATTTTTGGTTTAACTGGCAGCGCGAACAAATGCAAGTCACACAATGGCAACAGCAGCTGGATATTTTGCAACAGCAAGAAACGCTGACCGAGAAACGATTTAAAGCGGGTGACGCACCAAAAATGGAATTAAATCAAGCACATGAAGCTAATCTGCAAGCAAGCGTATCGTTAAAACAAGCGCAATTACGTGTTGAACTGGCTAGTGCTGATTTGCAACGGCAATTTCCCCTCATTCATACTTCCGAATTGATCACCGTAACCCTTCCTGTCGCGGTTGTGCGGAGTTTGTCTTTTTGGAAAGCTAAAATACTTGAGGATAATCATGAACTTGCATTAGCTCAAGCAGAGCTAGTTTATCAGCAACAAATCGCAGAACGCCTGCGCGCTGACCAAATGCCCGACCCGACTCTAGGCTTGCGTTTCTCAAATGAAATGAGTGGCAACGAAAAAGTGGCGGGCATTTTCCTCTCCATTCCGCTTTCTTCAGGCGTGAGAAGTGCCCATGCCGAGCAGGCAGAACTGCAAGTTGAATTGGCAAGGCAGCGCGCAGAAGCGTTAGGGCAAAAACTGGAAGGGGACATTTTTGCCGTTTATACTCAAGCCGTCAGCAGTTTTCAATCCTGGCAACAAGCGCAACAAACCGCAGATAATTTCGGCAAACATGCAGAATTAGTGACACGCGCATACACCCTTGGCGAAAGTAGCTTATCTGAAACACTCAACGCGCGTCGTTTGGCACTTGAAGCCGCATTGACGGCAGGCATTGCCCGCCTAGAAGCGAACGAAAGTCGCTACCGATTATTACTTGATGCCCATCTACTTTGGGTGCAAGACGAAGATCATGCGCATGCCAGCGAAAGTCATTAAAGCTAAGACTGCTTGCATCGGGGTGACAAACCATCAAAATCTTAGCTGCTGAAATTCCCAAAGCGACTAGTTTTAGTTCTCCTTCAAAATAAAGGGACAGGCGTAGTTTGACAGGGTAGGGGACTACGTAGGTTGATGCTTATCTGTGCTAAGAATGATCAAGCGATGCGCTTCAGAAAAATGACTTTTCTAAAAAATCAATTAACTCATTGATTTAATTGATTTTTTAGAAAAGTTCAATCTTTTTACCCACGTTCTTGCTACGATTTAAATTGTTTTCATACGCCATTTCTTCTTGGGTAACTTCGGCAATAATTGCTTGAGTGGTTGGAATCCGGCGACAAAACGCTTCACCTGTTTGCGGAATAAAAACGATTTTTCGAGACCACGGCCCATTAAAATCAGACGCCACTAAAGGAATTTTTTCGCGCGCCAACCATTCTTTAGCAAACTCAGCGTTACGCTCGCCAATCGCCATTCGAATTGAGTTCACGATCGTCCCGCCGCCAAAGGCTTTGGCTAGCAAGCGATTTTTTCGCGCCCCTTTATTTAATAAACCATTGACCAAGACTTCCATTGAATAGTCGCCATTTAATATAATATCGGTATCATCCCCGGCGCTGCTTGCATGGCTAGGCAATAAAAAGTGATTCATGCCGCCAATTTTCAACGTTTCTTCAAACAGACAAACCGCTACGCACGAACCTAGCAACGTAGCGATAGGTTGTTTGTTTTGAATTGTCCAACCGCCAGGATGAATATTTAGCGCGATGCGCTCGTAGTCCTTGCCAGTTAATGCGGACGATGTAATCATGCTGTATCAATAGACTGAATTTGAATTTTTTTATTTTAACCTGTTCAATCCAACCTGACACGTAATATCCTGCAACGGAGTACTATTTTGGAACAACTAGAAGTTTACGAAATCCTGATTTCACGAATTAAAGAAGGGGAGCTGAGCTTTTCTAGCGGTTCGCGAATGGCGCTCAAATTACGCAAAACCCTTGACGACCCGGACTGCTCAATTGAAACGGCTTCCAAGCTCATTCAGATTGAACCATTACTGGCCGCACGAGTTGTCGCAACAGCAAACTCAGTCGTTTATAACCGCTCCGGTCGAATTATCACCGATGTTAAAACTGCAATTACGTTACTGGGTTTTCGTACCGTTCGCACCCTTGCCATGGCGTTAGTGGCAAAACAGATGGCGGGCGAACTGCCTTCTTTTGAACATCGAAAAATTGCTGATCAATTATGGGAACACACTGCGCACGTTTCTTCTTTAGCGCAAATTATTGCCAGACGCGTGATTCATCAAGATCCTGAAGCTGCACTGTTCGCCGGAATTGTTCACGAAATTGGTGGTTTTTATTTAATTTCTTGCGCAGATGAGTTCCCTAATTTGCTGAATGGCGACTACACCGCTTGGCTGGAACGCGGAGAAGCTGAAATTGGTCGAGCTATTTTAGAAGTATTGGGCGTGCCTAAAATTGTCGAACAGTCCATTGAAGGCGCATGGGAAGGCTTTCTTTCCATCCCCCCCGTTTCTTTGGCAGACGCCTTACTGCTGGCCGAAGATTTAGCCCCAATTCCTTCACCGCTACACCGCATAAAACGCCGCGAGCAAATTAACGAAGATGCGGCACAGATTGAAATGATGATCGGTGATGCAGAACAACTCAGCGAAATTTTAGCAACCTCAGCCAGCGAAGTTAAATCACTGACAGATGCCTTGAGATTTTAAACTGGTTGGCTAACATTGCATTTTCTGCGTTCTGCGAATTTCGGCGTAGGCCTGAATAAAAAGTTATTTATAATCAGTTACTTAGACAAATTGTTGCGTCGGCATACCGACGTAAATCACTGCTTGATTCCCGCATCCTGATCCTGCAAAAAACGCAGCTTCTGGTGCGGCAGTGGGTACTGTTGTTGCCATCCCTGTTCCAAATTATTGGCGCCATGGCAGAACAATTAGAACAATTAGGGTCAGAGTGAATTTTAAGTAACATCCAAGTGCAATGGCATGCCGCGATTGCACTTTTCCCGATTAAATTTGCGAGTGCGTTTACATCGCCAAGCAGCACGTTAAGCAATGCACTCAATCACTTTTTCATGCACGATGACGAGTTTGTTTGCGGTACTGAGTTCAGCGAGTTGCGGCCACACTCGCTGCAACAATATGTACTCACGGGGTCAAATATGTACTCACGGGGTCAGGTCTTGCAATGCGACATTCTCTTTTTGCGATGCGTCAATGCAAGACCTGACCCCGTCGTTTTCTCTGTAGCCTGTCCTGTAAGGCACTTACTCAAGCTTTTTCGGAGGTTTATATTTCATCACGCGTGGTGAATGCAGATATTGCGGATGTTAAAGATAGGTTAAGCCAATTTCTCCGACCGACGGCATGTATGCGCCACAGTGCAGGACGCATGACAAACTTCGCTGGCGATTGACTCGTCGTCCATCACAATACGATTGCGCCCAGTTCCTTTGGCGCAGTACATCGCCGTATCCGCACGGCTGGAAATAGCTTCCACTTCCGCTGTGCCCTCAAACAAGGCAATGCCGATACTGCTGGTACAATGATGTTCGATCGTCGCTTCCGCTTCCGAACGGTACAACAGATAAGATTCCGCCAGCTGTGCAAGGATTTTGCTGGCGATGCTTTTCGCCTGACTCTTGGCCAAGTCTGCGTCGGCATTCAGATTACCCAATAGCACCACAAATTCATCACCGCCAAAGCGTGCCACAGTATCAGTATCGCGCACGCAATCATTCAGGCGGCGCGCCACTTCCACCAATAAACAGTCGCCGATTTCATGCCCATGAGTGTCGTTGAGCGGCTTGAAGTTGTCGAGGTCAATGAACATCATCGCCCCATGACTGCCGTCGAGTCGCGCGGTGGCGAGGATACGGTCAAAGCGATCGTACAACAATCGGCGATTGGGCAGGCCGGTCAAGGCATCGGTATTTGAGCGTTTTTCCAGCTCCAGATTGACCAGTTGTAATTCCGCTGTGCGTGCGACCACCTCTTGCTCCAAATGATCAGTGTGGTACTTGACATTATTGGCCATAAATTGCAGCGCCTTGGACAGCGATTTCACTTCGGCAATTGGACTGATGTGGTGCGTGGCAGATATCCACTCACCGTGGCCCAATTGCGTAGCCCATGCAGACAAGTCAACCAGCGGCGGTTGCACTTCGAACTTGAATGCGCGTCTACTAAAATTATCCCAAACACAGTAAAATTATTCCACGATGGAATACAACTTTTTAGCCTCATATTTACTTGTTCTAGCAGCTCTTTGGTACGCAAAAAAAGAGTCGTTAGGTATAGAAAAAACACTTTTTACCAACTCTCTGCTGGCATTTTTTCAGCTTTTGCTACTAGGTTTTGCGCTCGGATATATTTTTAAACTGCAAAAACTGTGGCAAATCGCTCTCGTGATACTGCTAATGTCGCTTTACGGCTCATGGCTTGCAAGCCGAAGAACTAAAATAAAAAACGGTTTTTTCAAGGCGTTCTTTGCCATCGGGGTGTCCGCCATAGCTGTTTTAACTACGCTGGTAATCATGGGGATTATCGACACAAAAGCAAACCATCTGGTGCCGATTGCGGGCATGATTTTGGGGAATAGCCTGAACATTTATATGCAGGTGCTAGAGAGGTTAAAAAGCGAAGCCAAAAATACGAAAGAGGTAATCGAAGGTATGACGGCGCTGGGCGCGACGCTCAAGGAAGCCATGAGAAACGCCATGCGCCACAGTGTAAAAGCAGCCATGATTCCCACAATAAATAGCCTGCAAACCGTAGGAGTCATCCACATTCCAGGTGTTACAGTGGGTATGCTGCTAGCGGGCGCATCGCCATTACAGGCAGTAAGCTACCAGCTAGTCATCCTGTATATGCTGGTTGCAGTTTCCGTAGTTTGCGCGGCCATTACCGCATCTTTGTGCTACTCGTCTGTGTTACCCCTTGTGTCAGACTAGTGTTGATGCCAGCGAGTTGACGGAATTGCTTGCGGCGCGGCGAGTTAACAACCACGGGAAATATTGGCCTTGATGAAGTGTCAGCAGGTTATTGATCACCGTTTAATCTTGTCCTCATTCAAACAGCAATTCGTAACTCGTGCTCCTGCCACCACCAGCGGATTTTTTCAATAGGGACTTAATGATCCTGAGTGCGTGTTGTAGGTGAGGGACCGTGTTTGAAACCCCCGAAGTGCGTCTATGGCACAGCGGCGACAGCATCGCCCTCCTGAGCTTTAAATCCAAGATGCACATTTCAGGCTTTATATTGCGATCTTATTGAATAAATAGTGTTTTCGCATTTCGCGAATTGCGAAAATACTCTTTGTAACTGACTTATGCATCGACCGATAAATCGTCAACCTTCTCTTAAAGCTCAGGACTTTTCCTGTTACTGGTGTTGCTTGCCAAGCGTCGAGAGGTGTTAAGTTACCCTGAACTTGCGGCTTTTTCGGGGCTGTCGATGTCCGAAGTACACGGTGCATTAAAACGTGCCGAACAGGCGCTTCTACTAGCATTTGTGGATAAGCAGCCGCACATCATCATTCCCGCGTTTAGAGAGTTTTTGATTTATGGTGTGCGATATGCATTGTCCACACCAGTCGCTGGGAAACGAAACACCTGACGTCGTGTATCGAACCGCAAACGGTGGAGGCGCGATGATCCTAGCCACGTAGCCACGCGCGAAGGAAGACGCAAAATCAGAAACAGAAACGCAACCAACACCAATAAGTCAGGCAAATGCGGAAGAAAAAAAGGAAAAATCGGGGCAGCGCCGTCCAGCTGCAACAGAAGTCGAGTGCACAGCTTAAACTCGGTACAAAACTGTCTTGACTAAAGGGCTTACTTTAAGTAGTTCCATCAGAAGGCAATCAGACAGTCATGCCAGCATTCGTCACAGTGGGCGAGGTCGAAGGCCTTGGCTAAAATTCCGCAATCGAGATAGCGCCGGAAGGCTTGCCATAATTAAATTCGCTTCGGCCTCATACCTGAATTAGAAAATGCTGTTTGAACCGTGTTGCGCACGCGCGCTTTGTGCTAATTTGGCTTTTGAGTTCCTTATAAAAGGGTATTAAGCGATGCCAGCCAGATCTTTTTGCATGATGCGTTGCGGTTTTATCGCTGAGTTTGGCGTTTCAAATGTCAGGCTATACAATTAATTAGCTGAATTTATTATTGAATTATTAAGGAATTATCATGCCAATTAAATCGAAAATTCGAACGGTTTCTGATTATCCAAAACCAGGAATTCAGTTTCGAGATATTACGACTTTGTTAAAAGATCCAGTCGGATTTAGCTTAATAATCAATGAGTTAGCAAACCGGTATCAGAATATTAAAATCGATTGTATTGCCGGAATTGAAGCGCGTGGCTTTATTTTGGGTGCGGCATTGGCCTATAAATTGGAGCTTGGCTTTGTGCCGGTCCGCAAAAAGGGAAAATTACCTGCGGAAACAATTGGCCAAGACTATCAACTTGAGTATGGAACTGACCGGATTGAAATACACACTGATGCGATATCGAAAGGCGATAAGGTGCTTTTAGTCGATGATTTAATTGCCACGGGCGGCACAGCTGAAGCGGCCTGTAAATTGATTGAAGCAACGGGCGGGCAGGTAGTGGAATGTTGTTTTGTGATTGATTTGCCGGATTTGGGTGGGCGAGGCAGATTGGAATCGCAAGGTCACTCGGTTTTTGCACTGTGTGAATTTGAGGGCGATTAAATGAAAGTTGAAACATTACGCTGGGCAGAGAACAAATTGGAAATGATTGACCAGCGGATTTTGCCGGCGGTTTTTCACTATCTTGCTTATGATTCTGCGGCGACTGTTGCCGAGGCAATTCGCAGCATGGTGGTGCGCGGCGCACCGGCGATTGGTGTGGCTGCGGCTTATGGTGTTGCGTTGGAAGCCTTACGTTTGCAGGAAAAATCAAGCGCAGATTTTGCAATTGAATTGCAAGTCGGCTTTAATGTTTTGGCGCAAAGTCGTCCAACTGCGGTCAATTTATTTTGGGCGCTGCAACGGATGCACCAAATTTGGCAAGCTACTGTAACGCGTGCGAATGCAGAAATTGCGCAGCGTTTATTAGCGGAAGCGCATGAGATTTTGGCTGAAGACATTCGCATCAATCGTGCAATGGGCGCTTTCGGTGCTGAACTCTTGCCGGATGGCGCACGCGTCTTGACGCATTGCAACGCGGGCGCATTGGCGACGGCGGGGTGGGGAACGGCATTAGGTGTCATCCGTTCAGCGGTGTTGGCGGGTAAAAAAATCTCAGTCATAGCCGATGAAACGCGGCCTTTTTTGCAAGGTGCGCGGCTGACGGCTTGGGAAATGGTACAAGATAATATTCCGGTGACTTTAATTACCGACAATATGGCGGGACACCTGATGGCGCAAGGTGAAATTGATGCGGTGGTGGTGGGCACGGATCGCGTGGCCGCCAATGGCGATGTGGCGAATAAAATTGGCACGTATATGGTGGCGGTGCTGGCGCAGCGTCATCGCATTCCATTTTATGTTGCCTGCCCGCTTTCTACTATTGACCGCACAATGACGAGTGGTGCGCAGATTCCGATAGAAGAACGATCCGCTGAGGAAGTAAAAGGTTTTCGTGAACTGCACTGGGCTGCGGAAGGCGTCCAAATTCGCAATCCGTCTTTTGACGTGACCCCCGCTGAATTGGTCACAGGATTGATTACGGAAAAAGGGCTTATTTTTCAGCCTGATCAAGCAAAAATCTTGAAATTTTTTCAAGAACTGGCTTGAGATATATTTTATAAGTATTTGATTTTAATAGATATTTTATTTTATCAAAGCGACAAAGCGCATTGAAAGATCAACCGCACTCACATCTTTGGTTAAGCTGCCAATCGAAATTCGATCGACGCCTGTTTCGGCAATCACCCGCACGGTTTTCAGCGTAATGCCACCGGAAGCTTCTAATTCTGCACGTCTTCCGGTGTAGTGCACCGCAGCGCACATCTGATCCAAATTAAAGTTATCCAGCAAAATCAGTTTTGCGCCTGCGTCCAATGCCTCGCTCAACTCAGCCATATTTTCGACCTCAACTTGCACCGTTGCATCCGAAGTAGCTAAACGAAACGCTTGATTTAACGCCTGCCGAATACCGCCAGCGGCAACGATATGATTTTCCTTAATCAAAATGCCATCAAATAAACCGATGCGCTGATTGTGTCCGCCGCCCATTCGCACGGCATACTTTTGCGCTAAACGTAAGCTCGGAATCGTTTTTCGAGTGTCCATTATTTTTGCATAAGTGCCTTGCACAGCCTGAACATAGCGATTGGTTTCGGTGGCGGTGGCAGAAAGTGTCTGCAAAAAATTCAGTGCAGTCCGTTCAGCCGTGAGCATTGCGCGCGCATTGCCGCGAATTTCGCATAACTTTTCGTTAGCAGCAATTTTAGTGCCATCGCGCGCAAACCAAGTAATGGCGCAATTCGGGTCTAGCGCTTTAAAGCAGGCATTAAACCAAGCCATACCACACAAAACGCCCGCTTGACGCGTAACGACAGTGGCAATTGCGTTGGATTTTTCTGCAATTAGCTGTGCAGTTAAGTCAGCTTCGCCGATATCCTCGGCTAAAGCCGTGGCGACATTTTGAAGAATAATTGGGTTGATTTCTGAGTTCATGTTGCATAACCTTGAGCAAAAAAAGACCTTTCAATTGTACGCAAACTCGAATCAATTGGGACTTGAAATCGACACACTCAACCCGCACCGCCCAATTGAATTTTGCAAACCTTTATCCAAGCTTCGCAACTTTTTCTTTTTTTTGAATTGTGTAGGAGCGAATTTATTCGCCTTAAGAATCAAGAAGGCACTGATTAAATCAACCGTTCATTCTATGCCCGTCGATTGACTGTATGTTATTGATTTATTTGATATTTATTTGGTTATGGCTCGGCAATCCTCTGCTGATTTTATCAAAAGAATAAGTGTGCGCTGCTGGGGTTGAAGTCGTTGACAGCCTCGGCTTACCGCGCCGGTGCACCTCGCACCAAATAAGTCAGCGTTTCCTGACGGACCGCACTAATTATGCCGATAAATCTGATATTGTTTAATCTTAGAAAAATAATTCAACCGTTACACACGCCATGTTCAAATTTTTAAAACGACTGACCCCTTGGCAAGCGACCCTTTTGTTGTTGGGCTTGACGGCATTAGTACGCGGTTTTGCCGCTAGCCAGATTGGTTTGAGCGTAGATGAAGCGCATTACGCACTGTATGGTTTTTATTTAGATTGGAGTTATTTCGATCACCCGCCCATGATTGGTTGGCTGCAAGCGCTAGTTTTACCAGTCAGCCAATCGGATTTGGCGCTGCGCTTAATGCCGATTGCCTTATTCTCCTTGAGCGGACTGGCGTTGTACTCATTCACGCTCACGCTCTTTCCTCATCAATCGCCTTGGGTCGGTTTTGTCAGCGTTCTGTTATTGCAATCAGGTGCAATGTTTCAGCTGATTGGGCTAGCAATGTTGCCGGATACGCCCTTATTGTTATTCGGTTTATTGAGCGTGTGGACGCTACATTTAATCCTGATTCAGGGGCGCGAAAAATTCTGGCTAGCGCTCGGTGTTTTGCTGGGTCTAGCGGCACTGTCCAAATATACCGCGATCACTTTAGTGCTGACCGTGTTACTCGGTTTAATGATTCATGGGCAGTGGCGGCAATTTCGCACGCCCTGGCCCTGGTTAGCGATGTTGCTGAGTTCATTACTCCTTTTGCCAATTTTGTATTGGAATGCGCACCATGACTGGATTTCATTTTTATACCAATTGCATCACGGTACGGGCAAGCCCACTTGGGAAATTCACCGTTTTGGCTTATCACAACTGGCGCAATTACTGGCTTATGGCCCGGCATTACTCATTTTTGCAGTCATTGCGGCCTTGGCGAATTTGGCTAAATGGCGCGAACCGGCGGCGAGTTTATGTTTGGCGTTGGCGTTGCCAATTTTGCTATTATTTGGCTGGGGAGCCGGTTTTGAAATGACCTTGCCGCATTGGGTTGCTCTCGCTTGGGCGGGGCTGACGCCGTTAACGGCGCAATGGGTGTGTCGCCATTGGACGCGTCGTTGGGTACGCTGGCTTTTTAGTGCGTCAATCGGCTATTCATTGTTCGCTATCTTATTGATTTTTATTGAGTTTTTACATCCATTTTTACCTTTTAAAGATAATGAAAACCCGCTAAAAGATTTATACGGATGGCAAGCCGCTGCCCAGCGCGCCGAACAATTGCGACGCGAATTGCCGGTAGAAAAAACCGGCAACCCTCCTGTTTTATTCACAGATAATTGGACTTTGGGTAGCCGATTAGCTTGGTATGCGCGTCCAAGCATGGTGCAAATTACCGATCAACGCTACGACCAATTTGACATCTGGTTTGATGCACCGAAAAACGGTGCGCAGGGAATTTTAGTCTTGTGGCCAACTGCACAAGCCGTGCCTTTAACCGGAGGAAATGGGCAGTTTTCACATTGTCAGCTGCGCGAACGTATGCCAGTTTTGGTTCATCAGCATCGTGTTTCAACTTTTTCTTTTTATGCTTGCGATGGATTTAAACCTTAATTCAACTTCCAAAATTGCTTTTTATTGGCGCTGGGGCGTGCCGATTTTCTCGGTAAATGCGTTAGTCGTTTTATGGTTAAGCAATAAAAATATTCAATTATTTCAATTACTTAATCAATTTTTGTCGCCAATCGGGGCGGGGTTTTGGAGTCATCTCACCATGCTGGGCGATACCACGTTAGGATTAATGCTGATTTTGCCTTTTGTGGGGCGGCGTCCAGATATTGTTTGGAAATTCGTGCTGGCTGCCGTGTTAGCCAGTTTATGGTCACATGGCTTGAAAAGCATTTTTTCGTCACTTCGTCCCGCCGGCGTTTTGCCGCTGGATAGCTTTCAGATTTTTGGTCCGGTACTGGCGCACAACGCTTTTCCGTCTGGACATACCACCACTATTTTTCTGTTAGCGGGTTTGGTGTGTTTGCATTCGGTGAAGGAAGGAATGAAATGGGCAATGCTGGGGCTGGCATTGCTAGTTGGATTATCCAGAATTGCCTGCGGCGCTCATTGGCCGTTGGATGTTCTTGGCGGAATGTTAGGCGGTTGGCTATCGGCAATGGGCGGAATTTTAATCGCTGGACGCACACCGAATATGGCTAAAAATCGCTATTTTCAACGCACGGTCACCACGGTGTTAATCGCCGTTGCGTTGTGGACGGTGTTTTTTTACGATAGCCATTTTCCGAATACGCAAGTCTTTTTGGTGCTGATTGCCTTGGTGAGTGTGGCATTGTCGCTGCCGGCCGTGTTAAGCGTTTGGTCAATCAGAGCAAAGTGACACTTACGCTTATTTATATTTTCTGAACTGCCCGACCACAATACCGAAAATTTCTAAATCGCCTTGCGGACGAATAACCGGATAGGCAGGATTAGCAGGAATCAGCACAAACTTGCCTTTTTCGCTGCCCAAGGTTTTGAGGGTAAACTCATTGTTCACAATCGCTACGACCATATCACCGATATTGGCTGGACCGCGTTTTTCTACAATCACGGTGTCACCGGGCAAAATTCCGGCATCAATCATGGAATCACCTTTGACGTTAATTAGCACCGTGTTGGAGGGATGGCTGACTAAATACTGGTCAATCGTCAAAGTATCATAATGATTATCACTGGCAGGACTAGGTGCGCCGGCACGAACACTGTCAAAAATCGGACGTTCAAAAAAGCGTTTGCCCGGTTTTAGCCGTTTTTCGGGCGTAGATTCAAGGAAGCCTTGCAATTTGAGTTTGGCAATTAAGACTGCCACAGGGGATTTAGATTTAAAGCCTAACAGCGTCATAATGGTGGAATAGGGCGGCAAGACTTGGTTGTCTGCGTAATAATCCTGAAGCTTGGTGAGATAATTTGCGTCGTTTGTCATGGCTAGGTAAGATATAGAACGAACGTTCGGAAGTCAATCGCCGAGTTAAAGATCAATAAAGTGAAATGTTGAAAACGATGAGCACCCCAAAATACGACGAATCTAGCTTTAAAGTGTTGCGCGGATTAGATCCGGTGCGCCAACGACCCGGGATGTACACTAATCTTGAATCGCCGAATCATTTAATTGCCGAAGTCGTTGATAATGCTTGCGATGAGGCATTAGCCAATTATGCTAATAAAATCAATGTGATAGCGTATAACGACGGATCAATATCGGTCGAAGATAATGGGCGTGGTATTCCGGTTGGTCTGCATCCAGAAGAAGGCGTTTCGGTGGTCGAGGTTGCTTATACTGTGTTGCATTCCGGTGGAAAGTTCGATAAAGAATCCGGTGGTGCGTACAAATTTGCCGGTGGATTGCATGGTGTTGGCGTGGCGGTGACCAACGCCTTATCGCGCCAAGTCGAGGTGACGGTATGGCGCGATGGCGGCGAGCACTTTATTCGTTTTTTAAATGGCGTAGCAGAAGCGCCTTTGCAGCGGCTAGGCAATTGTGCCAAAAAACGTACCGGAACACGGGTCCGGGCTTGGCCAGAATCACGCTATTTTGATGTGCCCAATGTCATTTTGCCGCAATTAGAACGCACACTGCGCTCGAAAGCGGTGTTGCTGCCTGGCGTGAGTGTCACCTTATTCACCGAAAAAACTGGCGAAACGCGCACCTGGACTTATCCGGATGGGCTGCGCGGTTATTTAATCGAGGCGTTGCAGGAACAAGAATTAGCCGTACCGATTTTTGCACTCGAAAAATTTATTTCCAAAGGTGGCGATAGCGGTTACGCCGAAGGTGAAGGCGCGGCTTGGGCGCTGGTTTGGTCAGCCGAAGGCGTGATTGTGCGCGAATCTTATGTTAATTTAATTCCCACTGCGGCTGGCGGCACGCACGATGCGGGCTTGCGTGATGGCGTATTTAACGCGGTTAAAAATTTTGCGGAATTGCATGGTTTATTACCCAAAGGCGTCAAGTTGGTGCCGGAAGATGTGTTCTCGCGCGCCAGTTTTGTGTTGTCGGCAAAAGTGCTTGATCCGCAATTCCAAGGGCAAACCAAAGATAAACTGGTGTCGCGGGACGCTTTGCGACTGCTGTCGTTGATGGTGAAAGACCCGTTAGATTTGTGGCTCAATGACAATGTGGATTTCGGCAAACGAATTACCGAATTAGCGATTCAACAAGCGCAAAGTCGCTTGCGCTCCGCACAAAAAGTGGAAAAGAAAAAAGGCTCATCGGTCGCGGTGTTGCCCGGCAAGCTGACCGATTGCAGCTCCAGCGATAGCAGTCGTACCGAGCTATTTTTGGTTGAAGGTGATTCCGCTGGCGGCTCGGCAAAACAAGGGCGGAATAAAGAATTTCAAGCTGTTTTGCCGTTGCGCGGCAAGGTGTTGAATACTTTTGAAGTGGAAAAAGATCGACTGTTTGCCAATAACGAAATTCACGATATTGCAGTCGCCATCGGTATCGATCCGCATTTGCCCACCGACACGGTGGATTTATCCACGTTGCGTTACAGTGGTATTTACATTATGGCCGATGCCGATGTGGACGGCGCACATATTTCCACGTTGTTGCTGACGTTGTTCTTTAGGCATTTTTATCAAGTGGTATTAGCGGGCAAAATTTATTTAGCCCAACCCCCTTTGTTTCGGATTGATGTCGCCGCGCAAGGCAAAAAACCATTGCGTAAATTGTATGCGTTGAATGAAGAAGAGTTGCAAGCTATCGAAGAACGGTTACGCCAAGAAAAAGTACGCGCCGGTGGTTGGGCGGTTTCGCGCTTTAAAGGTTTGGGCGAAATGAACGCCGAGCAACTTTGGGACACCACGCTTAATCCTGACACGCGCCGCTCGTTACGGGTACAGGTCAACGCACAATCTCTTTCTGAAAATATGAATATATTCAATATGTTAATGGGGAAACATGAGGCTTCGGTGCGCCGCGCATGGTTAGAATATCATGGCAATGAAGTCGAAGGCGATATCTAAGTAAACAATTTGAATAGTTTATAACTCATTGTATTTAAACAATAATATGAATATCACGCAAACTGAACTGCAAATTACCGGAATGCGCTGCGCTTCGTGTTCTGCACGGCTAGAAAAAGCCCTAAACCAATTGCCCGAGGTGCAAGCGGTGGTGAATATTGCCACCGAAAAAGCCAGCGTACGTTTTAATTCTGCGCAACTGAGTTTACCTGCGCTACTGGAAACCATTCGCAAGATTGGTTTTGATGCGCACGTGGCGCGCGATTTTGCTGCCGAAAAAGGCGAGCAACTGGCGCGTTATCAACAAGAAAAACGGACTTTTTTGATTGCTGCCGTGCTGATTTCGCCGTTGATTTTAGACATGAGTTTGATGTTAGCCGATATTCATTTGGGCTTGCCGGTTTGGTTTGCTTGGTTGTTGGCGACACCGGTGCAATTTTGGGCGGGTGCGCGTTTTTATCGTGGCGCGTGGAATAGCGTTAAAAATGGCAGTAGTAATATGGATGTGCTGGTGGCATTGGGTAGCAGTGCGGCGTATTTTTTAAGCTGTGCCATGTTGCTAGTTGGGCGTGGCGACGCGCCGTATTTTGAAGCCAGCGCCACCTTGATTACCTTGGTTTTATTGGGGAAAGTGTTAGAAGCCCGCGCCAAAGGTCACGCGTCGGCGGCGTTGGAAGCGCTGTTTAAATTACAACCTAAAATGGCACATGTCGAACGCGAGGGCGTGCTGGTGGACGTGTCAGTCAGTCAATTTCGCCCTGAAGATATTTTTATCGTGCGTCCCGGCGAAGCTATTCCGGTAGATGGCGTTGTGCTGTCTGGCACGGCCAGTGTGGACGAAAGTTTGCTTACCGGCGAAAGTCTGCCGCAAAACAAACAGCCGAATGACAAAGTGTATGCTGCGACGCTGAATCAACAAGGTTCGATTAAATGTCGCGCACTGGCGGTGGGCAGCCAAACGCAATTGGCGGCTATCATCCGCTTGGTGGAACAAGCGCAAGGCTCGAAAGCGCCGATTCAACATCTCGCCGACCGGATTGCCAGCGTTTTTGTGCCGATTGTGTTGCTGCTTGCCACACTCACTTTGGGTGCATGGTGGTTGATTAGCGGCGATTTCGCGCAGGCGCTGATTAACGCCGTATCAGTATTAGTCATCGCCTGTCCGTGTGCGCTGGGTTTGGCAACACCGACTGCGATTATGGTAGGCACCGGACGCGCCGCGCAAAGTGGTATTTTGATTAAAGACGCGGCGGCGCTGGAACGGGCACATCAACTGAGTATTTTGGTGCTGGATAAAACCGGCACGCTGACCGAAGGTCGGCCAATGCTGACCGATTGTTTGCCCGCCGCCCAGCTGGATGCAGACCAATTACTCCGTCTCGCCGCCAGCTTGGCGCAACATTCTACCCATCCTTTATCGCAAGCGCTCAGCGTCCAAGCTCAGCAAAAAACAATGGGATTGGCAACGGTGACTGAGTTTAACGAACACGCGGGTAGCGGCATTAGCGGCTGGATTGACGGTGAACAAACCTGGTTGGGTTCGCCAAGTTATATTTCGCAAGTTATTGATTATAAAGAGATTAATTCTTCAACACTGCAGGCGCAAGGTAAGAGCGTCATTTTGCTGGCAACGCGCCAGCAGTTACTCGGCACCTTGGCATTTGCCGACACCTTACGCGCCAGCAGCCGTGATGCGGTGAGTCAATTGCAAAAAATGGGTATTCGGGTCGTGATGCTCAGCGGTGATCATGCCGCCAGTGCCCAAGCGATTGCCGCTCAATGCGGTATCACCGACTATTTTGCCGACGTGCGTCCCGAAGATAAAGCGCAGCACGTTGTCGCACTAAAAGCCGGTGGGCAGGTGGTGGGCATGGTGGGCGATGGCATTAACGACGCGCCTGCACTCGCCGTTGCCGATATCAGTTTTGCCATGCAAAGTGGCAGCGACATCGCCCTACAAAGCGCCGACATTACTTTGATGAACAATGATTTAAGAGCGGTGGTGAATGCGCTAGATTTATCCCATGCCACTTTGCGCAACATTCGGCAAAACCTGTTTTTTGCTTTCGCCTACAACCTGCTCGGCATTCCGCTGGCAGCGTTCGGTTTACTCAATCCTATGATTGCCGGCGGTGCAATGGCATTGAGTTCAGTTTCGGTTGTGAGCAATGCACTTAGGTTAAAAAAGTGGCGCACAAGATAGTGGCGCACAAGATAGTTCAATCTATGGGATTTAACCAATCGGGTCAGATTAGATTGATTTTAAATTGCGCCGTTTTCTATCCCAGCTCCATCGGAGATGGCTCAATCCGCCCCTTTTCTTTCTGTAATCAACGAGATTCGACCGTTCACATTGATTTTTACCCATCGTCTCTTGTTCGATTTGAATGCTAAAATTTTGCACAACCTAAAACTTAGATCTATTCAAAATGACGCAACCCCAAAAAATGCTTATTCAAGTGAGTGCTAAATGGCGGATGCGCCACGATGCGATTTGCGTCGTGGCCGGCAAGGTGACGCCGTGAGCCCAATTTTATCCGTATCTTCGTTGAACATTTCCTTGGGTTCTGGGGTACGCATTGTCGATGAAGTTTCCTTTGAAATTCGTGCCGGTGAAACCTTTGCGCTTTTGGGCGAATCGGGTTGCGGTAAGTCCATGACTGCCTTGTCTTTAATGCGTTTGTTGCCCGATGGGGTGCGGTTTGAAAGCGGTTCAGCTACCTTGGCATTCATCGATTTGTTGCAGCTTTCTGAACAGGAAATGTGCGAACAGCGTAGTAGTCAAATCGCGATGATTTTTCAGGAGCCGGGTTTAAGTTTAAATCCAGTCATGAAGATTGGGCAGCAAATCGCCGAGGTTTTAGCGCGAAATTTAACGGATCAGGCTCAAATTAAGCAGCGATGTATTGAGCTGTTGCAACAAGTGGGCATTCCTGACGCGACGCGTCGTTTGAGTGAATATCCATTTCAATTGTCGGGTGGCATGAAGCAGCGCGTGATGATTGCGATTGCGCTAGCGGGTGAGACAAAGTTATTGATCGCCGATGAGCCGACCACAGCCTTAGACGTGACGATTCAAGCGCAAGTTTTGCACTTATTGCGTGAAACGCAGCAGCGTTTAGGCATGGCGATGTTGTTGATTACCCACGATTTAGGCGTGGTGGCCGAAAACGCCGATCAGGTAGCCGTCATGTATGCTGGGCAAATCGTCGAGCGTGCCAGTCGCACTCAATTGTTTGCCAATCCTGCTCATCCTTACACGCAAAAATTATTTGCAGCGCAACCAGAAGGCATTCGGCATGATCAACCTTTAGCCGCGATTGCGGGACAAGTGCCGGCCTTGGGAACGGTGTTTAGCGGCTGTCGCTTTGCGCCGCGTTGTAAGCAAGCATGGGCGCTTTGTCATGCGCAAATTCCAAATTGGACGGTGTTGGCGGGCGGGCAGGGCGTGCGTTGCCATCTTTATACTGAAACCGGAAAAAGTAATTGTGTCGCCACGGTCAGCGTACCGTTAGTTTCCGGTTATACCGAAAAAACCACGGTCAGCGCGGCAGAAGAGACACTGTTGCAAGTTGAAAATCTGCAGGTTTATTTCCCGATTCGACAAGGCTTGTTGCAGCGCACTATCGGGCATGTCAAGGCCGTGGATGGCGTATCGCTCACCTTGGCAGTCGGCAAAACGCTAGCTTTAGTGGGCGAATCAGGTTGCGGTAAAACCACGGTGGGTAAAGCCTTGCTGCAACTGATTCGACCCACGTCTGGTTCAGTGCGGTTCGCAGGACACGAGCTGACTGGACTTAAGCCGCGTCAATTACGCGAACATCGCGGTGCCATGCAAATGGTGTTTCAAGACCCGTTTGCCTCGCTCAATCCTAAAATGCGCGTCGCAGAAATTTTACAAGAAGGCATGGATGCGCTAAAAATTGGCGCGAACAGTGCGGCCAGACAAGTGCGAATTGACCAGCTGCTTGACCAAGTAGGCTTAGCGCAAACGGCAAAATGGCGTTATCCGCATGAGTTTTCTGGTGGGCAACGACAACGAATTGCCATTGCGCGCGCGTTGGCGGTGAACCCACAAGTGCTAATTTGCGACGAACCCACCAGCGCCTTAGATGTCTCTGTTCAAGCTCAAATACTCAATTTATTGAAAGCGTTACAGCAAGAACTGCGGCTTAGTTATCTATTTATTACCCATAATTTAGCGGTGGTGGACTATTTAGCGCACGAAGTTTGCGTGATGTATTTAGGTCGAATTGTCGAGCGCGGCGCGGTTGAAGAGGTCATTCACCATCCGCGTCATCCTTATACGCAAGCCTTAATTTCTGCCGTGCCGCGTGTGGACACAAGCCAAAGCGTGCCGATTATTCGGCTCAGCGGCGAAATGCCCTCGCCTGCTAATCCGCCGCTAGGGTGTTATTTTCATCCGCGTTGCCCAGCAGTATTTGAACTTTGTAAAAATAAATATCCAATTGAAATCAATAGGTTAGAAAATAATTCTCCAGTAGTTAATCATTATTGGAATTGCCATTTGAATACTTTAAAGTCAGCAAATCTTATCAATAAAAGCAGATAATCTGCGATATATTGAGCGGCGGATTCAACTCTGAAGTGCAACTTTGGTGAGTGAATTTAAATGGTGAGCTGCGTTACGATCAGCCCCTAAAACGACCAAGTGAAAGGAGCACGGATGAAGCGCCATAAGTCGTTCTCCAGTGGGCAAAGATAGCGTATTGGGAATGAGAAAAGACGGTTTGAACCGAACTCAAATCGTGGATGGGTTCGGGTGGATAACCAGCAAAATTTAAATGTCTGTCGATAGCACAGTCAATCTTCGGGTAAAATGTAGGCGCTGAGCGAGTGTATTCCTGCTCTTTTTTTTACCCTGCAACCGCCCGCAACATGGCCAACCTTCTTCTGCATGTCATTGATTTAATGTTATAAATCGGGGCGGGTTACTCGACAGGATAAGGTATGCTCTATCAAGATAAGTTTGGCAGTGCATTCTTCTTTTTAACCTCTAACTGTTTAACCTCTAATTCGGTTTAATACTTCAAATGAAACAATCAAAACTTGAAAGCGAACAGCAGCAAATTGAAAAGCTATTGTCTAGTCAAATTCAAATTCCACCCCGTCCGCTTATTTTGCTGGAAATTGATCGATTGTTGCAAAAGCCTAATAATCAACTCGAGGAGATTGCGCACCTAATCAATCAAGACGTGGCTTTGAGTGCGGCGATTTTTAAATTGGTGAATTCTTCTTTTTATAAAATGCCCAGCCCAATTGAAAATATTTCTAAAGCCATTACGATTTTGGGCTTGTCGCAAGTCAGTAATTTAATTAAAGGAATCTCGCTGCGAAAAGCGATTGGTGGTAACGAAGTAGCGTTTGAAAAATTTTGGGAGCGCTCGGATGAAATTGCCTTGCTCTGTGCGATTATTGCCAAAAAGCAAATTTCGGCTTGCAACATCGCCGTCGATCAAGCCTTTATGGCAGGGCTGTTTCATGAATGTGGCGTGCCTATTTTGATGCAGCGCTTCCCTGATTATTGTCAAACTTTTAGGCTTAACCATGGCAGTGATTGGCCCAATTTTCGCGAAGAAGACGAGCATTTTAAAACCGATCATGCAGTCGTCGGTTATATGGTGACGCGCCATTGGAATTTGCCCGAATTTATTTGTCAGGCGGTGCGCTATCACCACGATCGCTTAAATGTGGATTACGCCGCGTTAACCATGGTTTCAATTTTGCAGCTAGCCCGGCATTTGCATCTTATTTCGCACCGGTTGGTTGACCCGGATTGGCCGAAAATGAAAAATTTTGTGCTAGAAGAAATCGGCGTTGGGCTGGAAGAATCCAATGAATTTATCGAGGATGTGTTAGAAAAGTTTCATCAACAAAAAACCTAGGCAAGCTACCGATCTTTCTCAGCGTATTGCAGGGTGATTTTTATCCTCAGCGCCAGCCTAAGGGCTCACCCGTAATGACTGGGGTAAATTCAGTGTCACGCTTTCGGCTTCATGTGGCAAAGCTAGGTATTCATTGGATTGCATTTCGATCAAACGGCTGACAGTACGGTCAAAATCGGTGTGCGCTACCCTGTTTAACTCATGCGGTAAAGCCGCCGCTGAAATGACTAATTTGACGCGATGATCGTAAAACACGTCAATTAACCAAACAAAGCGTTGCGCTGCGGGCGCGTCTTCGGCGCTTAAGTGCGGAATATGCGAGACAAAAACCGTGTGAAATTGATGCGCGATCTCTAAATAATCGCTTGGGTCATGCGCACCGCCACAAATTTGTTTAAACTCAAACCACGCCAGTCCGTGTGATAATTTTTTTAGCGGAATGCGCCGTCCTAAAATTTCAATTTCGTGTTCGTCCTGCTTAGAAACAGGGCCTAGTCGTTCAAACATTTCCGTCATTTTTGCATCGCTCACGGCATCAACTGGGACAAAGTACAAAGGCTTGCTACTCATTTCACGCAGCCGATAGTCATTGCTACCATCCACATTTAACACGCGCAATTCGCGTTTCAATAGGGCGATGGTGGCTAAAAATTTTTGCCGTTGCAAACCATCGGGATACAGTCCGTCCGGCGGATAATTTGAGGTGATGATTAACACCACGCCCCGCGTAAACATCGCCTCCAACAGTCGCCCCAAAAGCATCGCGTCGGCAATATCGCTGACGTGAAATTCATCAAAACACAATAAACGCGTGGATTGCGCGATTCGTTCTGCCAACGCCAATAAAGGGTCTTTTTCACCCGCCAACAGCTTCATTTCGTGATGCACTTCAGCCATAAAATTGTGAAAATGAATACGCCGTTTGCGCCGATACGGAACGCAATCGTAAAACACATCCATCAGAAAACTTTTGCCTCGCCCGACACCACCCCAAAAATATAAGCCTTTTGGCACGTGCGGACTCAGCAAACTCCGACCGAGAAAATTATCTCTTTTATGTTTAAAATCAACGAGTTGCATCCAGAGCGTTTCCAGCACTTCAATCGCTTTTTCTTGTGCCGAATCGTGGATAAAACCCGGCTGCTGGCACAAGGCCAGATACCAGGTTTTGGGACTTAATTGAGCCTCGGCAGGCGGAGAAAAAGTGTGATGCGGCATGATTTATTTTTTCTGCTTAGACTTCTTCTCAGGCGGCAGCAAACTGGTTAATTGCTGATAACGCTCGAACAAAAATACCACTCGCTGCGCATCGTTTTCGAACGCGGCTTTTCGGTAACTAGCATCTACGGCGCCGTCGAGTTTTTGGTGCGCTTTGCTTAAAGCTGGCGGCGTACTCACCGGATTGTAAAGTTTGGCGAGTGAGCTTTGCGGAAATAGCGCGCGAGCATCCAACACGGCTTGGGCGGCAGCTTCAATTACGTTGCGCTGTTTGTCGGTTAACGCCTCAGGCCACGGATAGTTGTTGTAAACAATTCCAGCGGAATAACGGTAATCGCTCTTAAGTCTGCCGCAGGTATAACGCACCCAAGCCATGTGCATGGCGGAAGTGAGCACGCCGAAATGGAAAAGCGTGGCGTTAGGAATCGCGAGGCAAGTATCTGAAACGATGCAGTTTTTATCAAAAAAACCGAATGGGATATAGCGCCGAGTTTCGGAAGAAACTCGCGGCAATAAAATGTAAGCCGAGTTCGGCTGACGGATTTTACCAAACAAAGTTGGAAAAGTTGCCAGTTCGCGTGTGCTGGCACGATCGCTGGCTTGCCGGAGTTGTTTAACTGCGGCGACGCGGCGTAGCACTTCCGGCAGTTGTAACAGGTCATTCGTGCTAATATCGACCAGCCACAAACACCAACGCGCTTCATTATTGAGAAATTCTTTGCCACTCATAAATGGGCGAATAAATTTTTCGGTAGCGGGTTCTTCGCGCAGCAGTTCGATTTTTTCGTCGTTGGTCAGCAATAAATGTCCGCCATCATTCGGCATATTGCCAAATATAATTTCTGGAACAGATTCAATGGGTTGGCGACGGTTAGTTAAGGCAACATCGGGTGCATCGACCAGATAAGGATTGATATTATTGACCTTGGTTTCGAGAGCATCTGAATCCGGCTTTTCATAATCCCAGATGCGCTTTTCGCTGATTTCAAACGGCGCAAAACTGATAATGACGCAATGCACGGCGGCTTTGCCGCGCGCGTCGTTGCTCCATTTAAACGTGCGATAGGCAAAATGAATTTTGCACTGGTATTTGTGCAGCAGTTCGCCCCAGAGTAGACCGACTTGTTCGCCTTGCGTGACTGAATTTGTGGACACGAAGGCGCAACGCACATCCGTTCGTGCTGAGCTTGTCGAAACACGCCTTTTGACTGACTTACCCTGAGTGCTATTCGTTCCTTCGACAAGCTCAGGACGAACGGGGTGTAGAGAGACTGGGTGAGAAGCAGTCATATACTGAGCCGCTTTCAGATACTACGCCGCAACATAATCCAGCACGCCCGCGCCTTTTACGTCATGGAAAACTCGCGCCATGTCGGCTTTTTGTCCGGCATGTTGAAATTGTTTACCTACAAACGGCGGGTTGCCCAAAATGTAATTCATCTCCGGCGCAACGCTGTGCCAATTGAGTTCCAGTGCGTTGCCATGCACGATGACGGCGGATTTATTCAGCGGCAGACGCGCAAAATAACTGCCGAATTCTTCCGAAATGCGCAGATTCATTTGGTGGTCAGTCAGCCACATGGCGACTTGGGCAATTTGCGCGGGAAATTCTTCGATTTCAATGCCGTAAAATTGATCCACATCCAGCCAAACAATTTCGGATATATCCAGCACTCGATTGCGTTGATTTTTGTTTAGTTTGCGTAATACATCGAGTTCGAGCAAGCGCAATTCGCGGTAGGCGATGACTAAGAAATTGCCGCAACCGCACGCCGGATCGAGAAATTTGAGCTGACGGAGTTTGGTGTGAAACTGGACGAGTTTAGCTGTGCCGCTACATTTTTCGAATTCTAGTCGGAGTTCGGTTAGGAATAAGGGCTTGATTAGCTTGAGAATATTGGCTTCTGAGGTGTAGTGCGCACCGACGGTGCGCCGCGCATCTTTATCCATCACCGATTGAAACAGTGAACCGAAAATCGCTGGTGAAACGGCGCTCCAATCCAAGGCACAAGCATTCAGCAATTGAGTGCGCATTTCGCTGTCGTAGCTGGCGGCGGGCAGGTGTTCAGCGAATAACTTGCCGTTTATATAGGCAAACGCAGACAGATGTTCGTCAATATTTTTCAGGCGTTTGTCTTTGGGCGTATTCAGCACTTCAAACAATTGCGACAGATGAGCGGCGAGGTCGCTACCATCTTCACTGGTTTTGTCGCGAATGTATTCCTGAAACTGTTGCGCTTCAAAAATGCCCGTGTCTTCGGCAAATAGGCAAAACACTAAACGCACCAAATACGTTTCCAGAGTATGCCCTTGATAGCCGATGTCGCTGAGGGCATCGTGCAAATGTCCCATCAGCTCGGCGGCTCTAATGTTTACTGGGTCTTCTGGGTGGCTGGGACGCGTTTGATAACCCGCGATAAAAGCGAATAATTTGATGTGTTGATGTAAGTCGCGCAAGTCAAAATCCTGACGCGAATTGTCTTCTAGGTTATAAAGCCGAAAGCGCGCAAAGTCAGATACCAGCACGTATTTCGGCAATTCATATTCTTTAATGCCGGGGAAATAATCCAGCGCTTGTTGATAGGCTTTATCTAAATCTTTGCCGCGTGATTTATGTTCAACCAGCAACTTGCCTTTCCAAAATAAATCTATAAATCCTTGTTTATATTCAGATTTTTTAACAGGCGTTTCAAAGCTGGCAACGCGTTTGCGGTCAATGCCAAACACGTTAAAAAACGCTGTCCAAAAAGATTTGGCTTCGGCATCTTCTGAGGTTTCATTTTCCCAGCGTTTGGAAAATTCAAACGCGCGGTTGCGAATTTCGTTCCAACTGAGTGGCATGGCTAACTCGCGCCTCGTTTTGAAAAATCTTTGAGTCGAAAGCCGAGTGCGCCCAGCACGGCAAAATAGACAATGATGCCTGCCAGCACTAGCCAAATGAGGTGAATAATGCGCGCCCAACCGTCTGTTGTGAGCCAATCTTGTTCTTTGCCCATACCAAACCACAACACTAAGCCCAAGGCGCCTAAGGCGGCGCTGATTTTGACTAAGAAGCTGAACCAGCCCGGTTCGGGTGTGTAAATACCGCGTTTGCGCAGCAGATAAAACAGTGCGCCGGAGTTGAAACAAGCGCCTAGTCCGATGGCGAGCGCCAGTCCTGCGTGTTGAATCCAACCGATAAACAGCATGTTCATCGCTTGCGTGAACAGTAAAGTAAAGATGCCGATTTTCACCGGTGTTTTGATGTCTTGCCGTGCATAAAATCCGGGCGCTAAAACTTTCACTGACAACATGCCAATCAGCCCGATGCTGTAGCCGAGCAATGCGCTACGGGTCATGAGTACGTCGTGCGCTGCAAATGCGCCGTGCTGGAAAAAAGTGGCGACCAAGGGAACGGCGATTAAGCCAAGCCCTAAAGCGGCGGGCAACGTCAGCATAAAAGTTAATCGTAAGCCCCAATCTAACAATTTTGAATATTCCAGCGGATTGCTGTCGGCGTGATGTTTGGATAGCGAGGGCAGCAAAATGGAAGCAATCGCCGCACCCAACACGCCAGACGGAAATTCCATCAGTCTATCTGCGTAATACAGCCAAGACACGCTGCCCGCCACTAAAAACGAGGCAAAAATCGTGTTAATAATCAAGCTGATTTGCGCAATTGACACGCCAAAAATTGCAGGGCCCATTTGCTTGATGACGCGCCAAACGCCCGCGTCGTGAAGGTTTAAACGCCAAGTTGGCAACATGCCGATTTGCTTTAAAAATGGCACTTGAAAGGCGAGTTGCACGATGCCAGCAACGAACACCGCCCAGCCCAGGGCTAAAATCGGCGGATCGCAATACGGGGCGAGAAAGAGTGCACCGCCAATAAAGCAAATATTCAGCAAAATCGGCGCGAAGGCAGGTACCCAAAATTTGTTGTAAGTGTTCAAAATGCCCGCAGCTACCGCCACCAGCGAGATGAAGAAAATATACGGTGAGGTAATGCGTAATAGTTGGACGGTGAGGGCGAATTTGTCCGCTTCTTTGACGAAACCCGGGGCGCTGATATACACCAACAGCGGTGCAGCGAGGATGCCGATTAAGGTGACGATAAATAAAATAATCGCCAATAATGTCGTGACGTGATCGACCAATAATTTGGTTTCCGCTTCCCCGCGCCGGTTTTTATATTCGCCAAAAATAGGCACAAATGCTTGTGAAAATGCCCCTTCGGCAAACATTCGACGCAGCAAATTGGGTAATTTGAAGGCAACAAAAAAAGCGTCAGTCGCCATGCCCGCACCAAAAACACGCGCAATCAGGACGTCACGGATAAACGCCAAAATACGAGAAACTAAGGTCAGGCTGCTGATGGCAAGTAATGCTTTGAGAAGATTCATTTAGAAGAAATACCGATGGTTGCCGTTCCGATGGGGTTAGATAAACCCGCTATGGAATCAATTTCAGTCAATCAATTCGTTATACAAATGTTGATTTATTCGGTTCATGGTGTCACGGCAAGGGTTCAGGTTGAACAGTTGCTTTAAGCGGCGCCTCTTAAAACATTTCGTCAAAGCCCTGCTGAGACAACCGAAGGATGCAGAACGAACCGTGCGTTGGTTACCAGCCCGTTTTTTCAGTGCGTCTTTCTAGGCTAATAGTGGGGAAAAGACCCGTATTGCGAATATCGCCGTGGTTGCGTCCTGAACGTACCGAAAGTTCATGAATTGAAACGAATTGTTTAACGATTTCAAAGGCGTGCGGATCATCTTTTTCCAGTGACAGCCTCAGTACCACCGAGGGTAAATTCTGAATAATTTTCGGTAGTAAATACGATGAATACGTTACCCGACGGTCATTTCCAGTCATCGACAACATATCACTGAGTCGTTCCCACCAGTTAGTCGGGCGAAATACCTCGCCTTGTTTGGTTATACCTAAAATCACAACCTCAGCCAGTTCGGGCGATCTATCTTTTTTATCTAACAAAATATTCTTTCAAATCATAGGGTTACAAAATATCGTTTGCATTGTTTAGCGACTGACTGGCTATCATTGTCAGTGTTTTACCAAGGCGAGAATCATACCTTATTTTGAAATCGATTTTGCGCCAGGTTGTACTCGCCAAGGATTACGCCGAGGGTATTGCCGCGAGCAATGACATGTTGTGGCTGATCAGGAACGATAAGTCTGGGTAAACCAGCCATTTTTCCTCACTAAGTTAAGCGTCGAAGCAGCAACGCCCAGTTGGAGAGCGCGCTCCCTACAGCTAATTGAGACGGATCGCGTGTGCAGGTTGGACTCCAGTCAAGCTGCCGGATTCGAAATGTTTTCGCAGACCTTGATGGCGAAACGATGTAATCATGTTGAAATGTTTGCGCGGTGCGTGATGCGCAACAAGAGCCAGCTTCAATGCCTAACGTAAAAGTGAGGGCTGCGCGCTTTTGCGCAGTCCCGCTCGACTGCGGGGTTAGCGACCACGTATGCGACCAACCCAATAACGGGGTTTACGGGCGTGATGTGCAGTTGCAAAAATGACTATGCCACTGTCCTCTGGCCGATAGAAAAGCGAGAAAGGAAAACCTTTGAGAAAAACGCGCCTTGTGTATGAAGCAGACGGCGTCCCTGATAGAGGGAAAGCCAACGCTCTGGCAGCTGCATCTTCGATGACTTTGGTCAAGCCATGTAGGGACTCGAGAAAAACCTCGGCAAGTTGGGCGCGCGCTTCAGGTAAAAGTGTACATGCTTGTTGTTCTAACTCGGCTAGTAAAGCGGATATGGTGAATACTCCTTTGGCTATCATCGAGGCATTTTACTCATGGCGTACCGATGGCGCTGTACTCTGACCGCCACAGCATCTTCCGCATCAATGCAAAGGAGGCTAACCCAGAGGCCGAAACACAATTCTCGCGTGCGGCACGCGAGTTGGGCATCGAATGCATCCACGCGCATAGCCCGCAAGCCAAAGGCCGCGTGGAGCGCGTTAATCAGACCTTGCAGGACAGGCTGGTCAAAGAAATGCGACTAGCGGGCATCAATAACATGATTGAAGCCAACCGATGGTTGCCTGGCTACATTGAGGACT
>JAVHQT010000027.1:0-108337 GCA_036171275.1 Gallionellaceae bacterium | reverse complement strand
TGAGCTATTCATCTACCGATTATCTCATTACCCACTACAAATCACATAGAGCCAATCTGGTTAACCATCTTCGTCTCTCGGATCGCCTCAAGAGCTACTTTCGCCTTGCATTCCGGACTGTGATACTGCCGCCGTTTTGATTCGCTCACTTTGCTTTTTCCCCTATAACAGCAGAAAGCTTAAACCGTTGGCTTAAAATCGGGGTTCACTATAGTTTCTGTACTGTCTATTCGTCCTAAGGCACTGTCTCGCGTTGTCTTACCTCTTAGTAAGTACGTGTTTATCTTTGAATAATTAATATAATCAAGTGGTTGCTTAATTTGGAATTGAAAGTAATATCAATTCATTTAGATTGTTAGAGTCTGATAATTGCATCGGCATTTGTGCGATGTTTAAGGTATTCTTCGCGCCACTTTATTTTTAGATATATTTTATGGACGATTCAGAGAGTAGTCACAAACCCAGTTTGTTAGAACGCTTGTCGACACTGCTGTTACGCGAACCAGAAGACAGAGAGCAACTAATTGCTCTGCTGCATAGCGCTTATGAGCGCAATTTGCTTGATGCTGATGCGCTGTCTATGATGGAGGGCGTAATGCAAGTGTCAGAACGACAGGTGCGCGAGATAATGTTGCCCCGCGCGCAAATGGATGTTATCGACATCAGCGAGCAGCCAGAGCAATTTATTCCATTCGTAATCGAAACAGCGCACTCGCGCTTCCCCGTAACCGAGGGAGACAAAGATAATATCATTGGTATTTTGCTAGCAAAGGATTTGCTGCGCTATTACGCCAGCGAAGAGATCGATGTGCGAGATATGTTGCGACCGGCTATTTTTGTTCCAGAATCTAAACGTTTAAATGTGCTACTCCGCGATTTTCGCAGTAATCGCAATCACATTGCGCTCGTGGTGGATGAATACGGCGGGGTGTGCGGAATGGTGACGATTGAAGATGTGCTCGAGCAAATTGTCGGTGATATAGCTGATGAATATGATTTTGACGAAGACCAAGATAACATCATCGTTCAAGATGATGTGCATTGGCGCGTGAAGGCTGATACAGAATTAACTGATTTTAATCAGGTACTTGGAACATCATTTGCTAAAGAAAATTACGATACAGTGGGCGGAATGGTTTTGCAGGCGGCAGGTCAATTGCCAAAATCTGGCGAAGTGATTGTACTTGGAGAATGGCATTTCACGGTGTTGCGCGCGGACAGTCGTCGCCTCTATTCTTTGTTGGTTGCGCGACATGAAGTCAGTGAGGATGTTGATGCTGCTAGCGGTCTTTCTGAACGTACGGATTAAACTCGGCTGCGCAATCTGATGGGTAATTGAATTTAATGTGCAGTGAGATTATCCGCCGCCCATCATGCTGCGCGAAAATCCACTGCGAGTAAATTGACTGGTGGCAGAAAGTCGATGCGAAATGGTCGATTGCGTTGCTGAGCTAAAACCGCGATAAATATCGAATTCTTCATTGGATTGCTTAATTTCATAAGCAACATTTCCGAGTTTTTCCCTAAAATCAGGCCAGTTTTGGAAACGTTTTTGACGATCTTTTTCTAGTGTTTTGTCTATTAAATCAACCAGTTTCGACGGTAGCGTTTGTCTAAACTGCTGAATGGGCAGCGCCGGAAAATTGAGTACGGCAATGCGCGCGTCGAACTCGTTGTCCGCGTCAAAAGTATTGTGTCCAGTCAACAAACGGTACAGTACGGCACCTAATGAATAAATATCGGAACGTTCATCCAGTGTTTCGCCATTTAATTGTTCGGGCGACATATACGCTAAACTGCCTGCAACCATGTGTGCTTGCTGCCCAATAGTAACGGCACAACCAAAATCCATCAATTTGACCGCGCCGTGCGGAGTTAGAATCAAATTTTCTGGTTTAATATCGCGGTGCACGATGCCAATTTCTGCAATATAATCAAGAGCTTGCGCAACCTGCTCGATAATGGAAAGTACCTGATCAATCGGCAATAAAGTATCTTCATACTGATAGTGATCAAGCGAAATCCCTTTGATATATTCCAACACTAAATAAGGTCCACTGGCTTCATTTTGGTTTTCTGCAAGCAGCCGAACGATGTTTTTATGTTGAAAATGCGACATAACGGTCGCTTCGTTGGCAATGAGTTGACGGAAGGGTTTGCTCAAGCAAGTTTTACGTAATTGTTTAATGGCGACAGAATTGAACTTGCCTTCTTCAATCGCCAGATAGACGTTCGAGCTTCCACCGGTGCCGATTTGTTCGACAATTGAATAATGCCCTAGATGGGTTGGAATGTAGCTGACAGCCATAGATAATTGCCGATAAAAAAGTCGGGAATCAGACAAGACATACCCAAGAAAAATTCCTTGCCAGTGAAAAAATAAAAAAGGGCTGATTATCTGCCAACCGGTTGAATCAAAGTCAATTTAAAACGACGATTCGCTTGCTCCGTTATAATACTGAACTATGCCATTTATCCAACTCCTTCCCGAATTATTGATTAACCAGATCGCTGCCGGCGAGGTTATTGAGCGCCCTGCCTCGGCGCTAAAAGAGTTGTTGGAAAATAGCCTAGATGCGGGTGCAACTGACATTTCGGTACAGTTAGAAGGCGGCGGCATTAAATTACTTCGGGTACGCGATAACGGCAGCGGAATATCGGCGGCGCAACTACCGATTGCCTTACTGCGTCATGCAACCAGCAAAATTGTCTCTTTGGAAGATTTGCAATGTGTTGCCAGCATGGGATTTCGCGGCGAAGCATTAGCAAGCATGGCGGCGGTAGCGCAATTAACGATGATCAGTCGCACGCCCCAGGCTGAGCATGCTTGGAAAGTCACTGCAGAAAATGGTCAACACGGCACTGCAACTCCGGCAGCGCATCCGCTAGGAACGAGCGTTGAGTTACGTGAGTTGTATTTCAATACTCCAGCACGGCGTAAGTTTTTAAAAAGTGAAGGAACTGAATTCGCTTACTGCGAAGAGATCTTTAAGCGCATTGCACTTTCTCGACCCGAAATCAGTTTTTCGTTGCAACACAATGGCAAGCTAATTTGGCAGTTGAATGCCCCTACCTTGATAGCAGGATCGACATCAGCGCAGAGCAGCGCCTTGTCACATCGAATCAATGCCTTGCTGGGCGCAGAATTTAGTCAGCATTTAGTCTATCTTGACCGGCACGCCGCGCAATTGCAGATGGATGGCATTGCTGCTTTGCCAGCCTATTCTCGTTCCAATCGGGATCAGCAATACTTTTTTGTTAATGGCCGGTTTGTGCGCGACAAGGTTTTGATACACGCAGTGCGTCAGGCTTATCAAGACATATTGCATCATCAGCGTCATCCGGCTTTTGTGCTGTATCTCACAATGCCACCGGAGCAACTGGATGTGAATGTGCATCCTGCTAAGAGCGAAGTGCGTTTTCGCGAAAGTCAGGGCATTCACCAATTTGTATTTCATACCTTGCAGCAAGCCTTAAGCGCACCCATGGTGGCAGACAAAACCAAAGATGAAACCTTCGCCGATAAAATGGAGCAAACACCGGTTGGCGGATATGCAAAATTTCAGCAACGCCTACCCTTGGGCATTGCGCAACAAGAAGCTGCCTATCCCTTGTGGGAAGCGGCGGCAGTGATTCGAGATCAGTATGTTGAAACAGACAGCGAGCATCCACTGGGTTACGCCTTGGCGCAGCTGTCGGGTATTTACATTCTGGCGCAGAACCAACATGGCTTGATTGTGGTCGATATGCACGCGGCACATGAACGTATCGTGTATGAGCAACTAAAAACGGCCTTGGACCATCAGCAAATCGTCCAACAGCCTTTGCTGATTCCGATTACTTTTTCGGCAACTAGACTGGATGTTGCCACGGCTGAAGCGGAACAGGCAGGGCTCAATTTATTGGGTTTTGACCTTGCACCTCTTTCGCCCACGACGCTTGCGGTACGAGGAATGCCCGCGTTATTAAAACAATCCCATGCCGAGCCGGCAGCGCGCGAAGTGTTGCATGAATTGCGCGAGTTTGGCACGAGTCGCACCTTAACCGAACGCCGCAACCAATTATTGGCCAGCCTTGCCTGTCATTCTGCGGTGCGTGCCAACCATGTTTTAAGTGTGCCGGAAATGAATGCAATGTTGCGAGAAATGGAACGCACTGAACGCGCGGATCAATGTAATCACGGCCGTCCAACTTGGTTTCAGCTCTCAATTTCTGAGTTGGATGCCATGTTTATGCGCGGACAATGAAAACACGCTATCACCGGTTTTTAGCTTGGAGTTTCAAACCGAATCGGAATCTTGATAATGGAACGACGAATTAGGAAAGCATTGGCAACAAGACTTTGGAAGGGAACGCCATTTCGCATAACCTTGTTGACCTTGTTGGCACAGAAATTAATCATTGCGCATTGCCCCGTTGATCAATTTGAGCGAAGAGAAGGCAAGCGATGAAGCCGACGGCCATTTTTTTGATGGGTCCCACTGCTAGCGGTAAAACGCAACTCGCGGTTGAATTGACGCAACGCTTTCCGGTTGAAATTATTAGCGTCGATTCCGCGCTGGTGTTTCGTGACATGAATATTGGCACCGCGAAACCCGATGCCGACACGTTGGCTCGTGCCCCGCATCATTTGATTGACTTAATCAGCCCAACCGAAGCGTATTCGGCGGCGGCTTTTCGGCAAGATGCACTTCGGCTGATGACCGAGATAACAGCACGGGGCAACACGCCGTTGCTGGTAGGCGGAACAATGTTGTACTTTAAAGTGTTGCGTGACGGCTTGAGCCCGCTGCCGCCAGCCAACGCGCAGCTTCGGGCAGAATTGAACGCCGAAATTGCTAAATTTGGTATCGAACACCTTCATCGGCAATTGATGAAAGTGGATGCCGAAACTGCGACCCGGCTAGCGCCAACTGATACACAGCGAATCCAGCGCGCGATCGAGGTGTTCCGGCTGAGTGGGCAACCAATGTCTGTGTTGTTTCGTCAGCAAAACGATTCAGAATTTCCGTTTATAATCAAGGAGTTATCTTTATATTCGACTGATCGTGCTCTATTGCACCAGCGCATTGCCAATCGTTTTGCACAGATGCTGAAACAGGGTTTGGTGGAGGAGTTGCGCGCATTGCGGCAATGCTATGAATTACAGTCTAATTTCACGTCAATGCGGTGTGTCGGCTATCGTCAGGCTTGGCAATTTTTAGAAGGCGAAATCACTGCGACTGATTTATATGAACAAGGTGTGGCGGCCACGCGGCAGTTGGCGAAGCGTCAATTAACGTGGTTACGTGGAATGTCTGGCACAATTGAGTTCGATTGTTTGGCGACTGATTTGCTGAGTCAGGTGGTTGCAACAGTTGAAGACGTTTGAGTTTTAATCGTCGCTATTTTTTTAATTAACAGGAGTTTTGAATGAGTAACTTACCCGAATGTCCCCAATGCAGATCCGTTTTTACCTATGAAGACGGCTTAATGTATGTTTGTCCAGAATGCGCCCTTGAATGGCCAATTGCCGCTGCAGCAGAAACGGGTGAAGCAAAAAAAATCATAAGAGATTCGGTTGGAAATGTACTAACAGATGGCGATTCGGTCACGGTGATTAAGGATTTGAAAGTCAAAGGTTCGTCTGCCGTGGTTAAAGTAGGCACAAAAGTCAAAAGCATTCGCTTGGTGGACGGTGACCATGATATTGACTGCAAGATTGATGGCATTGGCGCCATGTCATTGAAATCAGAATTCGTCAAAAAAGTCTAAGGAAACCCCGATTAACGCAACCGTGTTGCCCAACACTGAGCTTGAACTGATTTATTGCGACGAATACTTCCTTGTTGTCAATAAGCCGGCTGGTTTGTTGTCTGTTCCTGGGCGAGGGTTGGCTAAAAAAGATTGCTTATCTACCCGTGTCCAGCAAAAGTATGCCGATGCTTTGGTGGTGCATCGTTTAGACATGGCAACATCCGGATTGATGATTTTTGCACGCGGGCTTGCAATGCAGCGACAATTTTCAGCCTTGTTCAGGGAACGGCAGATTCAAAAAAGCTATTTGGCTGAGGTGCGCGGGCAATTAAAGGCAGAAAAAGGTGAGATTAATTTACCGTTGTTGGCGGATTGGCCAAACCGTCCCTTGCAAAAAATTGACTGGCTAAAAGGTAAGCCATCACTCACGCTCTACCAGCTTATTTTATTTGATAGGGATAGGCAAAGTAGCCGCGTATTGTTGACGCCAATCACCGGAAGGACGCATCAATTGCGCGTACATTTACAGGCAATTGGGCATCCGATTATCGGGGACGCCTTGTATAGTGGCTCCCCTACGACGCAATTAAGATTGCACGCCACAGAACTGAAATTTTTACATCCGGTGACACAGCAAAATTTGAACTTTATGTGTTTGCCATTGTTCTAAGCGCAGCTTGAATTCGTAAAATGTGTCACCATTTAGCACCAGCGCACAATTCTGCGAATATATTACTTAACTAAAAGAGGAATTTCATGAAACGTTTTTTGTTATTGTTCACCATCGTTGTATCCTGCTTATCTTTCTTGGCAGTGACAGCCGAGGCTAAACGTTTTGGCGGCGGCAGTAGCGTTGGCAAACAACGCAGTATGGCGCCGCAACAAACCGCCAAAGCCCCTGCGACTGCGCCAGCCGCAACACCTGCTGCCCCTGCCGGCAATAAATGGTTAGGGCCTTTAGCTGGTCTTGCGATTGGCGCAGGATTAGGTGCTCTGTTTGCGAGCGGTTCTTTGGGTGGTTTGGGCGGTGCTTTAGGGGGAATCTTGGCTGCGCTAGCCATTGGCGGCTTGGTCTTCTTTCTAATCTCTTTATTCCGCAAAAAACAACAGCCGGCCATGCAGTATGCCGGCGCAGGCGCACCTTATAATAGCGAGTCTGCACCTCGTTCAGCGCAACCTCTAGCAGGCGGTTCGTCATCGGTGGTCGAGCAAGCCAGTGGACATATCCCCGCTGATTTTCCCGTCGATTCTTTTCTGCGCAGCGCTAAAACTTCCTTTATTCGCTTACAAGCAGCAAATGATCGTAAGGATATCAACGACGTGCGCGAGTACACCACGCCTGAAATGTTTGCTGAAATTTCTTTGCAATTTTCAGAACGAGACAATGCCCCGCAGAAAACCGATGTTGTTGCGGTCAATGCGGAATTGTTAGAAGTGGTAACCGAAAATGACACAGCAATTGCCAGCGTGCGCATGAGCGGACAGTTGCGTGAAAATAACAATGCCACTGAACATTTTGATGAGGTATGGCACGTCCAGAAAAACTTGAAAGACGAACAAGCGGTTTGGCTATTAAGTGGAATTCAACAAATCGCTTAAAATCGCTTGAATCTAATCCTGGTTAATACAACACTGATGTAATCGAACGGTTCCTTGATTGCTTTAACGAGTCCAGCGCATTCTTGTGGAAGAGTTCACAAGAAACAGGATAAATAAGTGGCTTCTTTAAAAAACGGCGCATCTAAAAAACGCGCCGTTTTTCATGATTCGCATTGCATTTGTGCATCAGGGCGCGAGTAGCTTGATACAATCCACTCAACCCTCGTTACTTCACTCTGCGGATCATTACGAATGCGAATCTTTCGAATCATTAAAATTTTAACGGTCATTGTTCGTTTTGGCTTAGATGAATTTCTGCTTGTCCACGCTCGAACCCGTTGGCTAAAAACGCCGCTGAATAGCATCTTTTTTGCGCGCAATATCACAGCACCTCGTGGCGAACGCCTGCGGCTAGCCTTAGAAGCGCTGGGTCCTATTTTCGTCAAATTTGGCCAGATGCTTTCAACGCGGCGCGACTTAATGCCACCCGATTTGGCAGACGAATTAGCCAAGTTGCAAGATCGGGTACCGCCTTTCCCTTTTGCGCAAGCCCTTGCCTTATTGGAATCCTCGTTTCAAAAAAAATTGTCCGATGTCTTCCAAAGCTTTGATGAAAAGCCAATCGCCAGTGCATCGGTTGCGCAAGTGCACTTCGCAGTTTTGCCGGATGGTCGCAAGGTGGCGGTTAAAATATTGCGCCCTGGCATTGTTAATATTATTGAGCACGACTTGGCCTTGCTGGAAAGCTTGGCACGCCTAATAGAACGTTGGTGGGATGACGGTAAGCGGTTGAAACCTAGGCTGGTCGTGGTGGAATTTGAAAAATACCTGCACGACGAGTTAGATTTAATGCGCGAAGCCGCGAACGCCAGCCAACTAAAAAGAAATTTTGCCGATTCACCTTTATTGTTAGTGCCGGAAATTTACTGGGATTGGTGCAGCAGTAACGTGATGGTGATGGAGCGCATGGATGGCATTCCAATTAGCCAGTTGGACGCGTTGCGGGCGGCCAAAGTTGATATTTCAAGGTTAGCAGCGGATGGGGTGAAGATTTTTTATATGCAAGTGTTTCGAGATGGTTTTTTTCATGCAGATATGCACCCTGGCAACATCCAAGTCGCGCGCGATGGTCGCTATATAGCACTGGATTTTGGCATTATGGGTTCGCTGAATGACACGGATAAAAATTATCTAGCACAAAACTTTATTGCTTTTTTCAATCGGGATTACAAGCGCGTCGCTGAGGTGCATATTGAATCTGGCTGGGTGCCTGCAAAAACGCGGGTTGATGAACTTGAGGCTGCCATTCGTTCCGTTTGCGAACCGATTTTTGATCGACCATTGCGTGAAGTTTCTTTTGGGCGCGTGCTGTTGCGTTTATTTCAAACTTCACGTCGTTTTGGTGTTGAAATTCAACCGCAATTGGTTTTGTTGCAAAAAACGCTGTTGAACATTGAGGGTTTAGGCTTACAACTTGATCCTGAGCTAGATTTATGGAAAACGGCCAAGCCTTGGTTGGAGCGCTGGATGAGTGAACAAGTCGGCTGGCGCGGCTTTATCCGTTCACTGAAGATCGAAGCGCCGCGCTACGCCACATTATTACCGCAAATTCCACGTTTACTTCATCAACGACTAAGTGAAAATCCCACCACGCAATATGAAGCTGTGTTGCGTGATTTTATGTTGCAACAACGACAGCGCAATTTTTGGCTGATGTTGATTGCAACTGCGGCGCTTATTTCTGCTATGTACTTGATTTTAAAGGATAATTTAGCTTTTCTTATCTAGGAAGTTTTGCAGCAAGGCGTGGCCATGTTCGGTCAAAATTGATTCAGGATGAAACTGAACGCCATGTACCGCCAGGGTTTTATGACGCACACCCATGATTTCACCATCGGCTGCCCAAGCTGTAATATCTAAGCAATCCGGCAACGATTCGCGTTCAATCACTAAAGAATGATAGCGAGTTGCGGTAAAAGGATTGGGTAAGCCGGTAAACACACTATTACTAACGTGTTGAATCAATGAGGTTTTTCCGTGCATCAAGGTTTTTGCGTGAATGATCTGCCCGCCAAAAGCTTGTCCAATACTTTGATGACCTAGACAAACGCCCAGCAAGGGGATTTTTCCCGCGAAATGTTGGATGGCCGGCACAGAAATGCCCGCTTCGTTCGGCGTGCAAGGGCCAGGGGAAATAACCAAATAGTCTGGCTTGAGCTGAGTGATGTCAGCGAGTGCAATTTCATCGTTGCGATAAACCAACACTTCTTGACCTAACTCAGCAAAATACTGAACCAAGTTATAAGTAAACGAGTCGTAGTTGTCGATCATCAATAGCAATTTAGACGCCTTCCTTTGTTAAAAAATTGGCAGCAATCTGGAAACATTGATCTGTTTCGTTCGTGACAGCAGCAGGACTTAGGCTGAATGGTTGCGTTAATCAGCGTTACTCTGGAGTTCGAAAAGCGCCTAACTTTGCCACTCTTGCGGCGTTAGCGTTTTGATAGATAGGGCGTGAATCTCGTCGCGCATTCGTTCTCCTAGCGCTTGATAGGCGTGCTGATGGCGTTGCAAGCGACTTTTTCCGGCAAACTCGGCACTGACAATCAGCGCTTCAAAATGTCGACCATCGCCGGTAACAGCGACATGAACGCAGTTCATGCCTTGTTCAAGACTGAGTTGAATACTCTCTGGGGTAATTTTCATAACGTTTAGTGCAGGGAAAGTAGTTCAGTAACGCCGTACAAATTGGCGAGGCTGAGCAGGTTTTCGGGCAGGTTACTGAAGCGCAGCTGAACTTTTTGCCGTTGTGCGGCACGCTGCCAGGCCAATAACAAACTGATGGCAGAAGAATCTACCGCCTGAACATTCGACCAATCAATGGTCAGGTCTGTGATGCCAGAAGGTATGGGCAGACCCGTTCGATAGAGGTTGGCGGCAACGTCTAGGGTGATGTTGCCGCTCAAAGTATGTGCGCTCACGCTAGCTTTGCTCACCGTGTAATCGCCTTTTTTGCCATGGCTGCATCGGCAGTTTGATTGGCGTGCTCCAAGTACTGAATCAGCCCATCAATCGAGTCTTGGCGCAGTATGTTTTCAAACTGATGTTTGTAAATTGATAGCGCAACACGTGCGCCATGAATGGCAATGTCAGTCACTTTCCAGCCCGACGCAGTTTTCTTCATATCATAATCGACCGGAATCGCTGCTTCACCTTGGGTGGTAATTAGCGTGCGCACAGTCGCATCGGTATCTGCTTCATTTAAGCCATTGATTTCATTGACTTTTATTTTTGCCTCGCCAATCGCAGAAAACGAGCGTTGAATATAGTCACGCACCAGAAATTGGCGAAATTGTTCGATGAGTCTCGTTTTCTTTGCCTCTGGATAGTGCGCCCATTCGGTTTTACCCACGGTAGTGACCACGGCGCGTTTTGTCATTAGCGCGAAGTCAAACAGCGGCAACACTTTTTCATCCACCACGGCTTGAATTTTTTTCTTGTCTTTTTCATGGCGCAAGGTGGTGAGAACATCTTGCACCACGGTTTGTACCAGCACGTCAGGACGCACGGATTCGGCGTGGGCAACGGTGCTGTTGATCAAGAATAAGGCAAATAAACTGCTAAAAACTATTTTCATAGGGGCTCCTGCTTATTGAGTGACTTCCGCTTTGCTGGCGATGACCTGCCCGATTAAATCTTCCAACACCATGGCCGAACGCGATTGCTTAATTTCGTCATTGTTCACCAGCATTTCTTCGTCCGCGCCTTGTTTCAGGCTGACATATTGTTCGCCTAGCAAACCCGAGGTCAGCACGCTAATCAAACTGTCTTTGGGAAAAGTGTAACGCTTGTCGATACTCATGGTGACTTCGGCTTCGTAGCGTTCGGCATTTAATTTAATATCGGTGACGCGACCAATTAACACGCCTGCGCTGCGCACCGAAGCGGTCGGTTTTAAGCCGCCAATGTTGGTAAAGTGCGCGTGTAATTGATAGGCATCTTTGACGTTGTACGTGCCAGCATTGCCCACTTTAAAGGCCAAAATCGCCAGCGCCGCCAAGCCCGCCACCACAAAAGCGCCTACCCATAAATCTAATTTCGTCCGTTCCATGTCAAATCCCTCGAAACATAAATGCAGTTAAAACAACATCCAGTAACAAAATCGCTAACGACGATTGCACCACGGTGCGTGTCGTTGCGCCTGAAACCCCTTCGGCGGTTGGCGGTGCATCAAAGCCTTCAAATAAAGCGATGACCGTCACCGCAATGCCAAACACTAAACTTTTCAACGCACCATTTAAAATATCATGCTGAAAATCAACCGCGCCTTGCATTTGTGACCAGAATGAACCCTCGTCCACGCCGATAAACACGACGCCAACCAAATATCCGCCAAAAACGCCCATCGCAGAAAACATGGCTGCCAGTAGCGGCATGGAAATTACCCCTGCCCAAAATCGCGGTGCGACCACGCGAGCAATCGGGCTTACCGCCATCATTTCCATCGCCGCCAGTTGTTCGGTGGCTTTCATCAAGCCGATTTCTGCGGTCATTGCTGAACCGGCGCGGCTGGCAAATAATAAAGCCGCCAACACCGGACCTAATTCGCGTACCAAACTAAGTGCGACCAAGGTACCCAAAGCTGATTCTGAGCCATAGCTTTTAAGCGTTTCGTAACCTTGCAAGCCCAGCACAATGCCAACAAACAAACCTGCCACCAAAATAATAATGAGTGACATCACGCCGGTAAAAAACAACTCGCGCAGGGTGAGTTGAAAGCGGCGGAAGCTGGCGCCCGAGTTGAGCAAAATGAGTAGAAAAAATCGACTGACGACACCGAGTCGCCAGATGCCATTGACGGTGCGGTGGCCGATTTGTTGCACGCTTTGAATAAAAGGCATCAGACGCTCACTCCTAAATCTTGCCGATAATCAGAGCTGGGATAATGAAATGGCAAAGGACCATCCATTTTACCGTGGACAAATTGATGTACATAAGGTTTATCCGAGGCTTCAATTTCGGCGGGCGTGCCTTCGGCGACAATGACGCCATCAGAAATAAAGTAAATATAATCAACGATCTTTAGTGATTCTTGCACGTCGTGTGTGACGACGACTGAGGTTGCGCCCAGCGCATTATTCAGCCGCCGAATCGACGCGCCGACCACGGAAAGCGAAATGGGGTCGAGTCCGGCAAACGGTTCATCGTACAAAATCAGCATCGGATCGAGTGCCACGGTGCGCGCCAAGGCAACGCGACGCGCCATGCCACCCGATAATTCGGCGGGCATTAAAGCGTGCGTACCGCGCAAGCCAACGGAATGCAGTTTCATCATCACCAAATCATGAATCATTTCTTCCGGTAAGTCGGTGTGTTCGCGCATTTGAAACGCCACGTTGTCATACACCGACATATCGGTAAACAGTGCGCCAAATTGGAACAACACGCCCATTTTGCGGCGCATGGCATACAAACCGTGTTGATCCAGTTGATGGATGTTTTGCCCGGCTATGGTAATGTCGCCCTTGGTTGGACGCAACGCGCCGCCAATCAAACGAAACAACGTGGTCTTGCCGCAACCGCTGCCGCCCATAATGGCAATCACTTTTCCTTTGTGAAAAGTCATGTTGATCCCTTTTAGAATCGGGCGGCTATCATAGGAAAAATTGACATCACGGATTTCGACCAACGCTTGTTGTGACACGAAAAACTTTCTTGGGAATTTTGAGAGCGCGCATTCTAAACTAGGCAGCTTGCATCCACAACGGGCTGAAAAAGCAAATTTTTCAGGATTGCCAGAGCTGATTTTACTGGTTAAGGTGCGCTGTTTTTTGCCAATCATCGTTTCTTGCAGGAGTGAGCGAAGGTGATATTTAAAATTATTCAATATAATCAATAGGTTACAAATGAAAATTGCCACTTGGAATGTAAACTCTTTAAAAGTGCGGCTACCGCATTTGTTACTGTGGTTGGCCGACAATCCAATGGACGCGGTTTGCTTGCAAGAAACCAAGCAGCAAGATGCCGATTTCCCACATGCGCAGCTCGCGGCGGCGGGTTATCACAGCGTCTTTTCCGGTCAAAAGACCTATAACGGCGTGGCGATTGTAAGCCGCTTGCCGATTAGCGAGGTGCAGGTTGGCATTCCTGATTTTGCCGATGAGCAAAAGCGAGTGCTGGCCGCAACCGTCAAGGGTGTACGGATTGTCTGTGTGTATATTCCTAACGGTCAAAGTCTGGATTCTGATAAATTTCAGTACAAATTAAAGTGGTTAGCAGCGCTAAAAGCATGGTTAAAACTGGAAATGGCGACGCATGAACGCTTGGTTTTACTCGGTGACTTCAATATTGCCCCCGCCGATTGCGATGTGCATGATCCGCTGGTGTGGCAGGGAGCTATTTTGGTGAGCGAGGAAGAGCGCGCTGCGTTCCAAGGCTTGATTGCGCTGGGCTTGCGCGATTCGTTTCGCTTATTTGAGCAAGCCGAGAAAAGTTTTACTTGGTGGGATTACCGAATGATGTCCTTTCGTCGCAATACCGGAATGCGTATCGACCATATTTTGGTCAGTGCGGCATTAAAATGTACACAATGCTGGGTTGATAGAAACCCGCGAAAATGGGAACGCCCTTCCGATCACGCTCCCGTGATTGCGCAGTTTAGCCTTGCAAAGGAGGATGTAACGCAACCCTAGATTCAATCTGTTTCGAGTTTTCTGGATAAAACAAATTGAAAAAACGCTTTATAATCATGGTGTTAAGCTACTATTTTTTTGCAAACAGTGCCAGCAACAAAGCGTCTGCATATTTAGGCGCGCGTTTTACCTTATTCGATAAATGGATTTAAATCATGCTTAAAATTTATAACACACTGGGTGGAGCAAAACAGGTATTCCACCCCATCGATCACAACGCCGTTCGAATGTATGTTTGCGGCATGACGGTGTACGATTTTTGTCATCTGGGTCATGCACGGGTGATGGTGGTGTTCGATATGGTGTATCGCTGGTTAAAAGCCAGCGGTTATGCCGTCACCTATGTGCGCAATATTACTGACATTGATGACAAAATTATTCAGCGCGCTATAAAAAATAATGAATCTATTCATGTGCTTACGCAACGATTTATTGATGCAATGCACCAAGATGCGGACGCTTTAGGCGTACTGCGCCCCGACCATGAGCCGCGCGCAACCCAGTTTGTGCCGCAAATGTTGGCGCTGATTGAGCAGTTGGAGCAACGCGGTTTAGCGTACCAAGGCGCGGATGGCGATGTGAATTTCGCGGTGCGAAAGTTTGCCGGCTATGGCAAATTGTCTGGTAAGTCGTTGCAGGATTTACGTGCGGGTGAACGAGTCGAAGTGGCAGAAAACAAGCACGACCCACTGGATTTTGTGTTGTGGAAACATACCAAAATGAGTGACAGTGCTGACGTGCAATGGGATTCAAAATGGGGCAAAGGTCGCCCCGGTTGGCATATTGAATGCTCGGCGATGGGCGCGGATTTATTAGGTAATCAGTTCGATATTCACGGCGGTGGCGCGGATTTGCAATTTCCGCATCACGAAAATGAAATTGCCCAATCCGAGGGTGCGCATGGCGGTCAATATGTCAATTATTGGATGCACAACGGTTTTGTGCGCGTGGATAACGAAAAAATGTCGAAAAGTCTGGGCAATTTTTTCACCATTCGTGAAGTGCTCAAGCAATATGATGCGGAAGTCGTGCGCTTTTTTATTTTGCGCGCGCATTACCGTAGTCCGCTGAATTATTCGGATGCGCATTTGGATGATGCAAAAATCGCACTGACCCGACTTTATACCGCGTTGAAAAGCGTCAATGCGCCGTTGCCCAGCGAGGTGAATACCGATTCAGCGTATGCACAGCGTTTTGATGCGGCAATGAATGACGATTTCAACACACCGGAAGCACTCGCGGTGTTGTTTGACTTGGCGAATGAAGTGAATCGTCAGGGCTCAATGGAAGCGGCGGCATTATTGAAAGCGTTGGCAGCAAAATTAGGACTGTTGCAACGCGATGCACAGACGTTTTTACAAGGCACGGCTGCGGCTGGTGGCTTGGATGACGCGGCCATTCAACAACAGATTGCCGCCCGCGTTGCCGCAAAACAAGCAAAAAACTTCGCCGAAGCGGATAAGATTCGCCAGCAATTATTAGCCGATGGAGTCGTGCTGGAGGATTCCGCACACGGCACCACTTGGCGGCGGGCGTAGTGATACAAAACAGCCGTTCGCCCTGAGCCCTTCGACTGGCTCAGGAGTGCCTTGTCGAAGGGTGAATTTAAGTTGCGACTTATTTCCGTGCATGGTTCGACAAGCTCACCACGAACGGAATAAATGAGCGCTTTATTAACTAATTATCTGATTTAATTGGAGAATATTATGGGATTGCCACAAAAAAAAATACCCTTTAGCGCGAAAGATTTTTTGGCTTGGGAAGCGGAACAAATGGATAAGCACGAATACCTAGACGGTGAGGTGTTCAATAGGGTGGGGGCGCGGCAGGATCATGTGATTGTTGGTCTGAATTTGGGCAGCGCTTTACGCAACCATTTGCGTGGCACACCTTGTCGCGCTTTGATGTCCGACATGAAATTAAATGTGCAAGCCATCAATGCGTTTTATTAACCCGACGTGATAGATACTTGTCATGCGGGCGACAAAGCGGCGGCGCTGTTTATCCAACATCCAAAGCTGATTGTCGAAGTGCTGTCCGACTCAACGCAAGCTTATGATAGCGGGGCAAAATTTGTCGCCTATCGAAAAATTGATAGCCTTGAGGAATATGTGTTGGTGAATATTGAACGGCGCAGCGTAGAAAGCTTTCGCCGCCAAGCGGATGAACGCTGGTTGTTACGCGACTTCGCAGTTCAAGAATCTTGTGTATTGGAATCGGTGGCACTCACACTCAGCATGGCGCGCTTGTTTGAAGATGTTGAACCGATGAAAGCGGTTGAAAGTTTACGTAGTATTAAAGCCGGGTAAGCTCGGCTTTAATATGAATATAATCAAATAGTTAGAACAAATAAGCAATTCCGAGTGAAAATGTGGTTATCGCTAACGGAGCTGAGCCACCGCTAAATTTTCCAAAATTCTCAAACTGTGCACGGAGTCTTAGATGAGAGGTTGCATGATATTGTGCGCCGATACCAAACAACATATCACTTTGTGACGTAGATTTACTTTGTGTTCCATCTGTATAGTAGAGATTTCCAGTAGCCTTCTGAGTGGCATGATTACTCGACATTCCTACTTTACCAATTAAATCTAAATCGGCAGTCAACGGGTACATGGCTAGTGCTGTGAGCGTAACTGAATTCGTTGATAAAGTAACTTCGCCAGTCGTTGAAGTTAACATTGTGTCACCAAAAGAAGTGTAGCCAACTTCAGCCGCAATGTTAGGGCTAAACTGATAACCTGCCGCAAAACTAATAGTTCCCGGATTCACGTAAGTATATGGTATGCCATTGATAGTTACCGTTGCATTGACAAGGCTTGCTGTTCCCAGGTTACCTGCTACATATACCTTGCCGGCGTTGTCTGCCATGGCTGGTGTTGCGATTGCAGATAACAGCACTAATGCCAAGATGTTTTTCTTCATGTTAATTTCCTTTAAAAATAAGTAGATAGATAAGGTCAGTCTCGATTTAAAACGTCCACAAAAACTCTTAAGACGATTGAGCTTAAGTTGATTCTGCTTTATTACGTAATCAAAAGTCAAATAAATCACGTAACTGTTTGTAAACTGACTTTTCACATTGCCTTTGCTTACGCCAGTAACTTTGCGCCATGGAAAATTCAAATAAAAAGTTTGCATTACGGTTACGTAAAGCCATGCTGGCGGCTGGATTTGAGGCGAAACCTGCCGTACTAGAACGAGAATTTAATTTGCGCTACTGGGGCAAGTCGATGACCTTGCACGGGGTGCGTCGTTGGTTGCTCGGTGAATCCATACCCAGACAAGAAAAGATTTTAATCTTGGCGGAATGGTTGCAAATTTCACCGCAAGAATTGCGCTATGGCGTGGAAGTCGAGCAGCGCATTCAACAGCAAACCGCTCGCTGGGATGAAGGCATTGCCTATCGAGAACGTGAGGTGTTTGAAGCTTATCTTGGTTTGCCGCTGGCGCAACGCAAAGTAGTGCGTGAGGTGATTGTCACTTTCGCGCAAGCGTATTCAGCGGTATTGGCAAACCAGAAAAGTAAAATATAAAACTAACAGACTGAAATGCGTATTCTGCTTGCCATTCTTTCCCCAAATATCGTAGAATTCGCGCCCTTTGGCATTTGGCCAATCCTTTTTATTGGATTTTGACTATGGTTATCATTCGTATGGCTCGCGGCGGTTCTAAGAATCGTCCTTTTTACAATGTCGTTGTAGCGGATTCGCGCAATCGTCGTGATGGTCGTTTTATTGAGCGCGTTGGTTTTTACAATCCATTGGCAGCTGAAGGTCAAGAAGGTCTGCGTTTGGATTTGGGACGTGTTGCGCATTGGCAACAACATGGCGCGCAATTCAGCGATGCCGTGGCTAAGTTGGTGAAACGCGCTGGTGCAACCGCAACTGCCTAATTTCGCTGACTCCATGGTTGTCATGGGGCGAATTGTTGGCGCGCAAGGGATTCTCGGTTGGGTGAAAGTGCAAACTTTTACCGAATATTTGGATGGTCTGCTGGATTACGACGCGTGGTATCTCGGTAACGATAAGCAGCCGTGGCGCAAGGTGGAAGTGTTGGAAGCCAACGTCCACGGCAAAATTATCATCGCCAAACTTCCCGGTATTTTAGATCGCACCAGCGCCGAGCAATGCAAAGGTCTGCTGGTCGCAATCCATCGAGATAGCTTGCCTGCGCAGGCCGAAGGTGAGTATTACTGGTCTGATTTGATTGGCATGAATGTCGTCAATCTCGCTGATGAAGTGCTGGGAACGGTGGATACCTTGTTGGAAACCGGTGCGAATGATGTGCTGAGTGTGCGGGATGCTGAAGGTGTGGAACGCCTGATTCCTTTTATTGCCAGCGTAATTCAAGGTGTGAATTTGGCAGAGAAATCCATTCGGGTGGATTGGCAGGCGGATTATCTGCAATGAGGTTTGATGTCGTTACGCTGTTCCCGGATATGTTCGCGGCCATCACTCAATACGGTGTAACGCGGCGCGCAGCGGAACAAAAAAAGTTTCAGTTGCAAACTTGGAATCCGCGAGACTTTACCAGCGACAATCACCGCACGGTGGACGACAGGCCTTTCGGCGGCGGTCCTGGCATGGTGATGTTGATTGAGCCGTTAGCAAAAGCGCTTACTGCGGCGAAAACGGCGCAAGCGCAAATAAGCAGCAAGAAAAGTCGCGTGATTCATTTGTCACCGCAAGGTCGTCCGTTGACGCATCAAGTGGGGCAAGAATTGTTGGTGCGCAATGAAGATTTAATTTTGCTGACGAGTCGGTATGAAGGTGTGGATGAACGCTTTATTCGGCGGCATGTAGATGAAGAAATCTCGATCGGTGATTACGTTTTGTCCGGGGGAGAATTGGCGGCGATGGTGTTGATTGACAGTTTGGTGCGGCAATTGCCCGGTGTGTTGGGCGATGCCGAATCGGCGCAGCAAGATTCGTTTGTGCACGGTTTGCTCGATTGTCCGCACTACACGCGCCCAGAAATTTATGACGGCGAGGGCATTCCTGACGTTTTATTGTCTGGACACCATGCTGAAATAGAGCAGTGGCGATTGAAACAGTCATTAGGTCGGACTGCGGAACGTCGCCCAGATTTGCTGGCAAAGCGCCAGTTAACAAAACAGGAAGCTCGGCTACTGGCAGCGTACCAGCAGGAACAAGTCTCCGTACAACAATAGGAAATAACATGAATCTGATTGGAATTTTAGAAAAAGAAGAAATCGCCCGTTTGGGTAAAATCATTCCTCTTTTCGCCCCAGGCGATACCGTCATTGTTAACGTCAATGTCGTTGAAGGAGAGCGCAAACGGACTCAATCTTTTGAGGGCGTGGTGATTGCCAAGCGCAACAAAGGTCTGAACTCATCCTTTATCGTGCGTAAAGTCTCCTCTGGCGAAGGCGTAGAGCGGACCTTTCAAACTTATTCCCCTTCAATCGATGGCATTGAAGTTAAGCGTCGCGGCGATGTGCGTCGCGCCAAACTGTATTACCTGCGTGAACGTTCTGGCAAATCGGCACGTATCAAAGAAAAACTCGCACCACGTAAAGTGGTGGCGGCCGCTTAAGCTTGTTGGCAATGCGCAGATAAACAAAAAGGAGCTTAGGCTCCTTTTTGTTTGAAACTGCCGATACTAGAGCAGTCTAAGCAAATGTTTTGTATGATCTTGCCTGCGTCTTTATTTCAATTATTTCAAGGAATTATCCGCCATGCCTGATAACGTACCTAAGCACTTACGCATTCAAAAAAACTTTTACCGCATTTTATTGGTATCAGAAAAAGATTCGCAAACGATTGCGTTGGTACCCGATGCACAACACGCGCAGGATATTACGCGGATGTTAACGGAAACAATCAAGCTAAAAGAAGGTCAGCGTTTTATTTGCAAACTGGGCGCGTTGCGACCTGAGTCAACCAAGGCAATGGCGCCGGGCTATGACTGGAGCGACGTCAAGCCCGAAAAAAAGATAACTCGTTGATTATATTGATTTTTTTTCAGGAATTGCGCTCGGCAACTTTTTTGGTGCAACGATGCGTAACTGTTTATTGACATTGTAAGTGCCGAATACCACGGTGACAGCGCTTTTTGCCACCCCAAATTCTTCTGCTAAAAATTCTACTAAATGTGCAGTGGCTTTACCGCGCACGGGGTCTTCCGCCACATGAATTTCCAACTGCCGTCCGATGACTTTACCGATTTTGGTGCGTTTGGCGCGAGGCCTGCCTAAAATATTTAACACCAGCGTATCTCCATCCCACTGGTAAAACGACTCCATCGGCGTTCCGCGACTCATAATTTTGGCGTCCAGCAGATTACGTCGGCATTTTGTGCGCGATGACGTAAGGCATGGTCAATGAGCACCAACGCCAGCATGGCTTCGGCAATCGGTGTGGCGCGAATGCCGACGCAAGGGTCGTGTCGCCCTTCGGTGGCAACCATCACCGCTTCGCCTGCTTGGTTAATCGACTGACGCGGAAGTCGAATGCTGGAGGTCGGTTTAATCGCGTACTGCGCCACAATATCTTGCCCGGTGGAAATGCCGCCCAGAATGCCGCCTGCATGATTAGATAAAAATCCGGTCGGTGTGAGTTCGTCGCCATGTTCGCTCCCTCGCTGGGTGACGCAAGCGAAACCCGCACCGATTTCCACGCCTTTCACCGCGTTAATGCCCATCAACGCATGGGCGATGTCTGCATCCAGCCGATCAAACACCGGTTCGCCCCAGCCGACAGGCACGTTATGCGCCACTACCGCCAACTTCGCACCAATCGAATCGCCGGATTTACGCAGTGCGTCCATATAATTTTCCAATTGCGGCACGGCGTTGCTGTCGGCGACGAAAAACGCGTTTTCATTCACCGCGTCCCAGCTTTTAAATGGAACGTCGATTTCGCCCAACTGGGCTAAATAGCCGCGCACCGTGATGCCAAATTTTTCGGACAACCATTTTTTGGCAATTGCGCCCGCCGCCACCCGCGCCGCCGTTTCGCGCGCCGAAGCCCGCCCGCCACCGCGATAATCACGAATGCCGTATTTTTGCCAGTAGGTGTAATCGGCGTGACCGGGGCGGAAAGTGTGGGCGATGTCGCCGTAATCTTTGCTGCGCTGATCTTCGTTGCGAATCAGCAAGGCAATCGGCGTGCCCGTGGTTTTGCCTTCAAACACGCCAGATAAAATTTCCACGGTATCCGACTCGCGCCGTTGCGTGACATGGCGCGACGTGCCTGGCTTACGGCGGTCAAGGTCGGTTTGTAAATCGTCGGCGCATAACGCCAATCCCGGTGGGCAACCATCGACGATGCAACCAATCGCCGCTCCGTGCGACTCGCCAAACGAAGTGACGCAAAATAAGCGCCCAAAAGAGTTTCCAGACATGGTTTTATCCCGCAAAAAAGTGCGTGCAGTTTACCATAGCGAACCGTGTTATAAAGCGATGCCCGCTTAAGCTTATAAAGCGAGGTTGAGTAAAATTGGTTATTTTGGCAACATTCAAAATTAAAAAATATCATAATAATCATGGAGTTATACTAAAAGTTGTGCCGACACAAGTCACTCACTCGCGGCCGTCAGAAGCGGATATTCGATTCGCGTATTCTTGTCGGTGCAGTCAGAACACCGAGCGTCCCAATGGCAGGGCAGCTGTTATAATTCAGCTATCCTAATTTTTGATACGGAAACAATATGAAGACACTTATTTGCGGTTCGCTAGCTTACGACACCATCATGGTGTTTCAAGACCAGTTTAAGAAACACATTTTGCCGGAGCAGATTCATATTCTGAATGTTGCTTTTTTAGTGCCGGAGTTGCGGCGTGAATACGGTGGTTGTGCCGGCAATATTGCCTATAACTTGCAGCTTTTGGGCGGTGAGCCGTTAATTATGGCCACAGTGGGCGATGATTTTGGGCCGTATGCAACGCGTTTGGAAAAACTAGGTTTGCCTCAAACGCATGTACGCGTTGTTTCTGGCAACTTTACGGGTCAAGCTTTCATCACGACTGATATTGACGATAATCAAATTACGGCATTTCATCCGGGCGCAATGAGTATGTCGCATCTAAACCATGTGACGGCGGCAAAAGAGGTGACTTTGGGTATCGTGTCGCCGGATGGGCGTGACGGAATGATTAAGCATGCGCAAGAATTTGCCGAGGCAAAAATTCCTTTTGTGTTCGATCCCGGTCAAGGAATGCCGATGTTTTCTGGCGAAGAGTTGCTCGAATTCATTGACCAAGCGAATTACATTACCGTCAATGATTATGAAGCAAAAATGCTGCAAGATAAGACCGGTAAATCCTTGAAAGATATTTCACAACGGGTGACCGCGCTGATTGTCACCTTGGGTGGCGACGGATCGATTATCTATGCTGACGGCAAAGAGATTGCTATCCCGACTCCGAAAGCGAAAGCGATTGTTGATCCAACGGGTTGCGGGGATGCGTATCGCGCCGGTTTGCTGCATGGTATTCAGACGGGTTGGGATTGGGAAACAACGGGGCGTTTAGCGTCACTGATGGGCTCGCTTAAAATCGCGAGTCGCGGCGGTCAAAATCATCGCTACTCAAAGCCTGAAATAGCTGAATTGTTTAAAGCTAACTTTGGTTTTGCGATTAAGCTGTAACTTAATTGCCCTCGGTGCGTCATTATCGAGGGTTTTTTTATGCCTGCGTTTTATATAAACTTGGGTGATTCCAGCATGACAAAGCAAAGGAGCGTCTGGCACTGAGGCGAGAAGGAACTCAGGATGGCTGCTTGGATACTGAGGCAGTGTCCGCAGTTTTCTTGCGGCCAATTTTGCTTTCTTTGCCAGCGAGCAAGTTGTTTATGTTGCTTTTGTGTCGCCAGATCAAGAGCATAGACATCAACGCGCAGCTTAGAATTAACTCGGGACGTAAGTGAATTAGCATCGCGATAATGGGTGTGGCGGTGGCGGCAAGTAGAGCAGCCAGTGAGGAGTAGCGAAACACACGTGCTACGCCTATCCAGATGACCAAGACCGTTAAACCCATCCAAATATTGAGTGCCAATAATATCCCCAGCGCAGTGGCAACACCCTTTCCGCCTTTGAATTTAAGAAATATCGGAAATACGTGACCCAAAAATACGGCGAGTGCAACGCAGGAAATGAGTAACAGACCGTCACCGTTATGCGGCGCAAAGCGCATGGCGAAATAGACCGCCAGCCAACCTTTTGCGGCATCGCCAAACAGCGTTAACGCCGCCGCGATTTTTTTGCCACTACGCAACACGTTGGTTGCGCCGGGGTTGCCGGAGCCGTAGGAACGCGGATCGGCTAAACCAAATGCCCGGCTCATTAACACCGCAAAAGAAACTGAGCCCAATAAATAAGCCAGTGCAACAAAAATCAAAGTCATCATCGGGAATGCCTTAAAATGCAAAAACAGCATTTTACTCGATTGCCTTAATTCAACCAAACTCTGACCACTTTATGGATATTATTTTTTTACGCGAACTGAAAATTGAGACCTTAATCGGTGTGTATGAATGGGAAAAACGCGTGCCGCAAACCTTGCAAATTGATTTAGAAATTGCCTTGCCAAATCAGCTAGCAGGCAAGTCCGACAATATCGACGACGCGTTAAATTACGCCGATGTAGTGCTGCATTTGCAGCAAGTTCTTGCCAGTAAGCACTTTCATCTGCTGGAAGCGTTGGTTGAACATATCGCGCACATTGTACTGAACGAATTTAAATGTCCTTGGGTAAAAGTCAGTGCCGCAAAATTGCAAGCGATTCGCGGTTGCCGGATGGTCGGAATTTCAATTGAACGCCGCGCAGGCTCGATTTAAGCGGTGCTGATTTTCGCGCGCTGTCGGCGCAATTTTTTATGTAACTATATGATTATAATGGATTTTTTGGCTTGCGCTTGCTGGGTAAATTCGCTGCGCGCCACAACGCAAGTTTCGTAAATTATCCTTTGATTGGCTGCGGCGAAAGGTGGATTGATTTGGTGTTACCCTAAGCACTTGTGGCTGGTTGAATCGACAATAATTAGACAAACTCAAAACAGAAAATAATGGTCAATCAATTTCGCAAGTTCAGTATTAAATGGAAAATATTTGCCCTGTCGGCACTGGTGTTTGGTTTCTCGCTGACGGTAGGCTTTGCCTATTTTACCTATCAAAGTTATTGGCTGAATGTCACCACCTCGCTGAACGGGCTAATGAATTTTGCCGATGCCAAGCAGCAAGGCGTCATTCGCTTTCTTGACCAAAATGAGAAATTGGCACGTCAGCTGGCGAATTTGTTGCAGCACGCCGATGCCAAGGTGGTGCGGAGTCAGTTTGCCAGCATTGTGGCAACCGACGTGTTTAAGCTGGAAGAACATCCTTTCAAAGATGAAATCGCGACTGGCACGCGCAAGATTCCGACTTGGACGGTGTATCACGCGATTGATTATGTGCAAGGAGGCATCATTCGTTTGTCCTCTGATCCGCAGCGCGAAGGGCTGGCGTGGAATCACCCGGAGGCAGATTTGCAAGCGGGCTATACCGATCCTTATTATGACGCAGGCGTGCCGATTGTGACCTTTGCAGCACCGGTACTCCGGCAAGCAGGCAAAGTGGCAGATGGAATCGTCTATGTGCACGCCGATGCGCGAATGTTGACTAACATTGTGAGTGGCGAAATCGGCAATCTGGTGGGCGATATGGGCGCATATTATCTCGCCGGCGTCGGCAAGTCCTTCAGCTATTATTTGGTTAACAAAGAGAATCTGCTGATTACCGAACCCCCTAATCATCCTGAACAATTTTTGAAAGGGCAAGGCAGCGAAACGCCTTGGCGCACGACCATGCAGCAAGCAGGTGTGATTTGCGGCAAGAATGGTACTTATTTAACGGCGGCAAAATGCAGGACAGGTTGTCGCGAAACCATGGGGTTTTATCCGGGCGTGAATGACAAAACCATGTTGGGCGCTTCGATGCCGTTTTACGACTCGCGTTGGACACTGGTGGTAGAACAAGAAGCTAATGAAGTGTTATGGCCGATGTGGATGATGTTTGCCGAGCAATTATTCATGTTGCTAGGATTGGGTGCAGCCTCAATCTGGCTGTATTTACAGTTGCAAGATCGAGCCATCGTGCATCCGCTGAAGCGTTTGCAAGCAGCGATTGAGGACGTAGAGCGCACACAAGATTTCACTCGTCCCATTGAAATTACCTCGGAAGACGAGTTTGGCGAGTTGGCGGATGCCTTTAATCGAATGTCGCAGCACTTGGATGCTGTTTATCAAAATCTCGAACATCGGGTGACTGAACGTACTTTGGAGCTGGAGGTGTTGAATGAGCAAATTCGCGGCAATCTCAAAACCAGTCGCGAAGCACAAGAAAAACTTGCTCGCAGCGAAGAAGAAGCAAAGCGTGCTTTAGAAGAGCTGCAATATCAAAAATTTGCGCTGGATGAACACGCGATTGTGCTGATTACTGATGTGGACGGTACGATTACCTATGTGAATGACCGTTTTTGTAATATCAGCGGTTGTATTCGTGAAGAAGCATTGGGACACAATCCGAGCTTTCTCAATTCGGGTACGCATCCCAAAAGTTTTTTCAAAGAAATGTATCTTGCGATTGGACAGGGCGAAGTCTGGCATGGCGAGATTTGCAATCGGAATAAGGCGGGTGCGTTGTATTGGTCTGATACCAGCATCGTGCCCTTCAAAGGTTTTAATGGTAAGCCGTATCAATATGTGGCAATCAGCACCGACATTACGCAACGCAAAGCCAGCGAACAAGATAACCAACGGCTGGCGTTTTATGATTCCCTCACCAACTTGCCCAACCGGCGTTTGCTGCTAGATAGATTACAACATTCCTTGTCGGCAAATGTGCAAAACGACCGACATGGCGCGGTGCTATTTATCGACTTGGATAACTTCAAAACGCTCAATGACACCCAAGGGCATGGCGTGGGTGATTTGCTGTTAATCGAAGTCGCCAAGCGTTTGAAAAACTGCGTCCGCCAAGAAGATACCGTGGCACGTTTGGGCGGCGATGAGTTTGTGCTTTTGCTGGAAAACTTAAGTGATAAGTACGTCGAAGCCAGTGCCCATGCCGAGAATGTAGCGAACAAAATTCTGCAGGAAATCAATCGCCCTTATGCGCTAAACAACGATGAACACTACACCTCATCCAGCATTGGCGTGGCCATGTTTTGCGATCGCTCGGCGAGCGTAGAAGGATTACTGCAACACGCTGATGCGGCGATGTATCAAGCCAAGGCAGCGGGGCGCAACGCAGTACGTTTTTATGATGAGCAAACTCAGGCGGTATTATTGGAGCGCAGCGAGTTAGAGCGTGAGTTGCGTCATGCTTTGGCGCAACAACAATTACAGCTTTATTACCAAGTGCAGGTTGACGAAGATTATCAGCCAATCGGTGCGGAGGTGTTGTTGCGTTGGGTTCATCCCACTTTGGGCATGGTGTCACCTGTGCAATTTATCCCGCTGGCCGAAGAAACGGGGCTAATTGTACCGATAGGCACTTGGGTGTTGCAGCAAGCCTGCGCGCAACTCAAAGTGTGGGAAGCTGACGAACTGACGCGCAATTTGGTGCTGGCGGTCAACGTGAGTTTGCGGCAAATGCGCGAGGCCGATTTTGTCAGCACGGTACGGACTTGTGTCGAACAAAGTGGTATTCGCCCTGCGTTCCTGAAGCTGGAAATCACCGAAAGTATGTTGGCGTATGATATAGAAGCAACCATTCGCATCATGACTCAACTGAAAGAATTGGGCATTAAGTTCTCGATGGACGATTTTGGTACCGGCTATTCCTCGCTCTCCAACATCAAACGCTTACCGCTAGACCAACTGAAAATCGACCAGTCCTTCGTGCGGGATATTTTGGCGGATGCACAGGACAAGGCGATCGTGCGCACGATTATCGCCATGGCAAAAAGTATGAATCTAAATGTGATAGCGGAAGGCGTGGAAACCGAAGGGCAGCGCAGTTTGCTGGCACTCAAGCTCTGCACCAATTATCAGGGTTTTTTGTTCAGCAAGCCTTTGCCGATAAGCGAATTTGAACTGTTATTACACAAAGCGCAGTGGTTAAACGTGCAGTAAGTGGCAAGAGCAGTTCTAAAAACAGCTCTAAAAACAGCTCGGTCATGCCATACAAGTGGCAATAATCAAGGCTTGAGGAAGGTATGCCTTGTGAAGTTCACGCCAATAAATTGATAACAATCAAAGACTTAATCGGACACGGATTGATTCCGTTCACTGAAGGCTGGAGCGCGTTCCTTCCCGCTTTAGGACGAAGCGGAGGCTGTGGTGGCGGATGAGTGAATAAAATAAATTCGCGTTTTGTTAAATCAAGCCCAGACCGACCAGCGCAACAAAGGCGGCAAATAAAGCAAAATGACTGATGCCTTCAATCGCGTTCGTTTCGCCGTCATTCAAGTTATTCATCACGGCCATAAACGTTAGCAACAACATCCCATTTTGAATCGGTGTGAGCGTCATCACAATGCGTTCGCCGCTTAGCAGCGCAATTGCTTCAATCACGGGTAGGGTAAGCAGCACGGTCGCCAATGATGCGCCCAGCGCAATGTTAACGGTGGTTTGCATCCGATCTTGTTGCGCCGCCTTGAGCGCGGTGAGAATTTCTGGGCTGGCTGAAATCAGGGCAACCAACACGGCAGGAATCGCTTTAGGTAAGCTGCTTCCCGTCAGTCCGGCGTCTAATAACACGGATAAAACCTCCGAAAGCAGCCCAACCAAAACCACCGCACCGATCATAATTGAGATGTGCAAGCTGTTCGGGCTATCCGTTGCATCGTGGGCTTCCTCGTTAGTTTCGGCTGAATATTCAAAAAATTTTCGATGCTCCACTGTCTGCAAACGCAAGAACGCGGCATACATTACCGCCATAATGCTAATTGAAAAAATAGAATAAATGCTCCATTGCGAATCGGGCACAAACTCCGGGATGAACATCCCAATGCCGATTGCAACCAGCAACATCGCAATAAACGAGCTCGCCGAATCGACATTATATTTAGCGCTGCCGTGTTTTAACCCACCGACAATCGCCGCGATGCCCAGAATGCCGTTGATATCAAACATAATCGCGGAAAAAACAGTGTCGCGCGCCAATGTTGGGTTTGGTGTGCCCTGTAGCAACACAACCAAAATAACCACTTCGACCGAAACGGCAGCTAAGGTTAAAATTAACGTGCCATACGGTTCACCAAAACGAATCGCCAACAATTCGGAATGATGCGCAATCCGAAATGCCACGCCAATGACGGCCACTAAAATAATCAGCAATAATCCCCACAGCGCCAGACCGCCTGCCTGAACCGCAGAATGCTCGAGTAGCACCCCAAGTGCTAGTAAAATGAGCGCGATAAGAATAGGCAGTTCGGCTTTAATGTTTTTCATATTATTCAATATAATCAAGGAGTTATTTTTTTGGCGCAAAGGTAAACGCATCCGAGAAGAAAGATTCGTTCGGCAGTGCGCATTTTTCGGTTAAATCACGGTGCGCAGCCTCAACCACGACCGGTGCTCCGCAGGCATAAACCTGATACCCCGACAAATCCGCAAAATCATCGACCACTGCCTGATGAACAAAACCGGTGCGACCTTGCCAAGCCTCGTCAGACACGACCGGAACAAATTTAATTCCGGCCGCTTCCCATTGCCTAGCTTTTTCGAGCATGTACAAATCGACCTGTTTGCGCACGCCCCAATAAAAATACATTTTGCGCTGGATGCCAATATGTAAAGCGTGTTCAATAATCGCTTTGATAGGCGCAAAGCCGGTCCCGCTGGCGATAAAAACAATCGGCTTATCCGAATTTTCTTGCAGACAAAAACGCCCTAGCGGCCCTTTGATTCGCAAAATATCACGAGGCTTCATTTCGTTAAAAACATGCTGGGTAAATGTGCCTCCGGCAATATTGCGCACGTGAAGCTGCAGAAATTCATCATCGTGCGGCGCATTCGCCAAGGAAAAACTACGCGGCTTGCCCTCTTTTTGCAAAATATCAATGTATTGACCGGCAAAAAATTGCAGCCGTTCGTTGGTTGGCAATTTGAGATAAATCACCATCACGTCTTCCGCCACTTTTTCCATTTTTTGGACACGGGTTGGCAACGTTTTCACTTGAATTTCTTGTCCTGTGCTGACTTCCAACGCTTCAATTATCAAATTTGACTGTGGTTTTGCACAGCAAAATAAGGCTAAACCGGCTTCTTGCTCGGCAGTGCTTAACGAATAGGCCTGAAAATTGCCGTAATCAACTTTGCCCTCAATGATTTTGCCTTTGCACACGCCACACGCGCCATTGCGACAGCTATATGGCAAAGTGTAGCCTTGCGCTAACGCGGCTTCTAAAATTGTTTCAGTGGATTTAACGGTGAATTGATGCTTGCTAGGTAACAAAGTTGCGTTGAAAGTCATATCAAATATCCTAAATTTTTTAAGTAGTGGGGACAAAAAGCGATTAATCATCGTGATTTCTTTGAAGTTTCAAGTGTTTAGATTTTACCGCATAATAACAGTATGAAAAAAATTCTCATCATTGGCTGCGGCGATATTGCGTTGCGCGTGGCAAAGTTACACGCTAAACGCTACCAATTTTTCGGGCTAATCCGCAACGAAGCGCATCGCCAAGACTTGCGTTTGGCAGGGATTCGGCCCATTTTCGGTGATTTGGATCAGCCTCGTTCACTGCACAAAATCGCCGGACTCGCCGACACTGTGTTGCACTTTGCGCCGCCCTCAGCTTCGGGCGAGCAAGACCAGCGTACCCGTCATTTGCTGGCGACGCTGTCGCTAAAACGCTTACCGAAACGGTTAATTTATATTAGCACCAGCGGCGTTTACGGCGATTGCGCGGGTGCAATTGTTCATGAAACCACACCGGTTAATCCGCAATCGGCTCGCGCCAAGCGCAGGGTAGATGCAGAACAAAGCATTCGAGATTGGGCTATTCGCCAACATATTCAGGTGCAAATTTTGCGCGTTCCGGGAATCTTCAGCGCCGATCGCCTGCCGCTCGACCGTCTTCAGGCGGGCAGTCCGGCGCTTATATCAACACAAGACAGCTACACCAACCACATTCATGCCGATGATTTGGCTAGCATTGTGTGGGCAACATTTCGGCGCGGGCAGCCTAACCGGATTTATCACGCCAGCGATAATGACGAACAAAAAATGGGTGACTATTTTGATCAAATTGCCGATGCCTATCATTTGCCGCACCCGACTCGCTTGCCACGCAGCGAAGTTGCGCAAGCGGTCTCGCCCATGATGTGGTCATTTATGAATGAATCGAGACGTCTGAACAACCATCGGTTATGCACCGAATTGAACTATCAATTGCGCTACCCCACCATCGCTGATTTTCTTGCAGAGCAATTCTCTTAGGTCGATAACAGTTTAAATCAACCGTTCGCGCTTCACGTGTCGAAGGGTGACGTTAAGTCTTGGATTATTCTTGATTGGCACAATTCAAAATACACGACTTACTTTTAATGATTGGGGATGCCGATTTCTGCAGCCAGGCATTTTAGTAACTAGCCCAGCGGACAATCAAGTACTCGCGCTGTTTTTAGGCGTGAAAGTGCTTGCCTGCTCCGATTTTAGCAAACGGAATCAACACGCTAAGCTGAAACGCAAATAGGTAACTTGAATGCACGAACAGCGCATCCTCTAGCGTAATTCGTCGCTAGGGATGCGATTTAGTAGGCTTTCGGCGGCGATTGCAGCCGGCAGCCCTTCATATAAAATTTGATAAACGGCGTGGCAAATTGGCATACTAACCGCCAGTTTTTGGGACAGTTTAAATACTTCGCGTGCGGTGTAAACGCCTTCGGCAACGTGCCCCAGTTCACGCAGAATGGCGGGCAAGGTTTTGCCATTGGCTAGCAACATTCCGACTTGCCGGTTTCGCGATAAGTCACCGGTACAAGTCAAAATTAAATCCCCTGCGCCCGATAAACCGCCCAGTGTGGCAGCCTGTCCGCCGAGCTTTTGTCCTAGCCTAGCCATTTCTGCTAAGCCTCGGGTGAGTAAGGCGGCGCGGGCATTCAATCCTAGCTTTAAACCATCGCTGATGCCAGAGGCAATCGCCAACACATTTTTGACTGCGCCACCAACTTCCACGCCGACTAAATCGGCACTGGAATAAATGCGCAAGCGCGAATGGTGTAAGGTGTGGGCAGTTTGTTGGGCAAAACTTAAGTCAGTCGAGGCGAGCGTCAATGCGGTGGGCAGATTTTGCGCGACTTCCTGTGCGAAACTGGGGCCGGATAAAGTGGCGCGTGGAAATGACGGCGGCAAAACGTCGGCGGCTATTTGGTGCGGCAATGCCGAGGTTTCTGCCTCAAATCCTTTGCACAACCAGATCACTGGAACCGGTTTTGAGTGGGTGGCAACGGATTGCAAGCAGGCGCGAAAGGAGGAAACGGGCACGGCAACAATTAACAGCTGCGCTTGATTCAGCGCCTGTTCGAGCGATGCCGTGAGCTGTAAATTATCGGGAAGGGGTAGATCCGGCAAATAGCGCTGGTTGCGATGGCTGTCTTGCATCGCTTGCACTTGCACGCTGTCGCGCGCCCAGAGCAGAACGCGATGCTGAGTAGCGAGGCTGATTGCCAGCGCCGTTCCCCACGCACCTGCGCCTAACACGGAGATGTTCATTATTCGCCCCACACTTCTGTGATGTTGACATAACCCGTTGCGCCGTCTAAATGTTTGATTTTTACCCAGCCGGTTCCGGTGGCTTCTAGGCGCGCCAAGGCAACATTTTGTTGCGCATAAAAGACGATAGGCGCAGTGCTGTCCGCAGCACTTCGAATGGTTGCAAAAGGCACCGTAATTAGTACAAAGCGTTGCGCAGTCACGGCATTTTTTTCAACCCAAAACAGCGCGCCGCTGCTATCTCTCACTTTGCTCCAGCCATCGACACTGACGATTTGCTCTAAAGGTAAGTAACGCGTGCCAACGAACCGTTTTTTGGCCATTTGCGAGGGGGCGTCGTACAAAATAGCCGGTTTGTCTAAAGAAATAAATTCAAAGGCGTGCGCGGCGTGGCTCAACAACCCGCTTAAGAAAAGCAGTCCATAAACCGCACGGCGTGTTGCAGCGCAGCGAGGGCGCAGCTTGAGGATGTTCTGTGGTGAGTTAAAATTTAAATAATCCTTAATAATCATGAGCTTATATAGCATTTTGGCTAAACAGGAAACTGGAAAGCACGGATTTGTGCTGTAAAAATAGGCGGTTCTCGTCGGCTGAAAGCGATTGTGGTTCGCTGAATTAGTGGGTGACTTCGGGCGCCTGCTGATGTTTTTGTTGCGTGTACAAGGCCTCAAAGTTGATGGGGCTCAAAATAACGGGAGCAAATCCGGCACGAACAACAAGGTCAGAAACCACTTCGCGCAGGTAAGGATAAAGAATATTCGGACACGCAATGCCAAGCACGGTTTCCATTTCTGCCGTCGGAAGGTTACGCAACTGAAAAATGCCGGCTTGCTTGGCTTCAACTAAAAACATGACTTGATTTTTCTCAGGGAGTTTTGCAGTGACGGTGACGGTGACGGTCACTTCATAAACGCCGTCTTCTATCGTTGCTGCTTGAGTGTTGAGTTGTAAATCAATTTGCGGATTCTCGCGTACCAAGAAAATGGCGGGCGCGTGGGGAATTTCGAGTGACAGGTCTTTTACATAGAGTTTTTCAATGTTAAACACAGGTTGCTCTGGGTTGGAAGTGGTGACATCATTCATAAAATATCCTTTATAATCAAGTAGTTAGCAATTTATTTAATTCGCCAGCACGATCAAGCGCTGCCATATCATCGAAGCCACCAATATGCCGATCGCCAATGTAGATTTGCGGAACGGTGCGGCGACCGGTACGCTCAATCATTTCTGCGCCGCGTTCTGGATGCAAATCGATACGAATTTTTTCAATATCAGTGATGCCTTTGCCGTTTAACAAGCGTTCTGCGTTCACGCAATAAGGGCAGACTGCAGTGCAATACATTAAGACTTTCTTCATATTATTTTTCCAGCGGCAAGTTGGCTTTTTGCCACGCTATGATGCCGCCGGACAAACTATAGGTTTGGGTAAAACCGGCTTTATTTAGAAAACTAGTGCCAGTGCCCGCGCGTTGTCCGCTGCGGCAAACCACCAAAATCGGCTTGTTGCGATATTTTTCGAGTTCGCCGACACGTTCAGCCAGCTTTTTTAAGGGTATCAATTTGGCATTGAGCAAATGTCCTTCAGCGAATTCGTTGGGTTCACGCACATCCAGAATGACGGCGTTTTGGCGGTTAATGAGTTGCACGGCGGAAGCGGTATCAATTTCTTTGATGCCGCGCATTTTGTTGCCAAACATGGACCAAAGCAGCATTAGCCCGCTGGTCAAAAATATCAGCACCATGATTAAATTATCTTGCATGAATTGCACGTTGATACTCCTCGTTTTTTTGGGTGGCGAATTCTAACAGAGCAGCAAAGTGCGCTGGGTCTTTCAGCGCAAATTGTTTTAACTCGTTGACTGCGGTCTGCGCATCAGTCGGATAAGACCAGAGTGCTTGCGCATACTGTAGTTGGGCTTGCGGCAGACGATTGTCCAGCGCCAATAACCAGGCTTGCCGATAGGCGACGGAGGCTATTGGAATGTAACGCAAATTGCGTTCATTCAAAATCAGCTTTTGCGCGAGGTTCGTTGCATCAACTTCAATCATGCCGCTCATAAATAATTCGGCAAACGGGCGCAGTAAGGCGTAATTGTAAACATCCGCTAGGTGGGTGCGTTGCCGCGCACCAACGCTGTGATCGTCCGGCGCAAGGGGTTTGACGCTGAGCGCAATTTCCAATTTGCGATAGCCTTGATACAGTTGCAAGGAGGCCAAAACGCCGAGCGCGAGAATCATGGCCACTGCGAACCGTCCTGGTTTTTTCAGCGTCAGCTCATAACTTTGGTTATCTAATACGCCCAATAGAAAGGCGACAATGCCAATAAAGTAGGCATACCACAAGGGATATTCCAGTAAGCTATGAATGCCAATCACCGCCAAAACCCAATACGCCCAGGCGTGCTCAAGGCTAAACGTGATGTGCCGAATTTGCCGTAACCACAGCGCAAGGCTAATAAAAAAAATGCTTAAGCCTAGGATGCCGGTTTCGGCTGCAAGCTGCATGACAACATTGTGCGCATTGTTGTAAAGCCCAGAAATTCTGATGTCTTGTAGCGTCGCACCCCATTGAAAGTGTTGCCAAGCATATTGACCAAAGCCTGCACCTAGCCACGGGAACTGGCTAAAAATCAGCGCAGCTTCATGCCATAAATACAATCGAATCGCGCCGCTTCCGCCTTCAGCGAACATTCGCTCGACGGTTGTCACCGATCCGGTATTGCCAATAAACCAAGGCAGTTGGACGACCCAGTGCATGGCGGCAAAGCCAAGCAGTAGCAAGGCTGCATATTTAAAAACCAATATAAACAATGGGTTACGTCTATATGCGAAATAGGAGGCGAAAAGGATAAACAGTAAATACAGCCATGCGCTGCGTGAACCGCTGAGTACCATGACAAACAACAGCGGCAAAACTAAAGCAATCGTCGCCAGTCGCGACAAAATGCCGCGTGCAAATAACAAGCCAATCGACAGCAAGCCTAAGGTTAAATAATCGGCAAAATGATTGGGCTGCGCAATGTTGCCATACACGGCGACGCTGACCTTTGCGGTGACGAAAGAGGCTAGAAATGAGTGCCAGCCGTAGTGTTGTTGCAAAGCGGCGACTGCGTTAAGTTCTGTGCCGACGAGGAGGAAAATCGCTAAAACCTGCGTCAGTAGCGGTAGACCGAGCTCACGCTTTAGCCGTTGTCCGAGCATCATCAGCAGTGCGATCCACAAAAAATACAGCGTAAACAGTAGCGTTTGTTCAAAACTGGGAATTAAACCTAAGCTATATTGCACTATCAATAAAAATAATAGCCCGATTGGTAATAACACAATGCGCGGAATTTCGGGTTCTTGCCAAGCGGTGCGAGACAGCAAAAACGGCATGGCGCATAAGCCTAAGATGACTGCACTCCATTCTTGGTAGAAGGTGGTTATCGGGTAGGCGTGAAGAAAGTTTACAAAAGGGAAAACCCACATTAACCCGATTAAAATCAGGCTAAAGTGGGCCGCTGTGAAATTACGCATGGGTAGTTGGTTTAGCAACTGCCTTTAATACCGAGTTTTGCCAAAATGCTATTTAACGGGCAGATTTTGGTGAAGCCACTTTGCAATAAATTTAAGCCAACAAAAGCGGTAAACAGTAAAAAGTACGCGCTTACAAAAACAGGGCTAGCTTCTGCGCCCAGTGCCAATGAAAGTAAAACAAAGCTGCCAGCTACAATGCGAATAATGCGTTCCGCGTTCATTTTTATCTCCGATAGGTTAAGGTTAGTTTTTCCGAATTCCATGTGCTTTGCGAATCTGAATTAATAGCTCATTTAAGACACGAATTGTGTCGCTTGGGGTCAGTCCAGTAATCAGATATTGCCCATCAATCACCAAGGTGGGCGTGCCGCGAATCGTATAATCGCGCACCATTTGATTGGCACGTGAGACTTTGCTACCGACGCTAAAGGAGTCATAAGCAGCGATAAATTGAGCGCGATTGACCCCGCGCCGCGTCACAAAATCAACCGCATTCGCTTTATTCCTCAAGTCAATATTGTCGATATTCCAAGCCTTATACAATTCATCGTGCAGTCGTTTGCCTTGACCGAGCGACTCTAAAGCATAAAAAGTAAACGCCATGCTTTCCCACGAGTCTTGGAAAGTTACGGGGACGTATTCTAGTTTGACATCCTTAGGCAGCTTTTTTTCCCAAGCGCTTATTTCGGCGTGCAAATGAAAACAATGCGAACAGCCGTAAAAGAAAAACGCCAACACTTCGATTTTAGTGCCGGAATGGGTTGCTTGGGCGGGGCTGAGTTTTTCATAATCACGTCCCAACTGAATGTCGGCAAAGGCAGTTGTCGTACAAAATAAGAAAAGGCTAAACAAACCTGCTTTTAGAAATTTCATGTTCATAATCTCCTGATAAAAAGTTATTGTGCTTTAACCGGTGTTGCTTGGCTAATGCCATTTTGTATTAATAAGGTTAACGCGCTGTTCATTTCAATGCTTCCCTTAAAAGGACCGACTCGAACACGGTGAAACGTGCCTTTATCGGGAATGCTCACCGCAAAAACGGTGACCTCCATACCCAATAAACTAAGCTTGGCTTTGAGCTTTTCCGCCTCTTCTTTGTTGGGAAAAGAACCTGCTTGAATAAAATATAGCGCGTGGTCAGGAGCGGCGGCAGCGGGGCGTGTTTCTTTCACTAGCACCGGCGGCTTTGTTCGCGCCGACACGGCTTCTGGTTTGTCCGTCAGTACGCGATAAAATTCATATTCTTTTTTAGCTTGAAGCACCCCCGAAGCTGGCGGCACGCTAGAAGCAACCGCTGACAGCGCGGGTGTAATCGGTTTTGCGCCTAGAATCGGAATCGGTTTGGCTTCAAGCATAGGCTTTGCCGCAGAATGTGAGGATTTGTCGTCAAAGGAGGCCGAGCCATTTTTCAAAATATACCAAGCAACCACGCCTGCGGCAATCAATCCTAAAATTATTCCCAATAAAATGCCGGCAAATAAGGAGCCGCCGCGCGCACTTGGATTGCTTTTTGCGTTGCCTCGCATCGAATTTGCTCTTGATTTCATTACATTTTCTCCGGCGCTGTGACACCCAATAACGCCAGTCCATTTTTAAGCACTTGCGCTACCGCCAAAATCAGTGCCAAGCGTGCGAGCTTAAGACCTTCATCGTCCACCAAAAATCGTGTGCCGTTATAGTAACGATGGAAATCAGCCGCCAGTTCCTTTAAATAAAAAGCCAGTAAGTGTGGCGATAACTCTGCCGCAGCAGTTTCAATGAGCGCTGGATAATCAATGAGTTGCTGCAATAGCTGGCGCTCGTCTTCGCTGTCAAGTGCGCTGAAGTTGACACGAGCTAACTGAATTTGTGTGCCGCCCCATTGTTGCAAAACCGTGCAAATGCGGGCGTGGGCATATTGAATGTAATAGACCGGATTGTCGTTGCTTTGCGATTTCGCCAAGTCAATATCAAATACTAATTGCGAGTCGGGATGGCGGGCGGCGAGAAAATAGCGCGTTGCATCGCACCCCACTTCGTCAATTAAATCTCGCAAGGTGACATAACTGCCGGCGCGTTTAGAAATTTTGACCTCTTCACCATTCTTCAGTACGGTGACCATTTGGTGCAATACATATTCAGGCCAGCCAATGGGAATGCCGGCATCGAGCGCTTGCAATCCGGCGCGCACCCGCGTGATGGTGCTGTGGTGGTCTGCGCCTTGCTCGTTAATGACGCGCACAAAACCGCGTCGCCACTTATCTAAATGGTAGGCCACATCCGGAACAAAATAGGTAAAACCGCCATCTGATTTGCGCATTACGCGGTCTTTGTCGTCACCAAAATCGGTGGAGCGCAACCACAACGCCGCCTCTTGCTGATAGGTGTGTCCGCTGGCGATTAAATTATTGACGGTTTCTTCTACTTTACCTTCGGTGTACAGCGCCGATTCGAGCGAGTACACGTCAAATTTCACCTGAAAAGCCTGCAAATCTAAATCTTGCTCGCGGCGTAAATAAGCCACGGCGAAATCGCGAATAGAATCATAGTCTTGCGCGTCCCCTGTGCCCGTCACTTTCTGGCCATCTGAGACAATGGTTTCTTTGGCCAGATAGGCATGAGCAACCTCGGCAATGTAATCGCCGCGATACCCGGACTCAGGCCATGCGGCGTCGTCTGGCGTGATGCCTTTGCAGCGCAGTTGTACCGACAGCGTTAAATTGTCGATTTGTGCGCCGGCATCGTTGTAATAAAACTCGCGCGTGACCGCCCAGCCGGCTGCATCGAGCAAATTACACAAACAATCACCCACCGCTGCTCCGCGTCCGTGACCGACGTGCAGCGGACCAGTTGGATTGGCGGAGACAAATTCCACCCCGACTTTTTGCTCGCCGCCGACTTGACTGCGACCATACAGGTGCGCTGCATTTAATACCGCCGGAATGACCGCCTGTTTAGCCGGTAAGCTGATGAAAAAATTGATAAATCCTCCGCCGGCTAACGCTACTTTTTCGACAAATTCCGAAGCCGGTAGCGCGGCAATTAACGCTTGCGCAATCTCACGGGGTGCTTTGCGTAATGGTTTCGCCAATTGCATTGCCAAGTTGCACGCGTAATCGCCATGCGCCGCTTGCTTGGGGCGTTCGATTAAAATAGGCGTGTGCCGGTATTCGGGAGCAACTTCGCGCAGAGATTGAGTCAGTAATTCGGCGAGATGAAATTTGAAATTGACGACAGCAGACATAAAGCAACACCTTAAAACGGGGCGCGGATTATAACATTCGCGCGGCATTTCGCAGACAATGAACACGTGGCGACAAAGGAGCGCTTTGCCGCCACTGAAAAATTGTAACCTATTGATTAAATTGAATAATTACAAACCTGCATCCGCTCTCAATGCAGCTGCCTTATCGGTTGCTTCCCAGGTAAAATCTGGTTCTTCCCGACCAAAGTGACCGTATGCAGCGGTATTTTGGTAAATTGGGCGCAACAGATTAAGCATTTGCACGATGCCTTTAGGACGTAAATCAAAATGGCGTTTCACCAATTCGGTGATTTTCTCGTCCGATACTTTGCCGGTGCCGTAGGTGCTGACCATCACGCTGGTGGGTTGTGCCACGCCGATGGCATAGCTGATTTGCACCAGACATTTATCGGCCAAACCGGCTGCGACGATGTTTTTCGCCACATAACGCCCAGCGTAAGCGGCGGAACGATCGACTTTTGAAGGATCTTTGCCAGAAAACGCGCCACCGCCGTGCGGGGCTGCGCCACCGTAAGTGTCCACAATAATTTTTCGTCCGGTTAAACCGGCATCGCCATGAGGGCCGCCGATAACAAAACGTCCGGTCGGATTGACCAGAAATTTAATGTCGCCTTTAATCAATTCTTTCGGCAATACCGGTTGAATGATTTCTTCAATCACCGCTTCTCGAATTTGCTCCAGCGTGATGTCTGGTGCGTGTTGCGTGGAAAGCACCACGCAATCAATGCTGTGCGGTTGGTCATCTACATATTTGATGGTGACCTGTGATTTTGCATCTGGGCGTAGCCAGCTTAATCGGCCATCGCGGCGCAATTGCGATTGACGTTCCACAATACGGTGCGCCAAATAAATAGGCAGCGGCATCAGGGTGTCAGTTTCGCGACACGCGTAGCCAAACATCAAGCCTTGATCGCCCGCACCTTGGTTTAAATAATCGTCCGAAGCGCGATCAACACCTTGGGCAATGTCCGGACTTTGCGTGCCGTAACACACGTGAACTGAACAACCATCGGCATCAAAGCGTAGATTCGGGTCGTCATAACCGATGCGGCGAATGGTGTCGCGCGCCACCTTCGCGTAATTCACATTCGCGCTGGTGGTGATTTCTCCCGCCAAAACAGTCAGTCCGGTCGTTACCAAGGTTTCAGCAGCAACCCGCGCATACGGGTCTTGCGCTAAAATGGCATCGAGAATCGCATCCGAAATTTGATCCGATACCTTGTCAGGATGACCTTCAGATACCGATTCTGAAGTAAAAAAATAGTCGCTCATGGTTTCTTTGCCTGTTAGAGGAGATTAAAAGGGCGCGAATTATAACAATTTTTCAACGATGCTAATTATATGAACAGACTTATTCGCTGGATATTTACGCTGTTATCGTACTTTCCTTTGCCCGTATTGCATGGCTTAGGCAGTTTTTTGGCGCGCTGGCATTTCCGTTTTTCAGTCAAATACGCTGCGCGTTTACAAGAAAACTTGGCGAATGCGCTGCGGTTTTGGCAAGATAAAGGAGTGGAGGTGCTTGATTTTCAGCAGACTTTGTCGGCGAATGTGTCAGAAATTGGCAAAAGTCTTTTAGAGTTACCTTGGATTTGGCGACGCCCGTTAGCGGAAGTGCTTGCCAGCGTTAAAAAATGCGAGGGATGGGAATCGGTTGTTCAAGCCCAAGCGCAAGGTAAAGGCGTTATTATTCTGACGCCACATTTGAGTTGTTTTGAATTGATTGCGATTTATGTTGCTGCACAATTACCCATGACCTCTTTGTATCGTCGCCCGCGTTGGGGGAGTTTAGATGCCTTGATGCGGCAAGGACGGGAGCGCGGGCAAATGAAACTTGCGCCTGCTGATTTGGGTGGGGTGCGCCAATTGTTTAAAGCGCTGAAGCGAGGCGAAACCATTGGCGTATTGCCAGACCAAGTCCCGAGCAATGGCGAAGGCGAATGGGTTAATTTTTTCGGTCGCCCCGCCTACACCATGACCCTAATTGGACGTTTAGTGCAAGCCAGTGGAGCTGCACTCGTGCTGTGCCAAGTGCAGCGAATTCCGCAAGGGAAAGGATTTACGTTACGCTTTATGCCGCTAGCTATAACTGACAAAAGCTCGCCCGCAAGCCAAATCAACACTGCGCTGGAAGACTTGATTGAAATGTGTCCAGCGCAATATCTGTGGAGTTATAACCGTTACAAAGTGCCGCGCGGCGTTGCCGTACCTAAAAACACAAAGGAATCATAATGTTAGTTCGTTTTGGCGTATTCGTGTTTTGGCTCATGCACTTTTTGCCGTTTCGCACCTTGGTGGCGTTGGGCAATGGCTTAGGCACGCTGCTTTATTATCTTGCTAAGGAACGTCGTATCGTCGCTAACATCAATCTGAGTTTATGTTTTGCGGGCATGACTCATGCCGCCCGCGAAAACTTAGTGAAAGCACACTTTAAAATGTTTACGCGCGCCATCCTTGAACGCTGTTTATTGTTTTGGAGTCGCCCGCAACGCATCAACCGCCTGATTCAAGTGGCTGGACTGGAGCATTTTGAAGCCAATAAATACAAGCCAACGATTTTACTCACCCCGCACTTTGTTGGCATGGATGTCGGCGGCCAATGGGTTGCGCAGCACACCGACACGGTTTGTATGTATGCCGCGCAAAAGAACCAATATTTAACCAATTTGCTACTGCAAAAACGGGCTCGTTTTGGCAAACAACAACTGTATTCCAGGCAGCAAGGCTTGCGTCCGATTTTAAAAGGAATGCGCGCAGGTATGCCGTTTATTTACCCAACCGATCAAGATCAAGGGGTACAAGATGGCGCTTTCATTCCTTTTTTTGGTGTGCCAGCGGCAACCATGACCTCTGTGCCACGCATTGCCAAAATGACCGGCGCAAAAGTCGTGCCTTGTATCACGCGACTATTGCAAGAAGGGGAAGGTGATGGCTATCTTCTGACGTTTTATCCGGCTTGGGAAAACTATCCCAGCGGTGATGACTTGGCCGATACACGACGGGTCAATGAATTTATTGAACAGCGTGTTTTAGAAATGCCCGCGCAATACTTTTGGCTGCATAAACGTTTTAAAACGCGCCCAGAAGGTGAACAAGGGTTTTATCCTGAGCCATAAACCGGCGCCAATGATGTTGCTAGATAACGATGTCACGCAATATGCCTAGTGTAAAATATCTGTAACTACCTGATTATTAACATATTTTTTTATTTAAAATAAGTCACAATCATACCGGTAAAATTAAGTGAGCACGCGCAAGGCAATGCGCTTTGAATTGATTTTGTTGAATTGTTCAGCTTGCCCTCAATCATTTTTTGCATGCCTAGGAAGCAGCGGCTATGCCGTCGCGCCAAACATGGAATAAATCAGTGCTGCTTTAGGTTGAAGACTGCTCAGCAGCCAGTTTCGATGGAATCACAGGTTTGAAGTTGCAGCATTTGCAAGATCATGGAATTTTTACGCGCTGCTTCCGCTGTCATTCCCGTGTCATAATTCAGGCGTAATGTTAAATAAATATGGAGACTAAAAATGGCAAGAACAGTGCAGTGTGTCAAACTCGGTCGCAAGGCCGAGGGCTTGGATCGTCCGACCTACCCGGGCGCGTTGGGGGAGCGGATTTATCACAATGTGTCGAAGGAAGCGTGGCAGGGTTGGATCAAGTTTCAGACCATGCTGGTGAACGAAAATCGCTTGAATCTGGCGGATGTGAAAGCGCGCAAGTATTTGGCAGAGCAGATGGAGAATTATTTCTTTGGCGCCGGAACAGCAATGCCGTCGGGCTACGTTCAACCAACGGAATAAAGCAGGTAACTAAAGTGGCCAAGAACTTTCCCCCGCAATACTTTCTGAATCGCGAACTCAGTTTATTGGCGTTTAATCGTCGCGTGTTGGCGCAAGCAGAAAATCCCAGTATTCCGCCTTTGGAACGATTGAAATATATCTGTATTGTCAGCAGCAATTTAGATGAATTTTTTGAGATACGGGTTGCGGGTTTGAAAGAGCAAATCAAGTTAGGCGGGCTTGCTTCTGGCGCGGATGGTCTAGATGCTGCGCATATTTTGAAAAAAGTTCGTGAGCAGGCTGTTCAGCTAGTCGAAAAACAATATCTGATATTTAACAAGGACTTAGTACCTACCTTGGCGGATAACGGGGTGTTTTTTTTGCGGCGCACGCATTGGACTGAGGCGCAAAGCGCTTGGGTAAAAGAATTTTTCTTGCGTGAGGTGATGCCGATTTTGACGCCGATCGGCCTGGATCCTTCGCACCCATTTCCGCGTGTTTTAAACAAAAGTTTGAATTTTGCGGTGGAGCTGAATGGCAAAGACGCGTTTGGACGTAATTCCGCCAAGGCAATTGTGCAAGCCCCGCGAGTTTTGCCGCGCGCGATTAAAATGCCAGCCGACATATCCGGTTGCGAATATGGCTTTGTATTTTTATCGTCAATTTTGCACGCCCATGTCGGCGAATTATTTTCCGGCATGGATGTGTTGGGCTGTTACCAATTCCGCGTGACCCGCAATAGCGATTTGTTTGTCGATGAAGAAGAAGTTAAAAATCTGCGCATTAGTTTGCAAGGCGAGTTACCGCAACGGCATTTTGGCGATGCGGTGCGCTTGGAGGTTGCCGATAACTGTACGCCGGAGATGGAAAATTTTTTACTGCAACAGTTTGATTTAAAAGCAGATGATCTTTACCGCGTGCATGGTCCAGTCAACTTGGTGCGCTTAATGCGCATCCCAGATCAGGTTGAACGCGATGATTTAAAGTTCCCTGCTTTTGTCACAGGAATGCCGGCTGCCTTGCAAAAAAAAGGCGCGGATATGTTCAAGTTAATTCGAAAAGGAGATGTGTTGTTGCATCATCCTTACCAATCCTTTCGTCCAGTCATCAACTTTATTCAACAAGCCGCCACGGATAGTAATGTGGTGTCAATTAAGCAAACGGTGTATCGCACAGGCGCAGACTCTGCGCTAATGGAGGCGTTGATTAGTGCAGCGCAAGGCGGCAAAGAAGTGACGGTGGTGGTGGAATTGCTGGCACGCTTTGACGAAGAGGCTAATATCAATTGGGCAAGTCGCTTAGAGCAAGCCGGTGCGCACGTGGTTTATGGTGTGGTTGGGCACAAAACGCACGCCAAAATGCTGATGGTGATTCGGCGCGAAGACGGAAAATTACGTCGCTATGTGCATTTAGGCACGGGCAATTATCATCCGCGCACCGCGCGTTTATATACCGATTTTGGCTTGTTTACCTGCAACGAAGAAGTGTGTTCTGATGTGAATCAAGTGTTTGTGCAGCTGACCGGTTTGGGCAAAGCCAGCAAGCTCAGCCATTTATGGCAATCGCCGTTTTCATTACATAGCCAAGTTTTGCTCGCCATTCAAACTGAAACCAAGATAGCAAAAACTGGTAAAGCTGCGCATATCATTGCCAAAATGAATGCTTTGCTCGAGCCGGAAATCATCATGGCGCTGTACGAAGCGTCCCGCGCAGGGGTCAAAATTGATCTGATTGTTCGGGGGGTTTGCGCGTTGCGTCCCGGCGTGCCGGGGTTGTCGGAAAACATCACCGTGCGGTCGATTATTGGGCGCTTTTTGGAACACACGCGGATTTTTTATTTTCGCAACGACCTCGCGCATGCGGTCTATTTATCCAGTGCCGATTGGATGGATAGAAATTTCTTCCGGCGTATCGAAGTTTGCTTCCCTATTTTAGATGCGAAGTTAAAAAAACGTGTGATTGATGAGGGCTTAAAGATTTATCTGCAAGACAATTGCCAAGCCTGGCTGATGGATGGCGAAGGTCAATGGCATTTAAAGACCACTCGAAGCGCAGAGCCTAAATGTGCGCAAGCGCTTTTGTTACAAAGCTTATCTAGCAAAGTAAGGGTGGCTTAATTTTCGTTTCCTCAAGGTGAGTCCGCCAGTACATCCGCACCTGCCGGTGGCACAAAGCGAAAGTTGTCTGCCGATAAGCTTGGATTGCGTTTCAGTGCTGAAAATTGTAACAAGGTGCGGTGGCCGTAAGTATCATGCAGTTCCATGCTGACCAAATCTGCTTGCGCATTAAACGCCATCAAAATTTGGGTGAAGCTGGTCTCATTGCCTTTCGGCATGGCTTCTAGCCAATCTAAATGACCGCTTTCACCCCTGTTTTTTAAGATAAAACCGCGCTCAATCTCATTGCTGCCCGATAGCAAAGCCGCCGGACTATTACCCAAGGCAGCGTCGAGTTTTTTAACCGTGACTTGATTTAAGTCTGGGTCATACAGCCAAAACTTTTTGCCATCGCCAACAATAATTTGCGCGTAAGGCTTTTGATACACCCAGCGGAATTTGCCTGGGCGCATAAATTGCAACGTGCCTGAAGCGCTTTGCAGACGTTTGCCATTTTTGTCTAATAATTCTTGAGTGAAGTTGGCTTGCGCCGAATGGGTATTGGCTATAAAAGTTTTGAGTTTGTCCATGGCAGCAGCCTGTCCTGCCAGTGGCCAGCAGAATAGGAGAAGTAGCATAAAAGTCTTGATTGAATACATGGTGCGTCCTTTAAAAAAGTTCAATATAATCATGGTGTTACGATTAAATTTCTTGCCAAGGCAAGCCAGTTCCTTGTTCAGCAACTAGAAAACGTGACGCAGCGCAGTGGATAGCTGCGCAGACTGCAGCGAGTGCCAGCGCGGGTGAATTATTCCGTTGGCTAATGTGCGCAAGCACAATGTGCTGAAATTTTTCATGGTTAAGGCGCGCCAACAGTGCCGCAGCATCGTCATTATTCAGATGTCCCCAGCGACCACTGACGCGCTGTTTGAGGCTGTAGGGATAACTGCCGTTCATCAATAATTCCAGATCGTGATTGCATTCTAAAACCAGGGAATGGCAGCCGTCTAACAGGCGTTCAATATGCGGTGTGATACAGCCGACATCGGTTAAAACGCCGAGTTTTTTGGTGCCATCACTGAAAATATATTGCACCGGTTCGCGTGCATCGTGCGGAACCGGAAAGGGCTGAATCTGGATTTCGCCAATCGAAAACGCAAGATGTGGGCTAATTTCGGTGACGGAAGGCAGCGCCGCAAACGCTGCTGCTTGCGACAGTCGTGTGCCATGGGTGAGAAAAACGGGCAGCCCATATTTGCGCGCAAAGCGTGCCACGCCACCGATATGATCGGCATGTTCGTGTGTCACGACAATGCCATTGATTTGCGGGGGAGAAATGTCTAATCTCGCTAACCGCGAGGCTGTTTCGCTGATTGAAAAGCCACAATCCATTAACACCCGTGTCGCCCCCACTTCAACCAGCAGTGCGTTGCCTTCACTGCCGCTGCCCAGCAACGCAAAACGCATTGGTTTAGGGTTTACTGCTCGATATTTTGAAACAAAACTTCAAGTAAACGCTGGCTTTCAGCATCCGGTGCACCTTGAGCATTGGCAACAAACACCTCACAACTTGCGCCAGTGTCTTTAACGCTTACTTGATAACTGGGCGCTTTTTTACCGTCGGGGAGAACGCCCGACTGCAATAGGTATAGGCCTTTAGAACGATCTTTATCCGCGATTGCTAAACCGGCTTTATCGAGCGCCAGTCCAATAGTGCGCCAAGTTTTATCAAAAGCCTGGTTCAGTCGAACGATTTTTTGGTTGGGCATGTGCACCCATTCGGCGCGGGCAGGCGTTTCGACAATCACGAGGGGTGTGGTCACCAAGGGCTTGCTAGGCTGGCTGGCCAATTCTGTCATTAGCATTTGCAAAACGGCGGCTTCAATTGCCGGATCATTCGCGGTTGGCAGCCAAATGAGCTGACTTGCGCCATTTAAAGCTTGCTGCATTACGTGCTGGCTAAGAAAAATCGAGGTGCTGCCATCGGCATTGCGTTCAATTCGGGTTAAATACTGATCGCGCTGACCAGCGGCAAATAAACGATTTAGCGCCTTGCCATTGCCAGCACTTGAGTGCAAATACTTTTGCGGTGCATTGGCTGCGTTTTCTTGCCAATCGGTTTCTAGCACGCCTGCTGCCGCGTTATCCACCGGAATTTGAAAACCCATTGCCAGCCAAAATGCTCTGATCTTTGGCCAGACATTTTCAGCTGATTCTTGCGCGACTAACCAACGTTCCGTGACATTTTTCTCTAAGCGAACGGTGCTTAAAATCGGCAAGGCTGCGCCTGAAATTGACTGTGCATAGCTGGAAAAACTGGCGGTCACTGCTGCATCACCACCCGGAATCGCAAATTGCTCAGCGGCTGTCGGCGCGGTCAAATCAGGCGGCGTTTCTAATTTAGGTGTTCTGGTTGAGGTGACTTTGTAATCAATCCGTTGCGAATCGGAGCTGCAAGCGCTTAAGGCAAGTGCTGCAAAAAAACAGCTAAAAAAATAATGCGTTTTCATAAATTTCCTCATTAAATGACACCCGCATTTTTCATGGCAGTTTCAATAATCACTTGGGCGCTAGTCGAAAGTGGCGTCAAGGGTAGGCGCAAATTGTTTTGCATTTTACCCAGTCGTGCAACGGCCCATTTAACCGGGATGGGATTGGCTTCAATAAATAAATGTCGATGCAAGGCAAGCAAGCGAAAGTTAATTTCACGCGCTGTCACGACATCATTATTTAACGCGGCCAGACACATTTCGTGCATCAGTTTTGGCGCGACGTTGGCGGTGACCGAAATCGTGCCGTGCGCACCGAGCAACATCAATGCCAAAGTGCTGGCATCATCGCCGCTATAAATAGCGAAGTCTTTAGGGGCGCGATTGAGCAAATCGCTGCCGCGTTCAATGCCGCCTGTGGCGTCTTTAATGCCGACAATATTGTCGATTTCGGCAAGGCGCAACACGGTGTCATTGTGCAAATCACAGCCGGTGCGCCCAGGTACGTTGTACAAAATATGAGGCATATCAATGGCTTGCGCAATTGCTTTAAAATGTTGATAAAGACCTTCTTGCGTAGGCTTGTTGTAATAAGGTACGACAGTTAAGCTGGCTGCTGCGCCGGCTTTTTTGGAAAACTCAGCTAACTCAATTGCTTCCTTGGTCGAATTTGCGCCTGTGCCGGCAATGATAGGAATGCGATTGGCCGCGTGCTGCACTGCCACTTGAATCAGCTTTTCATGCTCAAACAAATCAACCGTTGGTGATTCGCCGGTTGTTCCAACCACGACAATCGCATCCGTTCCCTGCTCAATATGAAAATCAATCAGTGACCGAAAGGCAGGCAAGTCTAAGCTGCCATCTGCATTCATCGGGGTAACAATTGCAACAATGCTGCCAGTAATCATGGGACTCGCCGCCTTTTTAGAAGGGGCGCATTCTACCGCAAACACACGCTTCGACAACACTCTCCTGCGCAGGATGCGCGGTTTTTAGGGCAAAGATAGAACCAGAAAATCGGTGTTTTTTAATTTCTACCCTCGGCATAGGCTTGAATAGGTTAGAATTTATGCACAAAGGCTTGTTCAGTCGTTTCTCGAAAGTTCAGTCGATAATGCCCCTTTCCTCCCATAATTCACTGGCTCGTTGGTTGGGTTAGCAGCGCGTAACCCCATCGTAAAATGAGCGGAATGACGGGCTAGCGCAATCAACCAAGGTCATAAAACAGATGAATTCGCTTGAAATTGAGATTTTGTTGCCGGCTTTCGTGGCTGGTTTACTGGTTTTGCTTACCCATATTCCTTTTGGAATCATTGTGTTGAAGCGGGGCGTTGTTTTTGCAGATTTAGCAGTCGCGCAAATTGCTGGGCTAGGTGTGCTGAGTGCCGGATTAATGAATCTGACCCATCAAACAGCGTGGGTGCAGGTGACTGCCGCTGCAAGCGCCTTAGCGGGGGCAGGATTATTGTCATGGATTGAACGCCGCGCGCCAGCAGTTAAAGAAGCGTGCATCGGCCTGACTTTTGTGTTGGCGGCGAGTGCCAGCATTTTGTTGATGAACGGCGATATTCATGCGGGTGAGCATTTAAAAGATCTGTTAGTTGGGCAAATTTTATGGGTGAACACGGCTCAGTTGCTCATGACTGCGCTCTTGACCGTGCTGCTGCTGGGCGTTTGGTATCGGTTTGCAGTGAAATTTGCCGATTTTGGCTTCTATGCCGTTTTTGCCTTGGCGGTAACCGCCTCGGTGCAGTTAGTCGGCATTTACTTGGTGTTCGCCAGTTTAATTGTTCCAGCGCTGGCGACGATTAAAATGACGCGCCGACGTTTGCCCGTTGCCTTTGTCATTGGCACGACAGGTTATGCTTTAGGGCTGCTGCTGTCGGTTTGGCTAGATTGGCCGTCGGGCGCAACCATCGTTTGGGTGATGGCGTTGCTGGCGGGGTTGTTCACTTTATTAAGGGCAGTGCTGACTCATCAACGTTCGTCCTGAGTCCTTCGATTGGCACAAGAAAGTCTTACTGAAGGCTGATTGTAACTAATTGATTTATTTGATATTTTTTCAAATAAAGTTTGACCAAGCATTCTTTAGCTAGTCGCAGACTTGGCAGCGAACGGAATAAGCGGACCGCTAAAAATTAAATGGATTTCGTGATGCTGCGTTGCTTCCCAAAACTGACCCTTTACTTATCCTGTTACGGATTGTTCCTTGCGGCTTCAACGAGAGAAATTGCGCGGATTGCAATGGCGGCACAAACCCACTTCACTGCTGGTTTTTCTCCTGAAAGGAAAAGAACCAATTCGTCTAATCAGCCATCTTGGCTTAAATTAACTTCTTGTTTTTGCATCACTTTTTGGCTGACTGTTTCAGTGCTGCAAGCCGAGCCGCTGGCGCAAGATCGGCTGGGTTTAGGTCGCGTAACCGCTGTCCAAACCCTGCCGATTTCCGGCTTTACCTTGGCCGAATTAAGCGACTTTGCCCTGCACAATAATCCGGCCACGCGGGAATCTTGGGCGGCAGCGCGCAGTCAATGGGCTGCATTAGGCGTGCTTGAGGCGGCTAATTATCCGACGCTTAGCGCCAACTTAGCCTTGACGCGCGGAATGTCTTCCATCAATACCAGCAACGGTGTGGTGTCGGGCAATACGCAAACTCGGTTTTCGCCTAGTTTGAGTTTGAGTTATATTTTGTTTGATTTTGGCGCAACACGCGCCAGCATTCAAGGTGCTCAAGCGGCATTATTAGCGGCTAATTTAGCGCAAGACCGCACGGCGCAAGCGGTGGTTTTTGCGGTTGAGCAAGCGTATTACTCACTGTTGGCGGCACGCCAAGCGGCAGCGGCGGCAGAAGAAGGATTGAGCGCAGCGCAGCGGAGTTTGACGGTGGTGAATGCACGTCGTTTGGCCGGTTTAGCAACGATTGGCGAAGTTTATCTGGCTGAAACAGCGTTGGCGCAAAGTCGTTTGCAGTGGCGTAAGGCGCAAGGCGAGGCGAACAAAGCAGTCGGTATTTTGTGCCAAGCAGTTGGCATTCCGCTGCAATCAAAGTTGACCTTGGCTCCGCTTGATTCTCGGTTACCAGCGCAAGAAGTGCGGCAGTCGATTGCTGAATATTTGGCGCAAGCCAAGCGCTTACGTCCCGATTTGGGCGCGGCAGAAGCACAAATTCGCGCCGCTAACCTGAGTGCCGAGGCGCTGGCTTCGCAAGATAATCCATCGGTACAGTTGGCGCTGAGTGGCGGTAAAACCTATAACAATTTCCCAGATAACGGACTAAATGTGGGTAGCAGTAATGCGTCGATTGGTCTTAACCTAAACATTCCACTTTTTGACGGTAAGCGTGCGCAATTTTCTGTACTGCAAGCGCAAGCCCGCGCCGAGCAGCTTGAATCGACACAGCAACGATTGTTTCAGCAAGTTGAACTGGAAGTCTGGCAGGCGTATTTTGATTTAGAAACGGCGCAAGCAACGATTGAAAATGCCCACGCCTTGCTCAAAAGTGCTGGTCAGGCGCGCGAAGTCGCTCAGGCGCGTTATCAAGCTGGTGTGGGCAATTTGCCGGTTTTGCTCAGCGCGCAAACGGATGAAGCCAATGCTAAGCTAGAAGTTATTCAGGCTGAAATGGGCTGGTACGCTAATTTGTCGCGCCTAAATTATGCGATAGGTAGTTTTGTGTTGACGGAAACAAGATGAAAACAAAATTTTATATCTACTTGATTATATTGAGTTTTTTTGGTATTTGCTTGGGAATTTGGTTTGGTACTAAACCGTTAACCGATGTCGCGCAGGCTAAGGCGGAACGGCGAACGGATCGCGCAATTTCCGTGCAAGTGCTCACGCTAACTCCCGCCGCACTACCGTTAACGCTGGAGGCACTGGGCACGGTTGAGGCCGAGCAATCGGTTGCTATTCGCGCTGAAATCGGAGGGGTACTGGAAAAAGTTTATTTTCGGGAAGGTGACTTGGTGCAAGCCGGGCAGTTGCTGTTTCAGATTGATGCGGGCACGCAGCAAGCAGAAGTGGACAAAGCCCAGGCCAATTTAATGCGAGACCAAGCGGCGCTGCAAGAGGCGCAAGTGCAGGCTAAGCGTTTGAAATCATTGGCTGAAAAAGAATTTATTACCCAACAAGAATATGCGCAAGCCGGCGTACAAGCGCAGTCTGCCAACGCGGTGGTTTTGGCGGATCAGGCGAGTTTACGCGCCATGCAGTTGCAATTAGCGCATGCCAAAATCAGTTCGCCTATCACAGGGCGGGCGGGGGCGCTGAACATGAAGCCAGGAAACGTAGTGAGTGCCGGTGCGGTGTTGCCGTTGGTGACCATTAACGGCACGGAAACGGTGATGGTAGGGTTTAGCGTGCCGCAGCAGTTGCTACCAAAAATCCGCCAACAGCAGCGGAAAAATCCCTTAAAAGTGCAGCTCAGGCGGGACGGTCAGGCGATGGTGTTGGCAAGCGGCACGCTGGCTTTTATTGATAATGCGGTGGATGCACAAACCGGCATGATTCGGCTGAAGGCGCGGATTCCAAATAAAGAGGAGCTGATTTGGCCGGGCGAGTTGCTGACGGTTCGCTTGCTTTTAGAGATGCAAGCGGACGCGCTATTTGTTCCGGAAACGGCTGTGCAAACTGGGCAAAATGGCACGTTTGTGTATGTTGTCAACGCAGGTAAAGCGCGGGCACAAGTGATTGAAGTTGCGCGACAAGAAGGGGCGCTAATCGCGGTGGCAAAAGGATTGAGCGCCGGTCAGCAGGTGATTTTGAATCCGCCTAGCAGTATCAAGTCTGATCGTGTTGTTGAGATCAGCGCTGCAAGCAGTGCCGTGTCGCCAAGCATGGGCGGTATGGCCGGCAAACCGGATTGGTCTGGACAAACGGCGGAGCAGCGGCGGCCATGAACGGCTGGCGTTTATTTATTGACAGACCGGTGATGACTACGGTTTTAGTCTGTGCATTGACTATTTTTGGCGTATTTGCATTTTTAAAACTGCCGGTTAATGAATTGCCGAATGTTGATTTTCCCACTATTTTAGTCACCGCTAATATGGCGGGCGGCAATCCCGATACCTTGGCGGCAACCGTGGCTCTGCCGCTGGAACGGCAGTTTTCAACCATTGCCGGCTTAGATTCGATGACCTCGGTGAGCAATGCCGGCGCGACGCGCATTACCTTGCAATTTAGTTTAGACCGCGACATTGATGCGGCGGCGCAAGACGTACAAACCGCGATTTCGCAAGCGGTTCGCTCGTTGCCTGCGCAGATGGATAATGCGCCGCAAATGCGCAAGATGAATCCGTCGGATAGCGCCATTATTTACTTGGCGTTAAGCACGCAAAATACCCCGTTGACTAAGCTGAATGAGTTTGCCGAAAGTCAAATTTCGCAACGTATTTCTACCTTGCCCGGCGTGGCGCAGATGGTGGTTTATGGCGCACAAAAACGAGCCGTTCGCTTGTATCTTGACCCAAACGCCTTGGCACAGCGCAACTTGAGTGTTGAAGAAGTGGGCAACGCAGTGCAAAACGCCAACAGCAATTTGCCCTCAGGTACGCTGGACGGTCGCAGCAATAAGTTTAGCGTCAGTGCCAGTGCGCAGCTCAAAAATGCCGCTGACTTCAACTCGGTCGTGATTCATTTTTCAAACGGTATGCCGATTCGCTTTTCGGAGCTTGGTCGCGCTGAGGAGAGCGTCGAGAATAATCGCGCCGCCACTTGGTTTAATGGCGAGCGTTCTATCGTGCTGGCGGTACAGCGACAACCGGGTGCGAATACAGTGGAGGTGGCAAAGCGCATTCGTGCCTTGTTGCCACAGATTCGTCAGCAGTTGCCCGGCGATGCGACGCTGGCGGTGTTATTTGATCGCTCTGAATTTATTGGCGAGTCGATTCACGAGGTGGAATTTACCCTGATGCTGGCGGTGTTCTTGGTGGTGCTGGTGGTGTTGGCGTTTTTACGCAATTATTCCTCGACGCTCATCGTGGCAATGGTGTTGCCGATTTCGCTCATCGGCACGTTTGCCGTCATGCATCTGTTAAATTACAGCTTAAATAATATTTCACTGATGGCGTTGACCTTGGCAGTGGGCTTTGTGGTCGATGATGCCATTGTGGTGTTAGAGAACATCACTCGGCACCTGGAAATGGGAAAAGATCGCTTAACCGCCGCCATTGACGGTACGCGTGAAATTGGTTTTACCGTGGTCTCGATGACGCTTTCTTTGGTGGCGGTGTTTATTCCGATTATTTACATGGGCGGAATTTTAGGACGTTTATTTACCGAATTCGGGGTCACAATTGCCTTTGCTGTATTCATTTCAGGCGTGGTTTCCTTAACTTTAACGCCGATGTTGTCCAGTCGATTCCTGCATCCGCAACAGGTGCAGGGGCGCGTGTTTTCCCGCTTTGAACAGCTATTCAAACGCCTTGAAAATGGCTACCGCGACAGTTTGTACTGGAGTTTAGATCACGCGCGCTTGATGTTGGCAAGCGCAGTGCTGATTTTAGTGGGTACAGCTTGGTTGTTTGTTGTCGTTCCAAAAGGCTTTATTCCGCGTCAGGATACCGGACTCATCACCGGCAGCACGCGGGCGGAAGAAGGGATTACTTTTGAAAATTTAGTGAAAAAACAGCTGCAAGTTACTGATATTATTAGAAAAAATCAGAATGTGCTTGCCGTTCAGTCTAGTGCAGGTCAGGCGGGCGGCGGCATCGTCGGTGGCAATGTGGGGCGGCTAATTATTCGCCTTAAACCGAAAAGTGAGCGCGCGCTAAGTGCCGATGAAGTGATTCAGCAATTACGTTACCAAACGCGCAGCGTCAAAGGGATGCAGTTATTTTTACAAAATCCTCCAGCAATCAGTATCGGTGCACAGCAAAGCAATGCGGAGTTCCAGCTGGTGATGATGGGTTCGGATACTGAAGCTTTGTATCGCGCTGCCAGTGAATTTGAAGCGGTGTTACGCAAAGAACAAGGCTTGCAAGATGTCAACAGCACGCTGGAACTGCGTAATCCTGAAATTCGCGTTGAAATCCGTCGCGATCGCGCCGCCGCACTGGGCATTACCCCGCAGCAAATTCAAGCAACGCTTTACAATGCCTACGGCACACGACGCGTCACTTATATTGAGGGTGCAACTGATCAGTATTCGGTGATTCTGGGGCTGGATATGCAATTCCAAGAAGATATTAATGCCTTGAATTTATTGAGGATTAAGAATGCAAATCAGCAAATGATTCCGCTGTCGGTGGTGGCGAATTTTAAACATTCAGTGGGTGCAATGTCGATTTCACACTTCGGGCAAATGCCGTCAGTCACCTTGTCGTTTAATGTGGCAACAGGGGTCTCGCTGGGCGAAGCAAGCGCACGCGTCAAAGAACTGGCGCAAACGCAGTTGCCAGCGGGCATCAGCAGCACCTTGGCCGGCTCCGCCAAAACTTTTGAAGAATCAATGATCGATTTACCGGTGTTATTGCTCATTACCGTTTTAGTGATTTACATGATTCTGGCGATGCTGTATGAAAATTTCATTCATCCGCTTACGATATTGACGGCGCTCCCTTTAGCAGGGTTTGGCGCATTAGTGATGTTGATGATTTTTCATCAAGAACTCAATATATTCAGCTTTGTGGGCATTATTTTATTGCTGGGTTTAGTCAAAAAGAACGGCATTATGATGGTTGATTTTGCCGTAGCGGCGCAGCGTGAGCGCGATTTGTCGCCCAAACTGGCGATGATTGAAGCCTGCTTAGTGCGTTTTCGACCAATTATGATGACCACGCTGGCGGCAATTTTGGCAACCTTGCCGATTGCTTTAGGATTGGGAGCGGGAGCTGAAGCGCGTCGTTCTTTGGGGATCGCTGTGGTGGGCGGTCTGTTCTTTTCACAATTTTTAACACTGTATTTAACGCCGGCTTTTTATATCAGTATCGCCAACTTCCGCGTGGCAAAAACGCACGCTCAGTAAAAACACCGATTGAGTTGATCCTGGGTGCACCCGCACGGGGCTACAACTCCGCGTCCAGTCCACCCCACCGCTTCAAGAGAAGGGCTGCGGTCGAGAGGGTTGCCCGCACCGAGGTGAAAATAGAGATAACCCGTTTCCCATCCATTTAGTTTGAAAAGACTTTTTCTTTGAATTCGCAGAGATTTTCTATAACACATTGATTGCATTTCGGTTTTCTGGCTTTGCAAATATAGCGTCCGTGCAAAATTAGCCAGTGATGTGCATTTAATTTAAATTCAGTGGGGACGTTAGTGAATAATTTATCTTCCACTGCGCGCACATTTTTGCCAGGAGCAAGACCCGTGCGATTCGCAAGGCGAAACAAGTGGGTGTCCACAGCAATCGTGGCTTGACCGAAGGCGGTATTCAGCACGACGTTGGCTGTTTTGCGCCCCACGCCGGGTAACGCTTCGAGCGCTTCCCGTGTTTGTGGGACTTCTCCATCGTGCTTTTCCAGTAATAATTGGCAAGTTTGGATAAGGTGTTTTGCTTTGGTTTGATACAAACCGATGCGTTGAATATAGCCACGCAGCGCTTCTTCACCCAAGTCGAGTAGGGCTTGCGGGGTGTTGGCGATGGGGAAAAGTGATCGTGTTGCTGCATTGACGCTGCGGTCGGTGGCTTGCGCCGACAGCACAACGGCCATTAGTAATTCAAACGGGGATTTAAATTCCAACTCGGGTTTGGGTTGCGGATTGGCAGCTTGCAGTCGCTGAAAAATTTCGCGGCGCTGAGTTGTGTTCATGATGCTTTCAAAAAATCTTTTATAATCATGTACTTAGGCAAGGCTATTTCCGCATCAAATCAGGAATTTGCTGCTTAGTGGGCAGCTAATGCACCGCCAGATAGTGGAAGCGAATTATTTTTGGCAGCGTTGGTTTTGCGTTCTGCGCGCAAGTTTAGCCAATTTTTACCGGCAATTAAGCAGCCTAGTCCGATAAATGCGCCCGGTGGCAAAATCGCTAATAAGAATCCGTGATACTCAGGAATGACGTGAATCACCCAACTTTTGGTCGATTCTCCTAAGGCTAAATCAATGCCGGAAAGTAAGGTGCCATGCCCGACAATTTCGCGCATTCCGCCCAAAATGGCCAGCACTGCCGTCAGTCCCATGCCCATAGCAAAGCCATCTAACGCTGACGCCAGTGGGGGATTTTTCGAGGCGAAGGCTTCTATCCGAGCCAATACAATGCAGTTGGTGACAATTAAAGGTATAAAAATACCGAGCACAATATACAAATTGTACAGATAAGCATTCATCAGATATTGCACAACCGTGACGAGGACGGCGATGATTAAAATGAACACCGGAATACGAATTTCATTGGGTACAAAACTGCGAATCGGTGCAATGGCGGCGCCGCTCAATGCCATGACGATAGCGGTGGCGAGACCAAGACTGACGGCGTTGACCACTGAGCTACTGACCGCCAAAATTGGGCATAAGCCGAGCAGTTGAACTACACCGGTGTTTTGTTTCCAAACGCCATTGTAAAAAATCTCTTTGTATTCTTGCAGGTTCATTTCGGTCTCCTATTTCAATTTTGTAACGGGATCAGCAAATAATTGCGCGCGATTTTCAGCGAAATACAGCAAAACCTTGTGGGTGGCTTTAATCACAGCACGGGGCGTAATCGTTGCGCCCGCCATGTAATCAAATTGTCCGCCGTCTTTTTTGACTTTCCACGCACCGTCTTTTTCGGCTTGGCGGGCTTTGCCATCGAAACCTTTAATCCAAGGGCTTTTGGGCAGTTCGATGTAATCGCCCAGTCCTGGCGTTTCTTTATGCGAAATGACGCGCACCCCAGCTAATTCGCCATTGGCGCGCACCGCTAAAATCAGTGAAATTTTGCCGCTGTAACCATCCGGCGCAATGGCTTCTAAAATCACTGCTGCAGGTTGACCATCTAGTCGTGCGCGATACGCCGTGGTGTTCTCTTCTGTGCCCAATAAAGCAGAGGGAGAAATAGCTAGAACGTCGTGCATAATATCGTTATTAAATAATGACTTAGGAACAATTTGCGTAATGAGCTTAAGTTTTTCAGCCTGTTCGCTTCTAACGATTTCACCGTGCGTTAAGAAAAAAGTCGACGCTAAAATAGCGGTGCCTACGATGGCGAATGCCCCTAGATTGATGGCGGATTGAATACTGGCGCGGGCAAGTCGCTTCATTTCTTCACTCCTTTTTGGCCAAATACCTTAGGTTGTGTCCACGCATCAATCAGCGGTACGCAGATATTCATCAGCAATGTGGCGAACGCCATGCCATCGGGGAAGCCACCGAAGACGCGAATTAAATAGGTTAATAAACCAGCGCAGGCGGCAAAAATAAATTTTCCTTTGGCGGTGGTAGGGGAGGTGACGGGATCGGTCAAAATAAAGAATGCGCCAATCATCGCTGCACCTGAAAACCAGTGGAATAAGGGCGTGATGTAGTGAGTCGGATCAATTAAGTGAAACACTTCGGCGGTGAGGAACAAAGTGCCTAGATACACCAGCGGTAAATGCCAGGTAATGATTCGATTCCACAATAAATAGAGCCCGCCAATGGCAAAACCGAGCGCAACCATTTCGCTGCCTTTGCCGGCTAAACGTCCATAAATCGGCATATTTTTAATTTCGCCTACTGATAAACCAAGATGCAATTGGGTTTTTAGCGTGTCTAGCGGCGTCGCCATGGTGACGGCATCTAGGGTGAAACCGTGCGGCAACACCCCGTTAAAAATGTAGTTGAGTTGTTCGAGCAAATCTAGTTCTGCTCCGCCCATCGCGTGTGGACTGAGCCAGTGCGTCATATGCACGGGGAAAGAAATGATCAGCACCGCATAACCAATCATCGCGGGATTAAAGGGGTTGCTGCCTAAGCCACCATACAAATGTTTGGAAACGGCAATTGAAAATGCGGTGCCGACTACGATCAACCACCAAGGTGCAAGTGGCGGAATCGATAAGGCCAGCAGCCAAGCAGTCAGCAAGGCGCTGTTATCAGATAAAAAGGGCTTGAGCGGGCGCTGCCGCAAATGCAACATCGCCGCTTCGGTGGCTAACGCGGTCAGTGAAGCTAAGGTCAACGAGACCAAAATGGCTGGGCCGAAATACCAAACATACAAGGCTATGCCAGGAATAAGCGCCAGCAAAACTTTGAGCATGATTGCACTGACGCTGGAGGATCGAGTGATAAAAGGAGAAAGCCACATAGTGAGTTACGGTTCGGTAGATTGAGACGCAGGATTGGGTGCTGTGTTGATCGCGGCGTGTTCTTTGGCGCGTGCTAGTGCGGCATCAATGCGCTGTTGAATGGCTTCGTCAGGATCAATTTCTTCGGTATTCGCCGTGACCAGTGCCGCTAATTTAGCAGTTTCTGCGGCTTTTTCTTTTTGCGCTAATTTTTCGGCTTTCTCCTGTTTCTCGCGCTCGATGCGCAATTGCCGGAATTCGTGCCGTTCGCGCGCTTGTTCAGCGGCTTGCGTTTCACGTTCGCGTTCGGAAATTTCGCTTTTGGCAAAACGGTAAAATGTGACTAAGGGAATGTTGCTGGGGCAAACGTAAGCGCATGCACCACATTCAATGCAATCGAATAGGTGGAATTCTTGGGCTTTGCCAAAATTTTTGGCTTTGGCAAACCAATATAAATCTTGCGGTTGCAGTTCTGCAGGGCACACTTCCGCGCAACGGGTGCAACGAATGCACGGCAAAGTCGGCGCTGCGGGCGGGAAAAGCGTAGGCGATGATTCAATAATACAGTTGGTGGCTTTGGTGATGCCGACTTGGTCTGAGGGCAGCGAAACACCCATCATCGGCCCACCCATAATATGCCCGTTAGTATTAGGCAAGCTGCCAGCTTGCTGGACTAAATCTTGCACGGGTGTTCCCAATAAAACTTCGAAATTTTGCGGCTGGGCGACATTGCCGGTGACGGTGACAATGCGTGATAACACCGGTTCACCAAAATGAAGGGCGCGCCAAACGCTGTACGCTGTCGCTACATTAAAGCATTGCACGCCAAGCTCGGTGGAACGCACGCCTGCAGGCACTTCGATGCCTGTTAAGAGGCGAATCAGTTGTTTCGCGCCACCGCTAGGGTAAATCGTCGGCACGCTGATCACCTGAATCGCTGAATGTTGACTGGCGTGCACCGCTTGCTGCAGGGCGGCAATGGCGTCAGGTTTATTGTCTTCAATGCCGATTAAAATTGCTTCTGCATACAATAATTCTCGCAACACTTCCGCGCCCCGCACAATGTCGGCTGCGCGTTCGCGCATTAGCAAATCATCGCAGGTGATATAAGGCTCGCATTCTGCACCGTTTAAAACTAAGTACTTGATTTTATTGGAGTTTCCGTACGCCTTTAAGTCGCTTGGAAAGGTCGCGCCACCCAAACCCACCACGCCGGCTTGGCGCAATAAATGGCGCAAAGTGCTGTGGTCAGTGTGCTGGTAATCGACACCGTGATGGTCGATCCATTGATCTAGACCGTCAGGAATCAGGGTGACGCAAAGATCCGATAATCCTGATTGATGGGCAACTAGTTGATTGTCAATTGCAGTGACTGTGCCTGAAGTGGACGCGTGCACAGCGCTGGATAGGCGACCTTCTGGTCGTCCAATCTTCTGTCCTTTTAAGACGTAATCGCCAACGCTGACACAGGGTTTGGCGCGCTTGCCAGCATGTTGGTGCAAGGGAATGACTAATTTGGCAGGCAAGTTCGCCAGCGCAATCGGACGGGTATTGGATTCGGTTTTGTGCGTGGGCGGATGAATGCCGCCGTGAAATTTAAAAGGCGCGTTCATGCTGCCACCTTTAAGGGGATTACCGGATAGCGCCATTTCCAATTGCTAATTTCTTCTGGAATGACTTCCATGCGAATGCAATCAACAGGGCAGGGCGCAAGACATAATTCGCAGCCGGTGCATTGCGGCGCAATGATGGTGTGAATTTGTTTTGCAGCGCCGACGATGGCATCCACTGGGCAGGCTTGAATACATAAAGTACAGCCGATGCAGGTGGATTCGTCGATAAAGGCAACCGATTTTGCTTTAGGCGCAGCGCCATCGCCAAAGGGAATAAATTCTTTTCCGAGCAAATCGGCTAGTTTGTGAATGCCTTCTTCGCCGCCGGGCGGGCATTGATTGATTGGGGCTTCGCCTGAGGCAATCGCCGTGGCATAGGGTTTGCAGCCAGGAAAGCCGCATTGACCGCATTGAGTTTGGGGTAACACGGCGTCGATTTTATCGACTAAAGGATTGCCTTGAACTTTGAACTTGATCGCAGAATAGCCCAGCGCCGCCCCTAGAAATAAGGCGATACTGACCATAACCCACAAGGCGGTGATCATTTCACCAAGCCCGAGAAACCCATGAAGGACAAGCTCATTAAACCCGCTGTAATAAAGGCGATGGCCGAGCCTTTAAAAATGCCGGGAACGTCGGCACCTTCCAGTCGTTCGCGAATCCCTGCGAATAAAACCATGACTAAGGTGAAGCCAATTGAGCCACCGAAACCAAACAGCAAGGATTCGATAAAATCATGCTTTGCTTGCACGTTTAGCAAAGGGATACCGAGTACGGCGCAGTTGGTGGTAATCAGCGGCAGATAAATGCCGAGCACCTGATACAAAGACGGGCTGGTTTTTTGCACCACCATTTCGGTGAATTGCACAATGCCAGCAATCACGACAATAAACGATAAGGTAGTGAGATAAGCGAGATCTGGGCCGAGCAAATAATGGCTAATTAAATAGCTTGCGCCAGAGCCCAATGTCAGCACAAAGGTGGTTGCCGCGCCCATGCCAACCGCTGCTTCCAGTTTTTTGGAAACGCCCATGAACGGACACAGTCCGAGAATTTTGACCATCACAATGTTGTTTACAAAAACAGTGCTGACCAGGATTAGCAGATATTCAGTCATACGATCGACCCTTTTCGAAGGGCGCGATTATCCACTGAATAATTCAGCGATTCAACCCTGTTTGGGGAATAGGGAAAGGTGAAAAAAGAAAGGGATGAGGGGAGTTAAAAACCAAGTCACTCGCTGGCGAAAGAAATTCTAGGAGGAGATTCGGCGGCTCGGCGAGCGACTTGGCGGGTAAGACGATATCGCTAAACAAATCGGTTGCCTATGCGGCATTTTGTCGCACCCTTAACAAGGCGTTTGCGATTGATTTCAAGGGCTGATCTGCGATAATCAAACGTCGATTCTCGGCGCATTGCCAATAACTAAACCCTAAATCTTTTTAGGAAGCGCTGCTTAAATAAACAAGGTGTATATGAATTCATCGTTTGCATTGACTCAAACCGGACACGCGCAGCTGCAACGTCTGATCACCTTGCGATTGATTGCCATTTTTGTTCAATGCGCCACGTTGTTGTTGGTGCATTATTTTTTGGCGCTGACCTTACCTTGGCTGCAAATGATGATCGCGATTGCGCTGTTGGCGACGTTTAATTTGTTCTCTTGGTGGCGCCTGCATTCAACTTATCCGGTTTCAAACGGTGAATTATTTGCGCAATTATGTGCTGATGTCGCGGCATTATCCGCCTTGCTGTACTTTTCAGGCGGCTCAACCAATCCGTTTATCTCCTTGTATTTATTGCCTTTAGTGATTGCGGCAGCCAGCCTGCCGCCACGCTTTGTTTGGCCAATGGCGCTGCTAACCACCACCTGTTACACGCTGCTAATGCAATATTATGTGCCGCTGCCAAATGCGCTTTCTCATGCGAATCACGGTATGGATGAAATGATGGATCACGCTGCTATGGCGCAGGAAATGCCGGCAACCGATGCGTTTAATATCCATATTTTTGGCATGTGGTTGGGCTTTGTGATTAGCGCAACCGTGGTGGCATATTTTGTGGTGAAAATGGCGAATGCGGTGCGGCAGCGCGACGAAACTTTAGCGCGTGTGCGCGAGAAAACCTTGCGCAACGAGCAAATTGTGGCGCTGGGTTTGCAGGCTGCCAGTGCGGCGCACGAAATGGGCACACCACTGGCGACCTTGTCGGTGGTGATTGGCGAATTGCAACGTGAAACCGATGCGCTGCCTGAATGGCGCGACAGTTTGCTTTTGCTCGATGGGCAAGTGCGCAATTGCAAACGGATTTTAGATAAGTTGCTCGCAAAAGCCCAAGATTCCGCGCGCGGAGCAGCACAATCTTGGACGCAATTTATGCGCGATACTTTAGATGAATGGCAGTTGTTGCGCCCAACGGCGAAATATAATTTTATTCATATAAATCAAGGAGTTACACCGAAATTGCCGCAAAATACGGCCTTGCGCGCGGCGCTGTTAAATGTACTAAATAACGCAGCGGATGCGTCGCCCGCAGACATTAACCTTTATTTGGACTGGGACGAGACGCAGTTAATTTTCAAAATTGAAGATGCTGGCACCGGTTTGACGGCAGAAGTTGCCGCTAATTTAGGCGCTGCTTTTTTTACCACAAAACAGTCTGGAAGAGGTTTGGGCTTGTTTTTAGCCAATGCCACCATTGAACAATTGGGCGGTAATGTGCGTTTATATAATCGCAAAGGCGGCGGCACCACCACGGAGGTTTTGTTGCCTCGGGAAAAACAAGCATGAGCCTGCTGATTGATGAAGACACGACTTTATTATTGGTCGATGATGACACGGTGTTTTGCACGGTATTGGCAAAAGCCTTGGGTAAGCGCGGCTTTGTGGTAACGGTGGCGCACAGCGTAGAACACGCCTTGCCCTTGGCTTTGGCGAATCCACCAGAATACGCAGTGGTCGATTTAAAAATGAATGGCGCGTCCGGCTTGGTGTTAATTAAGGCCTTGCATGGCTTAGATTCGGAGACGCGCATTGTGGTATTAACCGGCTACGCCAGCATTGCCACTGCCGTGGAAGCCATTAAATTAGGCGCAACGCACTATTTGGCTAAGCCCGCCAATGCTGATGAAATTGTGGCGGCGTTTGACCGTGCGCCCAATGCGCAATTGCCTTTAATTGAAGCACCGACGTGTGTTGGACGGTTGGAATGGGAGCATATCAACCGCGTTTTGGCAGAGCAGCAGGGCAATATTTCCGCTACCGCGCGCTTGTTAAATATGCACAGGCGAACCTTGCAACGCAAATTAAGCAAACAACCGCTGTTTGCCAGCGGTGGAACGGGAACGGATTCAATTTAAGGAAACGCTGCTTGATTTCATTCGTGCGCAACTTGCTGAATCATAATGGAATAAATAGATTATAAATCAATAGCTTAACAGCATCCTCTGCGCAGAGTTCTTTGGTTAATTTCTCCAGGTCTTGGCAAGCCAGAACGGAATAAATCTGCACTTCCTAAAGAGTTTGATTAGAATGCAAACCTTAATTATTTTAGAAATAGATTATTTGCGGAGGCAAATTAAATGAATACAAACAATCAACTCGTGACATTGAAAAAGGCGATTTACCACCTGGACACGCTGCCTGCAATGCCGGTGATTGCACAGAAAATCTTAGCGCTCGATCTGGAAAGTGATGACGGTGAACGCGCCATGCTCAAGCTAATTGAAAAGGATCCGCAAATTGCCGCTAAAATTATCGGCTTGGCCAATACCCCTTTATTTGGCGCGTCGAAACGCGTTTCTTCCGTTACTGATGCGGCGATGTTGCTGGGGATTACCCGTGTTAAATCCGTGACGATGGGCATTGCAGTGATGTCATCCTTGGTTAAAAAGCCGGCTGGCAAGCTTGATGTGCAAGGTTTGTGGCTGCACAGCTTGGCCATTTCCTTGGCGATGCGCGCCATTAGCCAAGCGATGCCACGGTACACGCGCCCGCTCGATGATGAGATTTTTTTATCGGGTTTGCTGCATGACATTGGCTATATGGTGCTCAATCAACTCGATCAAGAAAGTAGCAACCAATTGCACTCTCGGTTGCTGGCCGAACCCACTCGCCCGGCAATTGAAATTGAAAATGAGCTGCTGGAAATGAATCATGCCGAAATTGGTGCGGAATTGGCGCGAATTTGGGATTTGCCGGAAACGATTGTCGCGGTTTTGCGCTATCACCATGATTCCGAGAATGAGGAGGCCGCCATTGGTCAACCCTTAGTTACCATTGTTTCCTTGGCAGAGAAAATACTGACCTCTTTTGGCATTGCTGAATATGTCGTGCCTGAAATTCAAGATGAAGAATGGCAAGCCTTGGGAATTGATCCGGCAAAAGGCCCAGAGTTGATTGCGAAAATTCAATTGCAAGCGGAAGAAGCCAAACAAACTGGCGGCAACTTCCCTTGAACAATACCGCATAAATCAACCGTTCCCCCTCAGTCTCGACTAAAAGAAAATGTAACAAATTGATGTATTTTTAGTTGATTGCGCTCAGGGTGAGTCAGTTTAGCCAGAAAGAATTGAATGAGCGTTTCCTTGATAATTCGTTTCTTAAAGTGAACCAAGCTCGGCGTAAACCGTCGCGCTTTTTTATTGTAACTATCTGATTTTATTCATTATTTTATATCTACATGAAAATTGCGTTTATCCTGTTTTTAAGTCTTTTTTTAAATATTGCGAATGCGGTGCTGCTTGTACCGCCGGCACCCGCTTTGGCAGCTAAAGCCTACGTTTTGTACGATTACAGCAGCAATCAGTTGCTGGTGGGTAAGAATGCGCACGATCATTTTCAGCCTGCTTCGTTAACCAAGTTGATGACGGCGTATGTCACTTTTAGTGCGCTGAAACAAGGCAAGTTATCCCTAGAACAAATAATTACGCCCTCGCTCGCTGCGTTAAAAGTGCAAGGCGAAGAATCAAGAATGTTTTTAGAAGCGAATAAGCCAGTCAAAATTGAAGCGGTGCTGCGCGGTTTAATTGTTCAGTCGGGTAATGATGCCGCGCGGGCTTTGGCGGAGGCGATTGCCGGCAGCGAGCTCAGTTTTGCCAATGAATGGATGAACAAAGAAGCCCTGCGCTTAGGGCTAAAAGATACCCATTTTGTCAACGCAACCGGCTTGCCAGCGGAACAACATTACAGTAGCGCTTATGATTTGGCATTGCTGGCGACGGCGGTGGTTCGAGATTTTCCTGAGTATTATTTCTATTTTTCAACGCGTGAATTTCAATACAACAAAATCAACCAATTTAATCGTAACAAATTGTTGTGGTTAGACCCGTATGTCGATGGACTCAAAACAGGTCATACCGATGGCGCAGGGTTTTGTTTGGTGGCTTCCGCTAAACGCGATCAGCATCGTCTCATTTCGGTCTTACTAGGCGCGACCTCGGAAAGTTTGCGCACCAGCGAAAGTCAGCGTTTGTTGAACCATGGTTTTCAAGAATACGAACTGCTCCCTTTGTATAAAAAAGATCAGTCGGTGACGGAGGTGCGCGTTTGGAAAGGCACTGAAAAACGGCTCAACTTAGGCTTTAGAAGCGATTTATTTGTCACGTTGCCCAAGGGAATGGCTAAGCAAATAAAAGCCGCGCTGGAAACGCGGCAACCCCTAATTGCGCCGTTTGAAAAAGGGCAGGTAATCGGGACGTTAAATTTGAGCATTGCCGGTGCGCCCTACCTGAATTTGCCTTTACAAGCCTTGGAAAGTGTGCCGCTGGCAAACGTTTTTTCGCGTGGTATCGATTCGATTCGGTTATTGTTTGAGTGAGCCCCGCGATGAGCGAACAACCCAGCTTGATTGATTTTCCCTGCGCATTTCCGATTAAAGTGTTTGGCGATGCGCATCCTGATTTTGTTGCTACAGTGATCAGTATTATTGCGCTTCATGATCCGCTTTTTTCCGTGCAAGATGTCAGTACCAAAGCCAGTAAAAGCGCCCGTTATTTGAGTCTGACATGCACGGTTCGTGCCAGCTCAAAGTCACAACTAGATGCGATTTACCAAGGATTATGTGACCATCCGCGAGTGAAAATGGTGTTATGAACCACGAAATCCCAATGCCGCAGACACCAGAAATAAAATTTCTGGGAGTAGTTGAATACGAAAGCACGTGGCGCGCCATGCAGCAATTTACCGCGCAACGCGATGCTCAGACCCGCGATGAAATATGGCTGTTGCAACATCCGCCGACTTTTACCCAAGGGCAAGCGGGCAAGCCGGAACATTTACTAAACGCGCAACACATTCCCGTGGTGAAAATTGATCGCGGCGGGCAAATTACCTATCACGCGCCTGGGCAATTGATTGCCTATGTGTTACTGGATTTGCGCCGCTGGCGCTTGAATGTTCGCCAACTGGTGCGCTTACTGGAAAATGCCGCGATTGCGATTTTGGCGAATTGCGGCATCCCAGCGCAAGGTCGAGAAGATGCGCCTGGCGTGTACGTGAACGAAGCAAAAATTGCCGCGCTGGGATTGAAAATTCGCAACGGCTGTTGTTATCACGGATTGTCGTTGAATGTGGACATGGATTTAACCCCGTTTAGCCAGATCAATCCGTGTGGCTATGCTGGTTTGCGCGTCACGCAAATTAAAGATTTTAGTGTCATAACTACGCCCCAAGCGCTGGAAGCGCCGCTTGCCGCACAAATTTCGCACTTATTAACCGTTCATTTTTTACAGGCTAAAAATCTATAACTCCATGAATATATTGAATAAACAGACTGGCGCAACCAAAACAGCACGTAATCCAATTAAAATTGTGCCCTTAGTAGAGCGCTTACGTAAACCAGAATGGATTCGGGTTAAATCGGGCAATAGTCAGGGTTATCACGATGTAAAACGGATGTTGCGCGAATATGGTTTGCACACTGTGTGCGAGGAAGCGTCTTGTCCTAACATTGGCGAATGCTTCGGCAAAGGCACGGCTACTTTCATGATTTTGGGCGATGTATGCACACGCCGCTGCCCGTTTTGTGACGTCGCACACGGCAAACCGCTGCCGCCAGATGCCGATGAACCGACACAATTAGCGCGCTCCATCGGACTTCTGAAGCTGAAATATGTGGTGATTACCAGCGTTGATCGGGATGATTTACGCGACGGCGGCGCACAACATTTCGTCGATTGTTTGAGTGCCATTCGCGCCAGTTCGCCGCAAACCAAGCTCGAAACTTTAGTGCCCGATTTTCGGGGGCGATTAGAAATCGCGCTGCAAACGATGGGCGCTAGTTTGCCCGATGTGCTCAACCATAATTTAGAAACCGTGCCGCGCCTGTACTCGCTGGCGCGCCCCGGCGCGGACTACGCTCATTCGCTGACTTTATTAAAAGAATTTAAACAGCGTTTCCCGCACGTCACCACTAAATCCGGCTTGATGCTGGGTTTGGGGGAAACCGATGACGAGGTGTTGCAAGTGTTGCAAGATTTGCGCGACCACGATGTAGAAATGCTGACGCTCGGGCAGTATTTGCAACCGTCTAACGGGCACTTGCCAGTACTCCGTTACGTCGAACCCGTCACCTTCAAAATGTTTGAGCAAGCGGCACTCGATCTGGGCTTTGCTCATGCTGCCTGCGGACCGATGGTGCGCAGTAGCTATTTTGCGGATGAACAAGCCGCCAGCGCTGGTAAAGTGTGAGCATTGGCTAATTAATGATAATTAACATTAATTGATGATAGCGCTACACTAATTCGTGATCATTAAACGCCAGCACTGCTTGCTTACTGTTGTAGTGTGTACTGAGTTGACTCATCGCTGTCTTTTTTATTCAAAAACTCACCCCTGATGAGCGCCTTTGGCGCGTTGACTGGTTTGGTGAGTTTTCCTATTGGAAAATTGAATTTTTAGAGACGCTCTTTAGTCTGAATGTGGTCGTCATATAAAGCGAGTATTTCACGGGTAAGTTGCTCACTGGAAAATAAACTCAACGCGCGCTGGATGGCGGCCTCAGCCATTTGCTGTCGCAATTGCTTATCTGTAAGCAGTTTAAGTAGTGCATTGGTCAGCGCTTTGATGTCGCCCGCAGGAAACAATAATCCAGTTTTGCCGTCTGCCACCGCATCGGTAATGCCATAGATATTGGATGCAACTGCCGGAATGCCGCAGGCTGCAGCTTCGATAATGGTCAGGCCAAATCCTTCACGGTAACTAGGCAAGCAAAAAATATCGGCGGCAGCCATGTAATGTTCTGGCGTTGCAGTAAAACTGACATAACGCAAACGTGTTTGTTCTGATTGGCAAAGGTGCTGAATCTGGCTGAAGGTAATCTCTTCTTCTGCGCCCACCAGTAAAAGCATAAGTTCTGAATTTTGCTGGGCAAGGGTGTTAAATGCAGCAGCCAAATCCAACATGCCTTTGTCGCGATTTAAGCGTCCGACAAATAAAACCACTTTTGCCGCTAACGGTATATTCAAATTTTGTCGAATTAACTGACGCATCGGCATATTTGCATGAAAGCGTGAGGGGTCGACGCCGCAGACTGAACCTGCACCAATCACCATTAACTTATTTGCCGGTACAACCCCTTCGTTAACCAAATAGTCGCGTTGAGATGGACTTACTGCCAAAATATCTGTCGCCAGCAATCCAACTAAACGATCAAACAATTTAAGCACAGCGCGTTTCCAGCCCCGTTTTGTTGCCCAGACCTCGCCATGAAATGTGTTTATTCGCACTGGCACTCGGGTTAACCATGCTGCCAACATTCCAAGCAGACTTGTCTTTGGCATATGGGAATGCACGATATCAAAACGCTCACGCCTAAACAGCATAACCAACTTTAGCAACATGAAAATATCGCTGCAAAAAGCAGGCTTTCGCTGAATTGGCAACAGAATAATTCGCGCATTAATTCCTTGCAGAAGTTGCTTATCCGAAAAATTACAGATCACCGTTACCGCATACCGCTGTGATGCTGCTTGAATGTGCGGACGTAAAAAAGCATGCACAACAGCCGGAATGGTGGCGATATAACAGATTGATTTCATGACTGCTGAAGATTTAAAAGGACTTCATTCCACTGCTCGACGAGGCGCTCATCCATTTCCCCAGATTCAAACAGCTTATTTTGCTGTCTCAGATTTTTGTAAAAATCACGAATTCTTTTTAGTACATAAGAACCCGTTGATAATATGCAATAAAAACATAGAGTTGACCGGAAAAAATGTCGCAACTGAATGCTCAAAATGGCTCGACGGGTTTTGGCTAACTTTGGCCAATTCATGACCCCTCTAAGTCGATAAGCAAAAAGCACTTCATTTAAAGTTTCAAATCGACTATTGCTGAAACTACGCAAAAGTAATTCTTGATCTTCACAAAAATAGGGCGCTGGCGCTGCATAACGATAGCGGCGAAACCATTCGGTTTTTCCCAGCCACGTTGGGTGAGGAAAATAAAATCCCTGCCAAGGACGTGCGCATATTTCTTGGTGGGAAACTGCTAACGGAAATAAACCAGAAATTTGATTGTTTTCATCTATCGTTATCGAACGAGTGGCAAGCAAATCAATTGCAGCATTCTTTTGCATCGCCGTCACTTGATGTAAAAAGCGATCCGGATATGAAATATCATCCTGATCCATTCGTGCAATGTATTGACCGTTGGCCAGATCGATACACGCGTTTAACCTGGCAGCCAATCCTTTATTTTCCCCATCCCGAATTATTTTAATTCGGGAATCATGCACATCCGAAATAGTTTCAAATGCGTTATCCGTTGAGCCATCATCAATTAAAAGCAGCTCCCAGTGAGTATAGGTTTGCTGAACAATGGACAGTACCGCTAAACGCAAGTAATCCCCAGCGTTATACACGGGCATTGCAACGGTTATTAGCGGTAAGGAATTAGTCAAGGTGACGCCTTAACCAATCGTAGGTTTGACGCAGTCCTTCGTCAAAACAGACCTGAGGAATCCACCCTGTGTGCAATCTCAACTTGGAAGAATCCAATATATTGACTTTGACATCAAAAGCCCGAGCAGGAAGGTTTTCTATCTTCCTTGCTCTTGTGACTTTGCTCAGTAGGGATGAACATGCTTCGACAACATCTAAATTGCTGAGTCCGACACCAGAACTTAGATTATAAGTTTCTGCTAAATGACCTTGCTCCAGCGCGCTCACAATGCCTGCGGACAAATCACTGACGTATAAATAATCACGTATCGTTCCAGGCTGCCCGTAAATTTTAATCGGAAGTTCTTTCAACATTGAAGCCATGACCGTGGCAATAAATCCTTGTCCAACAAATGGCCTTTGGCCTACTCCGTAAGCATTAGCGGGACGTACGCATACGAACTTGAGTCCATGCGTCGCTGCATATAAATAGGCATAGTTTTCTAAGGTGAGTTTTGTTACACCGTAGGGTGAAATCGGTTTGGTAGGATGAGCTTCTCGCATCGGTAGCTCAACAGCTTCGCCATACACTGTGCCGCCAGATGAAACCAGAATCAGTTTTACACCATGTTTCGCCGCCTCAGCAAAAAGCTGGATGGTGGGTGGTAAGTTTTGCAATAAATCTGCCAAAGGATTCTCAAACGAAGTATTGGGTACAGTCGCATAAGCGAGATGAATGACTTCCTGATGAGCCCTGAGTAAGCGCGAAAGGAGATCGGTTTGTGCAAAATCACCGACGGTATAAGTAACGCCTGCGGGCAATGAATAGCGCGGCATCACACTTCGGCCTAATACGGTCACTCCTCTGCCTGTTGCGAGCAACTGACGTATAAGGTGCGAACCAATATAACCTGCGCCCCCTATAAGCAAAGTACTGCGTTGATTATTTTTCATAATCGAACCCATGTGTGCGGAATCAAATCTTCAGTATTGTTTCCGTTCACAAACCAGCGTTGTGGTGCGACCACAATTTTTTCTGCATTCGAATTCAGCCACGCACCCCACCAACTAAAAGAGCTATTCGCAATAATATTGTGCCGGCATAAACTCATTAATCGCATATCGTTATAGCTCTCTAAGCCCTGATTATGCTCAACATACACGCAAGGATGGTTAATTTTTAGATTACTTTTTACCCAAGCAGGATCATCCGAGAAAACAAAAAAATTGGGGGAAGCAATTTTTTCTTCAATAAACTGAATGGCTGCGCTGTAATACGCTAATGTACATAAACCATGTATCGCATTAATTTTTGAGTTTTTTGCAAAGTCATTACGACGAACGTGCAAGCTGACTGAGTTGGACTTGCTAATTTCGCGGGCAGTTTCCGAATTTCTATCAGAGAAAGGCAACTTAAAGGAAAAGTCAGAGCGAATTTGGGCTTCAATTTCTAAAAAATATTTTTCACTTTGCCAATAACCGGATAAAAAAACATTGTCTGGCAACTGCAGTATTTCAGGCGAGAAATGGAAATGGGGTTCATCGATAAGTTTCGATTTGATAATTTTATTTAAGCCGGAAATCTTCAGAGCCTTGCGAATCAAAGGATTTTTCTGCCACCCTAAAATTGATTGAATTTCTGCCTGAGTAGTCACGTTAACCTGAATCTCAAAAACCCTCTCTAATTCAAAACCGGTGTGAATTGTTAAAGTGCTATCCGACAATTCAAATTTTAAATCTGTGTTTAGCCTTTTAGCGTTGGCGCGCCCAAAAGCATATTGAAACATCTGATTCCCCAACCCGCCTGAAAGATGCAAAATAATCATCACCTATGCACTCCGCAAAGAGACCGCAAGCAATCGTGTCAGTGCCGGGTTGCGCCATAGCAATGTCAGCATTACACCGCCAGAAACAAACAATCCAACTGATATCACCAGAATGGTATTAAATAAGCCCTCGATTTTGAGGGGCATAAAAATTACCGCCGCAAAGCAAATTAACAACACTGCAGCACCCCCCAACCATCTAAAGATATCCAATTTAACCGGCATCATTCGTTGCATGGTTCGTACCATTGCAACACACATGACCACTCCAGAAACGGCCAATACGATTGCCAACATCTTAATATCCCCATGCGTAGCAGATACGCCCAGCGCGCCCCCCCAAACAATCAACGCACCTAAGGCATACGGTAAAATATATTTAGTGGTGCGTCGTTCAATTTGAGCTGCATACGACCATAAGTTGCCGGTACATCTTGCAAATTCGATTAACACCCCAAGCAAAACAAAAGTGACCGCCGCGTGATAGCGTTCATTCGTTAGCACGGTCAACAACAATGATGCGAACACTAGATTAAACCCAGCCAATACTGCGTAGATCGGCCACATCACATTCACCATATCAGACAGCACGGCAGACTTTTTTTCATCTGATTGCACCGCCGTAATATGGCGAAAAAAATAGGGGTTTAGGAACTGCATGGATAGGGTTTCAGCCATGCTCCAAATTTGTGACGAAATGCTAAGCCCGACTGCCAATAACCCTAATTCAGCAGGTCCCCAAGCCCCTCCCACCCAAAAACGATAGCCCGTATTTTGTAACCACATCAAGCCGGTTGCAGTCGCCAGCGGCAAGCAATAGGTCATTACAGTTTGCCGATCCAGCAAGGTTGGCAATTTTCCGAAATTCACCACAACTAATTTTCTTGCCGCTTGATAATGACGCAACATTAGCCCGGAACCCAGTGCACCCACTGCCATCCCTACTGCCTGTCCTAGCACCCACGACATTCCGGTGTGATATTCGTAAGCGAATAAACTGGAAAAACCTAAACCAATAACTGAAGAGGTAAGCATCCACCCGACACTGCCACTGCGAAAACCTAGCATATTGAGAATGTACACAAAAGTGCCATTCCAAGTACCCAGATACACCATTGCACTAACGGCTAATGCCGACAATAACGCACCCGATATGCTGTGGTCGGTGCTGGGATACAGCAACCACCAAAGCGCAACCACAAGCGCAATACCCGCTGACACGGCAATCAGGTAACGGTCATACCCAGCCAACCTTTTAAGCAATGTACCGTCATCCCACCACGCATGGGTATGACGATTGATATGCTGCCCTACGGGATTAATTAACAGCAAACCGCATAATCCTTGAAAGGCAACCAGCAGCGCATAAATGCCAAAGTCTTTTGGCGCTAAGAGCGATGTCATAATGCGCAAACTGGCGATTGCAATGAGCGCAGTTGCAATGCGGCCAAACAAAACCCAAAGTAAATCAGCCCGCAAGACCGAGATCTTTCACAATCGTATTCACTATCGTTTCAGCGAAGGCTTCTGCACTAAACGGCCGCGCTTTTGTACTGATCAAGAACGCTGCGATTCGCTCCTGATAGGCGGTGTATTCAGCCTCAGACTGCGAAGTCATAAATTGGTACAACTCTTCATGACTTGAAAATTTTCGACGATCAATAAAGCAGTCTTCTGGTATGTAATCGGTGATATTGGAAGCCCCCCAATACACGGGGACGCAACCCGCAAAAAAACTATCCCATATTTTTTCAGTGATGTAGCCAGGCAAATCGCGAACATTTTCATAGCAAATGCTGAAACGATATTTCTGCATCGTCTCAAGCTTGCTGGCCACCTTGCCGCGATAGGAAGGAAAGAACACTTTGCTCGCATCTTTGGGTAAATAGCTTCTTAATTTCCTTACCACTCGATTAGCAAAACCCGGCTTTGCGGCAGGCGCATCCCAGCCCCCACCAAACAAATCAAAATCCTGTGGAGCATTTTGCTCAAACCAGCGTATCGTATTTACACGCTCTGAATAAAGTTCAAGTGGCGTGTAGCGGGGAACTGATTTATTTGCGGAAACTAAACAGCACAGCTTTTCCCTTCCATGCCAGCCACGGGAACGATTTACAATAATTTTGTTGGGTAAGTTAAGTTTGATGAATCGCTGTCCGTCCACCAGATCATCGCGCCAAGTGAAGACGCGACGATACTTTTCAAGGTGCAATTTACTTTGATTAATAGGTCTAACTTGGGGCGATTCGTACAGCATCACATACTTTGGTATATTGTCTTTTAAGGTCTTCTGGACATCCATATGTAGCTCAAAATCAACTACCTCCGCAGTACTCATATCGGGTGTATTTAATTCAACACATTTCTCGGCAAATTGGCTTCTTAGTTTCCAAAATGGGTAATACCAATTATCAGGATTTCTCACATTTTCAGAATCAAAAATGGCGTTTTTTAAATGCCCTGAACCTACCAGATAAGCCTTTTTCATTTAAGCAACTCGCTTAGCTTCGTAAAAATTGATTGCGCCACATGCTTATCTTCCATCCACCACTTAGTTGACAAGAGCATCTTTCGCTTATCTTCATCAAAACGATACTTAACAACTCTAGCTGGAACACCCGCCACAACCGCATAATCTGGCACATCTTTAGTCACAACAGCATTGGCAGCAATTGCTGCACCCACACCAACTCTAACGCCCCTCAAAACTATTGCATCGACACCAATCCATACATCACTTTCAATAATGCAGTCACCTTTTGTGAGCTCATCGTAAATATTTTCATAGAAATGAGAGGACGTAGACACATTTGCCAAGCCATGCTCCCCAGGGCCGATTGAAACATTATTTCCAATTGAGACGTAACGGCCAATACAGGCACGCGTTACTGAGCACCGATCCCCAATATAGGTATAGCTTCCGATTGATGACTTTCCATCAATCTGAGTTGAGCGACCAACTACAATATGATGGCCAACTAGTGATTGTGGCGATACGGCGAGTGAAGCTATATGATTTTTTCTTTGCAGAAGCTGCAAAGAAAACTCAATAATTTTTTTCAGCTTTCCAAGCATTACTTAGGCTTTGCTGCACTCAACATTCAAACTAATCAGCGTCCCATTTTCCTTGTCCATGTGCGGAATGTAGGCCTGGGAGTAATCATCTATAGCAGCATGTTCAGTTTCCCGCCAATCATAGCGATGCACATTGGTAAAGCCCGTCTTTCCCAGCACTTCTTTTAAAGAATCGAAATCAAAAACATTGTAATGAATGTTGTAGAGATAATCGCCTCGACCAAACAGCGCACCCACCACCATATCCAGCTTACCGTGGTGCTGATACACGTCGCACAACTTGGCAAAGTCAGGAACAGAAATACGCAACACACCGCCAGGCTGTAATACCCGATTCCATTCTGTGAGGACACGCTCAACTTCCTTGCGCTTAAAGTGCTCCAACACATGACAGTTGTAGATCACCTCTACGCTGCCATCGGGAATAAAAGACAAGTTATCAATTGTTGCCACATGGTCAACATGCGGATAATCAACCGCGTCTATGTGCACATAACCGGGAATGTGTCGTTTGCCGCAACCCAAATGTAATTTCATCACTGCTCCAATAAATATTTTTTGTGGATTAAATTTTTAATCCAAGCTGAATTTTAATAGCCGATAGTTTAGGTGAGTCCGTTCATGCCGTGCGAGTGCTTCCTTTGAAGGGGATTATTCGCGTACATCTCGCGTCGACCTCATTCCAACGCTCTCTTTGAAAAGCAGGGAGTTCGCCAGTGGCGATGCAGACGCAGTCGATTCCGGCGATAGCGTCTTTCAGAGCAGCATAACTAAAACCAAAAGTTTGATTCCTAAGCCACTCATATTTTGCTCATCATATCCTGATAAGACAGCGCGATGCCTTGCTTCAGTTGCATCGTGCGTTGCCAGCCCAGACCATTGATGCGTGACACATCCATCAGTTTGCGCATCGTTCCATCCGGTTTGGATGTGTCGAAGGTCAGTTCACCCGCAAATCCCACCACGTCCCGCACCAACTCCGCCAGTTCGTGTATCGTCAGGTCTTCGCCGCAACCAATGTTTACTAAGGGCGGCGTTTCTTCATTAAACAGGCTTTGCAACTTTTCTTCGGGCTGTTCCAGCAAATAGATACAGGCATCAGCCATGTCGTCGCTGTATAAAAACTCGCGCTTTGGTGTGCCGCTGCCCCAAACCACCACCTCTTTCGCGCCACTTTGTTTTGCCTCGTGCATCTTGCGTATCAGCGCCGGCAGCACATGTGAGTTATTCAGGTCGTAGTTGTCGCCGGGGCCATACAGATTGGTGGGCATGGCTGCTAGGTATTGAGTGCCGTATTGGCGGTTGTACGCATGGCACATTTCAATACCCGCGATTTTGGCTAGGGCATAGGGACGGTTGGTGGGTTCTAGTGAGCCAGTGAGCAGATATTCTTCTTTGATCGGTTGCGGACAGTCTTTTGGATAGATGCAAGATGAACCCAAGAACAGCAGGCGTTTTACTTTGTTTTGGTAAGCGCTGTGGATGACGTTGTTCTGAATAACGAGGTTATCTTCAATAAACTCCGCTGGATACGTATTGTTTGCATAAATTCCACCGACTTTAGCGGCTGCCAAAATGATGTATTCAGGTTTTTCGGACGTAAAGAAAGTTTGCACTGCGGCTTGATTGCGCAAATCTAACTCGGCGTGGGTACGCAAAATTAAGTGATTGTAGCCTTTGGCTTGCAAACGGCGCACCAGCGCAGAACCAACTAAGCCGCGATGTCCTGCAATATAGATTTTTGTGTTTTTATTCATTTTTCAGGATGTAGAAAAAAGTTTAATTTAATCATGTAGTTATGTAAAATAGATTGCGCTCACTATTTCGCACCTGCTGGGTATAAGGTCGGCAATTATCGCTCAGTGCTCACTGCCACTGTATAGCCATGCGACTTTAACAGCGCGTGGCGTTTAGCCTCTTCCAAATCATGCGCCACCATTTCGGCACACATTGCTTGCACGGTAATTTCCGGCACCCAGCCTAATTTTTCTTTCGCCTTAGTCGGGTCGCCCAACAGCGTTTCCACTTCAGCAGGACGGAAGTAGCGCGGGTCAACGCGCATAATTACATCGCCCACTTTTAACGCAGGCGCATTGTCGCCTTCAAGCGCCGCCACGGTGCAAATTTCATTAACACCCTGACCTTCGAACTTAACGGTAATGCCCAACTCCGCCGCCGACCAAGTAATAAACTGACGCACCGTGTATTGCACACCCGTTGCAATGACAAAATCTTCTGGCTTATCTTGCTGCAACATCATCCACTGCATCCGCACATAATCCTTGGCATGCCCCCAGTCGCGTAATGAATCAATGTTGCCCATGAACAAACAATCTTCCAGACCTTGGGCAATGTTAGCCAAACCACGGGTAATTTTGCGGGTGACAAAAGTTTCGCCCCGGCGCGGCGATTCGTGATTAAACAAAATACCGTTGCAGGCATACATGCCATAGGCTTCGCGATAGTTCACGGTTATCCAATACGCATAAAGTTTCGCCACTGCATATGGGCTACGTGGATAAAACGGAGTGGTTTCCTTTTGAGGTATTTCCTGGACTAAGCCATAAAGCTCGGAAGTGGAAGCCTGATAAAAGCGCGTTTTTTTGCCTAATCCCAACAAGCGAATCGCTTCTAAAATGCGCAAAGTACCCATTCCATCCACTTCGCCAGTATATTCAGGAGACTCAAAACTCACCGCCACATGCGACTGAGCGCCCAAGTTATACACTTCGTCGGGCTGCACTTCTTGCAAAATGCGGGTGAGGCATGAACTGTCGCTCAAATCGCCATAATGCAGTTTAAAGCGTGCGTTGGCGATATGTGGATCTTCATAAATATGATCCACGCGCTGGGTGTTAAATGAGGAGGCACGGCGCTTGATGCCGTGAACTTCGTAGCCTTTCTCGAGGAGGAACTCCGCCAGATAAGAACCGTCTTGGCCGGTGATACCGGTGATGAGTGCGACTTTGGTCATGGTTTATTTCTCTTAAAGTATCGTGGAACTGATTGATGCCATTCGTGCTGAGATTGTCGAGCCGTTACAGAATAAATATCAAATAAATCATATAGTTAGAATCACACTTCGGCAAGGATCAAACCGAATGGTTGATTTAAGCGGCGCTTCCTTAACGATATTCAAGCTGGATATGAGTGATTATTTGCTTGGCTACTTTTTCTCAGTCATTGCGTGGTTAATGCTCATATTTTAGCACTTGCTTTTTTCGTTTTTGCTGCCGCTGTTTTTTTTGCTGTCTTCGTTGTGGCAGATTTTACGGTGGTTTTTTTGACTGCCGCTTTAGGCTTGGCCGCTTTTCTTGCCGCTGGCTTTTTCGTTGGGTTATCGCCGTCTTTAGCGATTTTGGCTGCAATCAGCGCCAGCGCTTGTTCCAGCGTAATGTCATCGACGGCGATTTCTTTGGGTAACGTTGCGTTGATTTTGCCGTGCCGTGCATACGCGCCGTAGCGCCCGCTACAGATTTCAACTGGCGCTTGGTCAGTTGGATGTTCACCTAAAGTACGTAATACCGCGTTGCCCGCTTTGGCTTGTGCCAACAATTCTAGCGCTCGCTCCAAACCGATTTCAAAAATGCTATCGCCACGTGGAATGGATTTGAATTTGCCGTCATGTCCGATATATGGACCGAAACGTCCAATATTGACGATAATTTTTTTGCCGCCCTCAGGATGTAAACCGAGTTCGCGCGGTAGCGATAATAATTTTAATGCGGCGGGCAAATCCGCCTGTTCCAGCGGTAACTCCTTCGGCCAAGAAACGCGCTTAGGTTTAATTTTCGAACCTTCTTCTTGTTCGCCGAGTTGCACATAATGTCCATAAGGTCCACGCATCAGGCTAACGCTTTGATTCGTTTCAGGAAATTTCCCAAGCTCAATTCGTGCGCCGGCATCATCAGTGCTTTCACCGCTCAAACTGCGCTTGTATTTACATTCTGGATAATTGGTACAGCTAATAAAACTGCCGTAACGACTGAGCTTTTTCGCCAACGGCTTGCCGCAATCTGGACAATTTTCACCGGTTAATTCTACAGGACGTTCGACCACGGTTTTTTCGGCAATCAGTGTGCTAAATCCTCGCCAAAAACTATCGAGCACCGGAATCCAATCACGCTTGCCATCCGACACTTCGTCTAACTCATCTTCCAAATTAGCGGTAAAACCATAATCGACATAACGGGTGAAATGTTCGGTGAGAAATTTAATCACCACGCGCCCCACATCGGTGGGCATAAAACGCTTTTTGTCCAAGGTGGCGTATTCGCGCGCTTGCAAAGTGGAAATAATGGTGGCGTAAGTGGAAGGACGTCCAATGCCATATTCCTCCAAAGATTTAACTAAGCTCGCTTCGGAAAAGCGCGGCGGCGGTTGGGTAAAGTGTTGTTCGCCATATAATTTATCCAGCGGCAACACATCGCCTTCGCTCAGCGGTGGCAACTTGGCACTGTCTTCTTCTTCCACGTCGTCCAGGTCTTCCCGATACACGCCGATAAAACCGGGGAAAACCAAGGTTTGACCGGAGGCGCGGAACACGGTGTCGTCGCTGCTCAAACGAATATCCACGCTGACGGTATCAAAACGCGCCGGCGCCATTTGCGACGCCAGCGTGCGTTTCCAAATCATTTCATACAGCCGTAATTGATCAATATTCAGCGCATCACGCACACTCTCTGGCGTGCGCAAAATCGACGTTGGGCGAATCGCTTCATGTGATTCCTGCGCATTTTTAGTTTTGCTTTTGTAAGCCGGTTGTTTGCTCGGTAGATAATCGGCGGAGAAATTGGCGCTGATATAGCCACGAATTTCTGCCACCGCTTCATTCGCTAGCGACACCGAATCGGTACGCATATAGGAAATTAAACCGACGGTTTGTCCGCCAATATCCACGCCTTCATACAAGGCTTGCGCGGTGCGCATGGTGCGGTCTGAAGTCATGCCCAATTTTCGCACCGCTTCTTGTTGCAAAGTAGAGGTGGTGAAAGGCGCGGCGGGGCTGCGTTGCTTGCCTTTTTTCTCCACTCGCACCACTTTAGGCGGCAATTTAGCATCGTTTAATTTGGCGTAAATTGCATCGTATTCAGCTTGGCTAGCAATACTTAATTGCTCCAAGCGCTTGCCTTGAAACTGGAATAATTTAGCTTTGAACGGAACGCCATTTTTCTGACTATCCAGATGCACAGACCAATATTCTTGGCTGATAAATTTTTCGATCTCCAGTTCGCGTTCTACAATCAAACGCAACGCCGGACTTTGCACCCGACCTGCCGATAAACCGGGACGAATTTTGCGCCACAACAAAGGTGATAAATTGAATCCAACCAGATAATCCAGCGCGCGGCGTGCTTGTTGCGCATTGACTAAAGGCATGGCGATTTCACGCGGATTAGCCACTGCCGCCTTGACGGCTGATTCAGTAATTTCATAAAAAACAACACGTTGCATCATCTTGCCTTTGAGCGCACGTTTGCTTTTTAACAGCTCGGAAATATGCCAAGCAATCGCTTCTCCTTCTCTATCCGGATCGGGTGCGAGTAAGATTTTGTCGGCGTCGGCGGCCGCTTTGGCGATGGCATCGACGTGTTTGCTGTTGCGGGCGATGATTTCATAATTCATCGTATAGCCGTTTTCGGTGTCCACCGCGCCGTTTTTGGGCACTAAATCCCGGACGTGACCGTAAGACGCCAGCACTTCAAAATCTTTGCCTAGATATTTTTTAAGCGTTTTGGCTTTGGCTGGTGATTCGACTATCAGTAAATTTTTTGCCATACGAAACTATTAAGTCCGAAAAGTAAGAAAGGAAAGTTCTAATAATTATTCAATTTAATCAATACGTTGCAATAGACCACCTGGCATGGTTGCAATTCGCCCTTCCAATTCAAGGCGTAACAGAATGGCGGATAGGGCGGCAATCGTCAAGCCAGAGCGTTGCGCTAAGGTATCAATGTCGATTGGTTGATCGCTTAAATGCGCAAAAATTTCCGGTTCATCGCTTGCTGGGGTGGCGGCGGCTAAAGGCGCTGAATAAGTGCCTAATTCTTCCAAAATGTCCTGCGCGCTTTCGACCAACTTTGCGCCTTGCTTAATTAACGCATGACAACCTTTGGCTTGCGGTGCGTGGATCGAACCGGGAATGGCAAACACGTCGCGTCCCTGTTCTAACGCCATGCGCGCGCTGATGAGCGAACCGCTTTGCAACGACGCTTCAACCACTAAACAGCCTAAACCCAGCCCACTGATAATCCGATTGCGGCGCGGAAAATTGCCGGCGATCGGCGGGGTGCCCAACGAAAATTCAGACACCAAGCAGCCGTGCTGCGCCAGTTGATGCGCTAACTGGCGGTTTGCCGCCGGATAAACTTTATCTAACCCTGTGCCGACCACGCCAATGCTTGAGCCTGTGCCACGTAAAGCGCCGATATGTGCTGCCGCATCAATGCCTTGTGCCATGCCGCTGACAATGCACAAACCCGCATCGCTGATGGCTTGCGCAAACGCTTCGGCATTGCGCAAGCCTTGCGGCGTGGCGTTGCGACTACCCACGATTGCAAACGCAGGGGCGTTGAGCAATTCCACACGCCCTTTGGCAAACAGTAAAAAAGGCGGATCCGCGATATTTAACAGCGCTTGCGGGTATTCTGCGTCCGCCAAAGTCAGCACGCTATTGAGCGGATCGGTTAGCCAATCTGCGGTGGGTTGCAAGGTTTCCGGATGGATTCCTTGTGTAATTGCGTTGGCAATTCCCTGCCTAACTACTTGATTTAATTCACTATTTTTTGCTTCAAAAACCGCCTCTGGGCTACCAAACGCTTGCAGTAATTTGCGCAGCGTTTCATTGCCGAGACCGCTAATTTGGCTTAGTGCAAGCCAAGCGGCAAGTGAAGCATCCAGCGGCATTGCTTAAATTTTCGGGGTGACTGCAGAATCAAATAATTCCGCAGATTGCTGTGATTGAATGATTAGGCCGTAGGAAACTTTCTTAAACGTTCGAAAAATTACCACCAAACCATAGCGCATGTCGGGTAACGCCAGGAGAGTGCGTTTAAAGGGACGTCCGCCGACGATGACTTCACCTTTTTGATACAGCGCTAACACGTGGCCATTTTCTAAACCGTCGTCACTGCCTTTGTTGAGGGTAATCACGGCATTGCGACCGGCATGGGTTGCGCCGCTGTAAATAGAAATAATTTTTGCGGTAATTGAGGTGCTAGGTGCGTGCGGTTGAAAGTGGCTGGGCGCAGGTTCACTGGCTTGTCTAAAGTGATCGCCTTTGGCAATTTCCATCACAGATTGGGTAATTCGCATTTCGCTTAATGGCGCGAATTTTTCGACCACAGCATCACCTAAGTAGATGATTTCATTGCCTAATAATTGGTGTGTGTCTGGGTCGATTAGCGGTTTACCCATGCGATAGGCTTGCCAATTAAGCCCTTTGTCAGTGGGAAGATTTCTCACGTAAGCGATGTCACCTACACCCAGTAGTTCACGTTGTTCATAGGTGCCTTCTAAGGTGGGTAGATTGGCAACATCGTTGGTTTCAGCGACTAGCGCTTTGGCTAAGAACGGGGCAATTTCGTTAAAGGGAATCACAGGAATTTGTGTGTGATCGCTGGGGATTTGACGGATTTGCGGTGAAAGCTTGACGACATTCCCATTCAAGGTTTGGCTGACTGGCGGCGCGCTGGTGGGTTGCGCGGCATTGATTTGCAACGTGCCGGTGCTGCGATCAAGCAAAATCACATCGCCAGGATAAATCCAGTGAGGATTGGTGATGGTGTCTTTATTTAGACCCCAAATCGCTTGCCATTTCCACGGGGATTTAAAAAATCGAGCTGAAATATCCCACAAGGTATCGCCTTTGACGACCACGTGACGATCCGGCGCGTTTTCACGAATTTCCAGCGAGTCGGCCGCTGCAACGATGGGTATTAAAAGACAAATCAGCGATATAATCTTACGCATGAAACCCCCGGCAAAAAATTAAAAAAGCGGTGCAAACCGTGCACTCGCGTTTAAATTTTGCATTGACTGACTTTAATTAGCAAGTATTTCAAGCATTTATGGCTATCCTTAAAATTTTGCAGTACCCCGATTCGCGCTTACATAAAATTGCGCAACCCGTGCTTGTTATCGACCTAGCCGTGCAAAAATTGGTGGCCGATATGGCGGAAACCATGTACGACGCGCCCGGTGTCGGGCTGGCGGCGACGCAGCTGGACGTGCATCAGCAAATTATTGTGATTGATGTTTCTGAGACGCATGATGATTTATTGGTGCTAATTAATCCTGAAATTATCGCCCGTACAGGTGAAAACAAATGCGAAGAAGGTTGCTTATCCGTGCCGGGCATTTATGACAAAGTGCCACGCGCCGAAAAAGTGACGGTCAGTGCGCTTAATTTAGCAGGCGAGCGCTTTAGTTTAGACGCGGAGGGGTTGTTGTCGGTGTGCATTCAACATGAAATGGACCACCTCATCGGCAAGGTATTTGTCGAGCATCTTTCGCACTTAAAACAAACACGTATCCGCAATAAGCTGAAAAAACGCTTGCGCGAAACTTTATAAATTGAGCTCCCTTTGAAAATTATTTTTGCCGGTACGCCGCCGTTTGCGGCACACGCCTTAGCCGCTTTAATCGAACAGCAATTTGCAGTGCTGGCGGTACTGACGCAACCAGATCGACCATCGGGACGCGGCATGCAACTCAAGCCTAGCGCGGTGAAACAACTGGCGTTGCAGCATAAGTTGCCGGTCCTGCAACCCGTTTCGCTCAAAGATGAGGTCATTCAACAGCAACTTCTTGCGCTAAAAGCCGATGTGATGGTGGTCGCTGCTTACGGTTTAATTTTGCCGGCGACGGTATTGCAAGCGCCGCGTTTAGGTTGCCTGAATATTCACGCGTCGCTTTTGCCGCGCTGGCGCGGAGCCGCACCGATTCAACGCGCCATTCTGGCGGGCGACGCGGAAACTGGCGTGACCATTATGCAAATGGATGTCGGCTTGGATACCGGTGATATTTTGCTGAAAAAAACCTGTCCAATCGGTCCACAAGACACGGCGGAAACTTTGCACGACACCTTGGCAACTTTGGGCGCGAGCAGCATTGTGCAAGCCTTGCGTCAATTAGAAAACGCGCAACTGAGCGCAGTGGCACAAGATAATCAATTCGCTAGTTACGCCGCCAAACTGAGTAAAGAAGAAGCACAATTAGATTGGACGCGTCCGGCGGCAGAATTAGCGCGCGCGATTCGCGCCTATCAACCGTTTCCGGTTGCCAGCACACATTTTAATGGCACGCCGCTCAAAATTTGGCAAGCGAGTGTGGACACAGGTTCTGGCGTACCGGGCACGGTGCTGGCGCTGGACAAAAATACGCTGTGTGTGGCGTGCGGTGAAGGCGTGTTGCGCTTAGAGGTGTTGCAAAAACCGAATGCTAAAGCCTTGCCGGTGAATGCTTTTTTGCAAAGTTTTCCACTGCAAATTGGTGCTAGGTTCGGCTCTAAATAATGAAATATATTCAACCATTTGCAGCACAAATCGTCGGGCAAGTCCTTGCTGGACAAAACTTAAATCAACGACTAAATACAGCTTTGCGTCAACACAACGCTTGGTCGCCACAGCAACGCGGCGCCTTGCAAGATTTGTGTTACGGCACGCTGCGTTTTTATGGGCAACTGAATGCTGTGTTAAACGCTTTGCTGACCAAGCCATTGAAAGATGCGCCCTTGCGCGATTTGCTGCTGGTGGCGTTGTATCAGTTGCAACACAGCAAAGCTGCCGGACACGCGGTGGTGAATCACGCGGTGATGGCGGCAAAAAACATTAATCCTGCCGCGGGTGGCTTGGTGAATGGTGTATTACGCAATTTTTTGCGTCAGCAGACGGCGTTATTAGCTCAAGCAGCGACAACGGAAAGTGGCCGTTATTCTTATCCTGACTGGTGGATTGCGGCGGTCAAAACGCATTATCCGGCGCAAGCTGCGGCGATTTTTGAAGCGGGCAATCAACATCCACCCATGACCTTGCGCGTGAATCAGCGGCAGACAAATTTAGATAAGTACCTGAATTCATTGATATTTTTTTCTATTTCAGCTGAGCAGATTGGACAGAATGCGTTGCGCTTGACGCAAGCGTTAACGGTGGACAAATTACCCGGATTTTTTGACGGTGAGGTGTCGGTTCAAGATGCGGGCGCGCAATATGCTGCCTATTTTTTGGCGGCGACGGATGGAATGCGCGTGCTGGATGCGTGTGCCGCGCCGGGCGGCAAAACCGCGCATCTGCTGGAATTGGCGAATTTAGATTTGTTGGCGTTGGATAAAGATGAGGCACGACTGGCAAGGGTGGCAGAGAATTTGCAGCGGCTTAAGTTGAAAGCGCGCTTGGTTTGTGGCGACGCAGCAACACCGGCCGACTGGTGGGACGGGCAACACTTTCAGCGCATTTTGGCGGATGTCCCGTGTTCTGCATCGGGGGTGGTGCGCCGTCATCCCGATATTAAATGGCTGCGTCGTCCGTCCGATATTGAGCGTTTTGCCCAACAACAAAGTCAAATTTTGCAGGCGTTATGGCCGTTATTGGCGGAGGGCGGGCGCTTGTTGTACGCCACTTGCTCTATTTTCCCGCGTGAAAATCAGTTGGTGGTGGCGGAATTTTTAGCAAAACATGCCGATGCAGTGCAGCTAGTCTTGCCCGATTTGCCCTCTGGTCAATTGTTGCCTGATGCGCAACACGATGGTTTCTTTTATGCGCTCTTGCAAAAAAGTGCTTGATTATATTAAGAAATTATTTTTTGCACTGTGTTTATGCACCGTGACTGCGACCGTTTATGCGGAAGGTATTTCGCTGGTTAAGACGGAAATGCGCGCAGTCGAAAATGGTTATGAAATCAGCGCGGACTACAAAATTATTTTACCGCGTGTGGTGGAAGAGGCGCTGACACATGGCGTTGTACTTAACTTTGTCAGCGAATTAACAATTACCCGTTCACGGTGGTATTGGTCCGATGCGGTGGTGATTGAAACGGCTCAAAATACCAAGCTTTATTACAATGCACTAACGCGACAATTTCGAATTTCGCGTGGGACTTTGTTTCAGGGTTTTCAAAATTTGCAGAGCGCGTTACGGGTTTTGGGTTATCAAACGATTGTTATGTTGCCAGCTAGCGAGGTTGAACAAAGCTCGGGCCATATTGCGCAATGGCTGAATGTTCAGAAAAGTTTTAGGGCAAAAGCCCATATGCGTTTAGATATTGCGCAACTACCCAAGCCCTTGCAGGTCACTGCTTTAACCAATAGTGATTGGGTTTTAGATTCCGAACCTGATCAGTGGACGGTTGATCTTTCGGGGCGTTTGCCGAGCGTAGTGCCATGAAGTATTTCATTTTCTTTTCGGGGGTAATTGGAGTTGCATTGTTATATATGCTCTCTAGTGCCAGTGCAAATACCGCGCTTTTTTCGCATCATTACTCAAGTTTATGGATTTTAACGGTCGTCTTAACGCTCGCTTTGGCTGCTTTGGTGGCGTATCAACTTTGGCAGCTCAGGCAGAAATTAAAAAATAAAGTGTTTGGCGCAAAATTGATGTTGCGCCTGACGATATTCTTTTCGCTGATTGCGATTTTGCCGGGTTTGCTGGTGTATGGGATTTCGGTGCAGTTTATTGGCAAAAGTATCGAAACCTGGTTTGATATTCGTGTCGAAAGCGCCTTGGAAGGGGGGTTAAACCTGGGTCGAAACTCCCTGGAAATGAGCTTGAGTGAGCTGACTAAAAAAACCCGTTTAATGGCGCTGATTTTGGCGGAACAGTCACCTAAACGTCATGCCGCCACCTTGTCGCGCTTTATTGATCGCGCCGATGCGCAAGAAGCGGCGGTTTTTAGTTTGAGTGGAAAATTATTGAGTTTTGCGACGCAAGATCAGCAGTCACCACGCCAAATTCCTTTAACCTCTGTTTTGCAAGAGGCGCAACAAAGTGGTGCTTACAGCGTGGTCGATGCCGTGTCGGATAGCCAGCTAATCCTCAGGGTTCTGATTCCCATTCGCTCGGAAACACTGCCAAAAGAGGTGCGCATTTTGCAATTCATTCAGCCCGTGCCACCGCAGTTTTCTAAGGATGTCGAAACGGTGCAAGCGGTGTATCGCGATTATCAAGAATTAACCTTGTCGCGCTTAGGATTAAAACGCTTGTATAGCGTGACTTTGACCTTGTCTTTGTTGATTGTTTTGCTCAGCGCCGTCTCGGCAGCATTCTATTTTAGTGGGCGCTTAAGTGCGCCTTTGGCGGCGTTGGCAGATGGAACGCGTGCCGTTGCGCAAGGTAATTTTTCCGGCCGATATCCGGTGCAAAGTCAGGATGAATTGGGCGGCTTAACCGGTTTGTTTAACCAGATGATTTTTCAATTGGCGGAAGCAAAAAAGCTAACCGAGCAGCAGCAAGGTGAAGTGGCAACGGCAAAAGCCTACTTGGAAAGCATTTTGACGCATCTGTCTTCAGGCGTGATTGTGGTGAATGAGCGCTTGCAACTGCGGTTGGCGAATGTGATTGCCGAACATATTTTAGATTTACCACTTCGGCAATTTAATGGAACCGACTTGTCAACCATTGCAAAAGCGCATTTTTTGTTTCGTCCTTTTGTGGATGCGGTGGTCAGCGCAACGTCTGATTTTTCTAAAACAGAATGGCATAAACAAATTGGACGTTTAAGTAAAAATGGCGATCAAATGTTGTTACTCAGAGGAACGCGGCTGAATACGGCAAGTGACAATAGCCATATCATTGTTTTTGATGATGTCACGCATTTATTGCAAGCCGAGCGCCACGCCGCTTGGGGCGAAGTGGCACGCCGGTTGGCGCATGAAATTAAGAATCCGCTCACGCCGATACAACTCTCAGCCGAGCGTTTGCAATATAAATTAGCGGACAAACTCGATCCCGCCGATGCAAATTTGCTGGCGCGAGCCACGCAAACCATTGTCAGTCAAGTCGCTGCGATGAAAAATATGGTGGCTGATTTTGCCGATTATGCGCGCGCTTCCGCACCTACTTTTATGCCTTTAGCAATGCATCCATTACTGAACGAGGTGATGGGACTTTATGAAACAAATAACGTGCAGATAACCCTGGCATTAAATGCGAAAAATGATCAAGTTTTGGGAGATTCAACGCGCTTAAGGCAGGTGGTTCATAATTTATTGCGCAACGCTGAGGAAGCCGTGCAGCAGATTGCCGACGCTCAAATTGTGCTAATGACCGAGAGTAATGAGCGAGAATTTCATCTGACAGTGACTGATAACGGGCCCGGAATTCAGGAAAATATTTTGAACCGGATTTTTGAACCCTATATGACCACCAAAGCTAAAGGGACGGGTTTGGGTTTAGCGATTGTTAAAAAAATTATGGAAGAGCATGGTGGTAACATATTGATTATTAACGGTTTTAATGGCGGAACAGAAGCAAAAGTTACTATTCCGCTTTATTTGGAAAAGCGTAACAGTTAATGCCTAGTAAACATATTTTGGTGGTGGACGATGAAATCGGCATCCGAGAATTGTTGTATGAAATTCTATTTGACGAGGGTTATCAAGTGCATTTGGCTGAAAATGCCGATCAGGCACGCAAATTTCGCTTAAATCGCCAGCCTGATGTCGTATTGTTAGATATTTGGATGGCGGAGACAGATGGCTTAACTTTGTTAAAAGAGTGGCATGCGCAACAGTTATTGACCATGCCCGTGATTATGATGTCAGGGCACGGCACAATCGAAACGGCTTTAGAGGCAATGCGGGTGGGCGCGGTTGATTTTTTAGAAAAACCGGTCGCGTTAAAAAAACTACTGCGCACGGTTGAGAAATATCTACAGCAAGGCTTGCCTGCTGTCCCTGCGCCGGTGATTCAGCATGAGCAAATTGATAAAGCGGGCATGACAATGGTTGGTTTACCTCTGGATTTGCCCTATAAAGAAGTGAAAGATTATTTTGAAAGCGTTTACTTTACGTTTCAATTGGAGAAAGAAAATGGAAATATCACGCGCTTGGCGGAAAAAGTTGGGCTGGAGCGCACGCATTTGTACCGTAAATTAAAATATCTGGGCGTCAAAACCTTAAAAAAAACCACGGAACTGGGTGAATAAAAAGATTGTTCGCATTGTGGTGTTGCCCTAAACAATTCACTGCGGCATAATCAGTTCTGTTCAAATTTTATAAGTAATTAACCAAACCGATATTCGGGATGTTTCTTAGGAGGCTGGAAAATGGATGTGGCGCGTAATGTAAAACCCCCCAAATTTAACGATGTAACTGGTGCAATTCGTGCACTCGCAATGGATGCGGTACAAAAAGCAAATTCCGGTCACCCTGGTGCGCCAATGGGTATGGCGGAAATTGCTGAAGTTCTTTGGAATCGCCATCTGCGTCACAATCCAACTAATCCGAAATGGGCTAATCGTGATCGTTTCGTTCAATCGAATGGCCATGGTTCGATGCTGATATACGCGTTATTACATTTGACCGGTTACGACTTGCCCATGGACGAGTTGAAACGTTTCCGTCAAATGCACTCCAAAACACCCGGACATCCGGAATATGGTTATACCGTCGGCGTGGAAACAACCACTGGACCGCTCGGTCAGGGGATTACCAACGCTGTTGGAATGGCAATGGCAGAAAAATTACTTGCACATCAATTTAACAAACCCGGTCACGAAATCGTTGATCATCGTACCTACGTATTTATGGGTGATGGCTGCATGATGGAAGGTATCTCGCACGAAGCATGCGCGTTGGCCGGTACTTGGGGTCTGGGCAAGCTGACGGCTTTCTGGGATGACAACGATATTTCAATTGATGGTCATGTGGGTGGCTGGTTTACTGACAATACGCCCAAACGTTTCGAGGCGTATGGTTGGCACGTGATTGCGAATGTAGAAGGGCATGATCCTGATGCGCTCAATGCGGCCATTGAAGCTGCTAAAGCGGTGACAGATAAACCTACGTTAATTTGCTGCAAAACGGTGATTGGCGCCGGATCTCCAAACAAAGAAGGAACGCACGATGTGCATGGTGCTGCTTTGGGTGAGGCTGAAATTGCCGCGACGCGCGCACGAATCGGTTGGAACTACCCTCCGTTTGAAATTCCAGCGCATGTTTACGCTGCCTGGGATGCTAAAGCAAAGGGTGCTGTTTTTGAAAGCGAATGGAATACTAAATTTGCCGTTTATCGTGCCGCATTTCCTGCTGAAGCTGCAGAATTTGAACGCCGGATGCAAGGGGAATTGCCGGCAAATTGGAGTGAATTCGCCGCTGCTGCATTGGCGCAGATCAACACAAAAGCAGAAACGATCGCTACCCGCAAAGCTTCGCAAAATGCGATTACCGCTTTGCAACCCGCGCTGCCTGAATTCTTGGGTGGTTCAGCTGACTTGACTGGTTCTAACTTGACCAATTGGCCAGGTGCAGACCATGTTTCTGGTGCTAAGCCCGGCAATTACATTAGTTACGGCGTGCGTGAATTCGGCATGTCGCACATTATGAACGGCATGGCACTGCACGGGGGCTTGTTGCCATTTGGCGGCACTTTCCTAATGTTCTCTGAATATGCACGCAACGCATTGCGGATGTCTGCATTGATGAAACAGCGCGTGATTTATGTGTTTACCCATGATTCCATCGGTCTGGGAGAAGATGGTCCAACTCATCAACCAGTCGAACAAACCGCCACCCTGCGGTACATTCCTAACATGGAAGTGTGGCGTCCATGCGATACTGTTGAATCTGTGTCGAGCTGGATTGCTGCCGTTGAACGTAAGGACGGTCCTTCTACTCTGATTTTTAGTCGCCAAAACCTGCAATTTCAAAAACGAGATGCGGGGCAAATTGCCAATATCCGCAAGGGTGGCTATGTATTGTCTGAGGCTGCAAACGGCAAGCCGGATGCTATTATTATTTCAACTGGATCAGAAGTTGATTTGGCAGTTAAGGCGCAAGCTATCTTGGCGGCTGAAGGTATAAACGTCCGCGTGGTTTCGATGCCATCGACAAATGTATTTGATCGTCAAGATCAAGAATACAAAAATTCTGTTTTAATTCAAGGGGTTAAGCGTGTTGCGGTTGAGGCAGGTGTAACTAGCGGCTGGTACAAATATGTGGGACTGGATGGTGCGGTCATCGGGATGGATTGCTTTGGTGAATCCGCTCCCGCCTCAGAACTATTCAAACACTTCGGCTTTACAGTTGAAAACGTAGTTGAGACAGTGAAAAAAGTGATTGCATAAAAGTGGTATTCCTTTGCTTTTAGCCGAAGTGAAGGTGGTAAAAGTTTTATAACATAAACGACGGGAGAGAGAAAATGGCAATTAAAGTAGGTATCAACGGTTTTGGGCGTATTGGTCGTATGGTTTTCCGTGCTGCTGCTAAAGATTTTCCTGAAATTGAAGTGGTTGCAATTAACGATTTGCTCGAGCCAGACTATTTGGCATATATGTTGAAATATGACTCAGTGCATGGTCGTTTTAACGGGGATGTATCCGTTAGCGGTCATAACTTGGTGGTAAATGGAAAAAACATTCGCTTAACGGCGGAACGTGATCCTGCTAACTTGAAGTGGAATGAAGTAGGCGCCGACATTGTAATCGAATGCACGGGTTTCTTCTTGACTAAAGAAACATGCCAGGCACACATCAATGCCGGTGCAAAAAAAGTCGTGCAATCCGCTCCTTCCAAAGATGACACGCCTATGTTTGTGTATGGCGTAAATCACGACAGCTACAAAGGTGAAAATATCGTATCTGCCGCATCGTGCACCACCAATGGCCTAGCGCCAGTGGCAAAAGTGCTAAACGATGTTTTTGGGATTAAGCGCGGCTTGATGACCACAGTTCATGCGGCAACAGCGACACAAAAAACAGTTGATGGTCCCTCCAATAAAGACTGGCGCGGTGGTCGTGGAATTTTGGAAAACATCATTCCTTCTTCAACCGGCGCCGCAAAAGCAGTTGGCGTGGTTATTCCTGAACTGAATAAAAAACTGACAGGCATGGCATTCCGTGTGCCAACATCAGACGTATCTGTCGTTGATTTAACAGTCGAACTCAATAAACCTGCTAGTTACCCTGAAATTGTAGCGGCAATGAAGGCTGCCTCTGAAAATGGACCGCTCAAAGGCGTTCTCGGATTTACAGATCAGAAAGTCGTGTCTACAGATTTCCGAGGTTGCCCTCAACCATCCGTTTTCGACGCCGAAGCCGGCATTGCGCTCGATCCTACCTTTGTCAAAGTCGTTGCTTGGTACGACAACGAATATGGTTACACCTGTAACCTGATGCGTTTAGTGGGTCACATCGCTAAGTAATATGTCTCTAGAAGGGCTGGCCAAATGCCAGCCCTTTCAACTATTAAACTGTGTTCGAAAGGAAAAATTCATGTCTGTAATTAAAATGACCGATCTGGATCTTAAAGGTAAGCGTGTCCTGATCCGGTCCGATTTAAATGTTCCCGTTAAAGATGGAAAAGTCACCTCCGATGCGCGAATCACTGCGTCTATGGCAACCATTAACGCAGCACTGAAAGCGGGCGCGCGCGTCATGGTCACTTCGCATCTGGGGCGTCCAGAGGAAGGGGTGTATTCAGAAGAAAACTCATTAAAGCCAGTAGCTGATTGCATCTCAGGCAAGCTCGGCAAGCCTGTCCGCCTAATTAAAGATTGGGTAGATGGCGGATTTCAGGTCGCTGAAGGCGAATTGGTCTTGTTGGAAAACTGCCGCTTCAACAAGGGCGAAAAAAAATCCAATGATGAAACCTCCAAAAAATATGCAGCCTTATGCGACGTATTTGTCATGGATGCCTTTGGCACAGCCCACCGCGCCGAGGCTTCAACGCATGGCGTGGCAAAATTTGCACCGATTGCAGCTGCGGGTATTTTGCTGACCGAAGAATTAGCCGCATTGAGTAAAGCCCTGCTCAACCCAGCACGGCCCATGGTTGCAATTGTTGGCGGTTCAAAAGTTTCCACAAAATTAACCGTTTTGGAGTCACTGTCTGAAAAATGCGAACAACTAGTGGTTGGTGGCGGAATTGCTAATACTTTTCTGAAGGCAACCGGATATCCCGTTGGAAAATCATTGTGCGAAAACGATTTGGTACCCACAGCGCAAGCACTGATTGAAAAAATGACCAAGCGCGGCGCTACCATTCCAATTGCAACCGATGTCATTGTTGGAACTGCAGCGCCTTTCTTGCCAGGAAACGAAAATACGCCAGCGATTCTGAAGAACGCAAAAGACGTTGCAGATGATGAAATGATTTTTGATATTGGTCCTGATTCAGCCCAAGCGATTGCCGACATCATTATGAAGGCCGGCACCGTGGTATGGAATGGACCGGTTGGCGTATTTGAATATGACCAATTTGGTGATGGAACTAAAACCATCGCAATGGCAATTGCCAATACGCAAGCCTTTACCCTGGCTGGCGGCGGCGACACTATTGCGGCGATTCAAAAGTATGGCATTTATGACAAAGTCTCCTATATTTCTACCGCCGGTGGTGCATTCCTTGAGTTTCTTGAAGGAAAAACTTTGCCTGCAGTTGAGATATTGGAACAACGAGCTGCAAACAAATAACGAATAGGAAATCCATGCTTCGCAGAACAAAAATTGTAGCAACGTTAGGACCCGCAACCAACGACCAAGCATCGCTCGAGGCAATTATCCGTGCCGGTGTAGACGTCGTGCGGATGAACTTTTCCCATGGCAGTGCTGCCGATCACATGAAACGTGCAGAAATTGTACGTTCAGCCGCCGCAGCGGCAGGTCGTACAGTCGGAATTTTGGCCGATCTACAAGGACCTAAAATTCGAGTACGAAAATTTGAAAATGACAAAATCATTTTAAATCAAGGAGATACATTCATTCTTGATGCCGAATGGCCAAACTTAGGCAACCAAGAACGGGTTGGTCTGGACTATAAGGAATTGCCTAATGACGTGGTGCGCGGCGATGTGTTGCTGCTCAACGACGGAATGCTGGAATTTGATGTGGTCGAAGTAAAAGATTCAGAAGTTATTTGTTGTGTGGTGCGTGGTGGTGTTTTGTCTAACAACAAAGGTATCAACCGCAAAGGCGGGGGCTTAACGGCACCAGCCTTGACTGAAAAAGACAAAGAAGATATCAAAACAGCAGCGCTGATCGAAGCAGATTATTTAGCAGTCTCTTTTCCGCGCTGTGCGGATGATATGAAATTGGCGCGTTTGCTAATGCAAGCAGCCGGTGGCAAAAGTTTGCTGATGGCGAAAATCGAACGCGCCGAAGCGATTCCGTTGCTGTCCGAAATCATCGAAGCGTCCGATGCGATTATGGTGGCGCGCGGAGATTTGTCAGTTGAGGTGGGCGATGCGGCGGTGCCGGGTCTGCAAAAACGCATGATTAAGATAGCGAGGGCACAAAATAAATTAGTCATTACCGCCACGCAAATGATGGAATCGATGATTACCAATCCCATTCCAACACGTGCGGAAGTGTCCGATGTAGCAAATGCCGTATTGGATGGAACCGACGCGGTCATGCTGTCTGCGGAAACAGCGGTTGGTGAATATCCTGTTGAAACGATTGCTGCGATGCATCGTATCTGCACCCAAGCAGAAAAAGAGCTTGAAAGCAGCTCAAATGTGCGCGAATTAGAAGGCAAAAAGTTCGCAAGGCTAGACCAATCTATCGCAATGTCTGCCTTATATGCGGCATCACATTTTGAGGTGAAGGCAATTGTTGCGCTGACACAATCGGGTTCAACGGCCTTGTGGATGTCGCGTGTGCATGCAGGTGCGCCCATCTTTGCATTGACGCCCACCAAAGGAACGTTGAGCAAAGTTACTTTGTTCAGTGGCGTGCATCCAGTTGAATTCCATCCGCTTTCAAAAGATCCTTCAGGCACCTTGATAGAAGCTGAAAACGAACTATTGCGCTTGGGATACGTTGTTCAGGGAGATTTAGTTGTAATGACCATGGGTGAGGCGGTTGGTCGAAGTGGTCACACCAATACACTGAAAATTGTACGGATTGGCGATCATTAATTAAAATTATTGAATAAAATCAATTACTTGCATTAAAATTTTTGTTTAACTTTTTGTTTAACTAAGTGAGGAGAAAAATATGGCACTCGTATCATTGCGTCAACTATTAGACCACGCAGCAGAGCATAGCTATGGCTTGCCAGCGTTCAATGTGAATAATTTGGAACAAGTTAAAGCCATTATGGAAGCAGCTGATGAATGTAACAGCCCCGTGATTATGCAAGGTTCCGCTGGCGCACGTAAATATGCCGGCGAGCCTTTTTTGCGTCATCTAATCGAAGCTGCGGTTGAAATGTATCCGCACATTCCAGTTGTTATGCACCAAGATCACGGCGCATCCGAATCCGTTTGTATCAACGCCATTCGCTCTGGCTTTTCCAGCGTCATGATGGACGGTTCATTGATGACCGACGGCAAAACACCTGCCTCCTTTCAGTACAACGTGGATATTTCTCGCCGCGTTGCCGAAATGTCGCATGCAGTGGGCGTCTCAGTTGAAGGTGAATTAGGCTGTTTGGGTTCGCTGGAATCCGGTCACGGTGAAAAAGAAGACGGTCATGGCGCAGAAGGAGTATTGAGCCACGATCAACTGTTGACTGACCCAGACGAAGCGGCTGAATTTGTAAAATTAACCCAAGTAGATGCCTTAGCAATTGCGATCGGAACCTCCCACGGTGCATACAAATTCACAAAACCGCCCACAGGCGACACGCTGGCGATCAGCCGTATCAAAGAAATTCACGCACGCATCCCTAATACACACTTGGTCATGCACGGATCTTCTTCAGTAGAACAAGAATGGCTAAAAATTATCAACGAGTTTGGCGGAGCAATGCCGCAGACTTATGGTGTGCCTGTTGAGGAAATCGTCGAAGGTATCAAGCACGGTGTTCGTAAAGTTAATATTGACACTGACTTGCGGATGGCATCCACAGGGGCGACACGCCGCTACTTGGCACAAAATCCGAAAGATTTTGATCCGCGTAAATTTTTGGCAGCCACTACCACCGCAATGAAAGCCGTTTGTAAATCGCGCTACGAGGCATTTGGTTCTGCTGGTCAAGCGGGCAAGATCAAACCGATTTCGCTCGAAGCCATGGCGAACCGCTATTCCAAGGGTGAATTGAACGCAATTATCAAGTAATTTCTTGTAAATTCGTTCTGCAAAACAAGGCGACCTCTGGGTCGCTTTGCTATTTATACGGTGACAAAATGAAAATAAAGCTGGATTCACTCTGTCAGTATGCGGTGGCTCCCTAAATTCAACAAGTTTGCAACCAGTCCTTGAGTCAATCGAAATGACTGCATATTTTGGACTTGGCCAAAAAAGCGTAAGATGCGCGCCACTCAAACTTTCATTCTTTTATTCAATTTCTAAGGAATTTTCATGGCTCAGAAAAATGCGTTTTATGCTCAATCCGGTGGCGTGACTGCCGTTATCAATGCTTCCGCTTCCGGTGTGATTGAAGCTGCCCGTCAGCATCCAGCCGAAATCGGCACAGTTTACGCTGGGCGAAATGGCATCATTGGTGCGCTCACTGAAGATCTAATTGACACTTCAATTGAAACAGCAGAAGACATTGCCGCATTGCGCCACACGCCTTCCGGCGCGTTTGGTTCCTGCCGTTTTAAACTCAAAGGCTTAGAAGAAAACAAGCTGCAATACCAACGGCTGATTGAAGTTTTTAAGGCTCATAACATTGGATATTTCTTTTACAACGGCGGCGGCGATTCAGCAGATACTTGCCTGAAAGTATCGCAATTGTCCGAGAGAATGGGCTATCCGCTACAGGCGATTCACGTACCGAAAACCGTGGATAACGATTTACCGATTACTGATTGCTGCCCAGGTTTTGGCTCGGTGGCGAAATACGTGGCGGTGTCGATGCGCGAAGCCAGTTTCGACGTGGCTTCAATGTGCAAAACCTCAACTAAAGTATTTGTGATGGAAGTGATGGGGCGGCATGCCGGATGGATTGCCGCCGCAGGCGGTCTGGCAGCAGATGAAAATTGCGATTTGCCGATTGTAATTTTGTTTCCTGAAATTGACTTTAATCAAGCAAATTTCCTTGCCAAAGTCGATGCGATGGTTAAAAAATATGGCTATTGCTCAGTGGTCGTATCTGAAGGTGTGCACGGCGAAGATGGTAAATTCTTATCGGATCAAGGCGTGCGCGATGCCTTTGGACACGCGCAGTTAGGTGGTGCAGCACCTGTGATCGCCAATATGGTGAAAGAAGCGCTTGGTTACAAATTCCACTGGGCAGTGGCGGATTATTTGCAACGCGCCGCACGACATATCGCTTCCAAAACTGACGTTGAGCAAGCCTATGCCTTGGGGCAAAAAGCGGTTGAATTAGCCTTGGCGGGCAAAAATGCGGTGATGCCAACGGTTGAACGGATTTCAGAGCAGCCATATCGATGGCAAATTGGCGTTGCACCCTTAAGCGAAGTGGCTAACATCGAAAAAATGATGCCGCGCAACTTTATTAGCGAAGACGGTTTTGGAATTACCACTGCGTGCCGCACCTACCTTGAGCCACTGATTGCTGGCGAAGACTATCCGCCGTTCAAAAATGGGCTGCCGCAGTATGTGCAGTTGAAAAATGAGGCAGTTACTAAAATATTAGGGGAATTTAAACTCTAAACACGGACGGACGAAAATATATAATTATCAATATAATCAATGAGTTACAATTTCGTCCGCTAAAAAAATTGACTTAAGGAGAGCGCCATGTCAGCCGGTCTAATCTTTACCTTGTTGTGCGCGGTGATTGCAATTGTGTATGGGGCATTGTCGATTCGCTGGATTATTGGGCTACCAACCGGTAATGACAAAATGCGCAGTATTGCAGCGGCGATTCAAGAAGGGGCGACTGCGTATTTAAACCGACAGTACACCACGATTGCTTATGTGGGCGCCTTGCTGTTTTTGGCCATTGGCTTGGCATTGTCTTGGAAAACGGCCTTTGGCTTTTTAATCGGCGCGCTGCTGTCTGGTGCGGCCGGCTACATTGGCATGAATGTCTCGGTGCGCGCAAATGTACGCACCGCACAGGCGGCGCATAACGGGCTGAATGCAGCGCTGAACGTCGCTTTTAAAGGCGGGGCGATTACTGGGATGTTGGTGGTCGGTTTGGGCTTGTTCGGGGTGGCAGGTTATTACGCCTTTCTAGCGGCAAACGCCCCTGCCGGTGCCAGCACCACTGAAATTTTAGAGCCCTTGATTGGGTTGGGTTTTGGTGGTTCGCTGATTTCGATTTTCGCGCGGCTTGGTGGCGGTATTTTCACCAAAGGTGCAGACGTCGGTGCAGATTTGGTGGGTAAAGTCGAAGCCGGCATTCCCGAAGATGACCCGCGTAACCCAGCAGTGATTGCCGATAACGTTGGAGATAACGTCGGCGATTGCGCGGGCATGGCGGCCGATTTATTTGAAACCTACGCGGTGACGATTATTGCCACGATGTTGTTGGGCGGAATGCTGATGACGCATGCCGGACCGAATGCCGTGATTTATCCGCTGGCGTTGGGTGGATTTTCAATCATCGCTTCCATCGTGGGTAGCTTCTTTGTTAGCACTCGCGAAGGTGGCAAAATTATGAACGCGCTGTATCGCGGTTTGGCGGTGGCGGGGGGGCTGGCTTTAGTAGCGTTCTACCCGATTACCACTTGGTTGATGAGCGATAACGGCAGTTACAGCGTCAGCGCTATATACGGTTCAGCGGTGATCGGTTTGGTGTTGACTGCGGCGATGGTGGTGATTACCGAGTATTACACCGCGACCGAATATGCCCCAGTTCGGTACATTGCTGAAGCCTCAACCACTGGACACGGCACCAATATTATTGCCGGCTTGGGCATTTCCATGAAAGCGACAGCGGCACCTGTGTTGGTGGTATGCGCCAGTATTTACGGCGCTTACGAGCTGGCAGGGCTATATGGCATCGCCATTGCCGCCACGTCGATGTTGTCGATGACCGGCATAATTGTGGCGCTAGATGCTTACGGCCCGATTACCGATAACGCCGGCGGCATCGCAGAAATGTCTGGTTTGCCGGAAGAAATTCGCAATATAACCGACCCTTTGGATGCGGTTGGCAATACGACAAAAGCGGTGACGAAAGGCTATGCGATTGGTTCGGCCGGCTTGGCGGCGCTGGTGTTATTTGCCGATTACACCCATGCGTTAGAAACGCACTTAGGGCATTCAACCTTATTCGATTTGTCTGACCATACGGTGATTATCGGTCTGTTCATCGGCGGTTTAGTGCCGTATTTATTTGCCGCTATGGGCATGGAAGCAGTGGGGCGCGCGGCGGGTTCAGTGGTCATCGAAGTGCGCCGCCAGTTCAAAGAAATTCCCGGCATTATGCAAGGCACCGCCAAGCCAGATTATTCCAAAGCGGTGGATATGTTGACGCAATCGGCAATCAAAGAAATGCTGATTCCTTCGTTGCTGCCGGTTTTCGTGCCGATTATTGTTGGGCTGACCCTAGGGCCGAAAGCCTTGGGCGGTGTGCTAGTTGGAACGATTATTACCGGCATTTTTGTGGCGATATCCATGACGACAGGCGGCGGTGCTTGGGATAATGCGAAAAAATATATTGAAGAAGGGCATTTCGGTGGCAAAGGCTCGGAAGCGCACAAAGCATCTGTGACCGGTGACACGGTGGGTGATCCGTACAAAGATACCGCTGGACCAGCCGTTAACCCTTTGATTAAAATCATTAATATAGTTGCTCTGCTGATTGTGCCTTTATTGTAAAACAGGAATCAACGATGTGCGGTTTATGCGGTGAATTACGATTTGACCAAACCAATCCCGATGACGCCGCATTGCGGCGCATGACCGAACGGCTAGCGCGACGAGGACCCGATCACCAAGGTTTTTATCACGACGGTGCGCTGGCATTCGGCCATCGGCGCTTGGCTATTATTGATTTGTCTGCACACGCCGATCAGCCGATGTTGGATTCTGCCCTGCAATTGGCGCTGGTATTCAACGGCACGATCTACAATTTCCAAGCCCTTCGCACCGAACTAATTGAGCTCGGTTACGATTTTTTCTCCGAAGGTGATAGCGAAGTGATTCTGAAGGCATATCACGCTTGGGGTGAACATTGCCTAAACCGCTTTTATGGGATGTTTGCTTTCGCAATCTGGAACTTACGCGACAAAACCTTGTTCCTCGCCCGGGATCGCTTGGGCATCAAACCTTTGTATTATTCGCTCGACGGTGCGCGCTTACGATTTGCCTCCACCTTGCAAGCTTTGCTGGCCAGCGGCGATGTGGATACCACGCTTGATCCGGTGGCGCTGCACCATCATTTTACGTTACACAGCGTGGTGCCTGCGCCGCGTACCATTTTGGCGGGAGTTAAGAAACTCCCGCCAGCGCATTGCATGACATTTTCAGTGACTGGGGAAGTTAAATTGCAGCGTTATTGGCAACTGAATGCCGCGCGTCCAGAACAAATTTTAAGCGAAGATGATTGGCTCGCCGCCACTCGTAACGTTTTAAAGCGGGCGGTAGAACGGCATCGCTTAGCATCTGATGTTCCGGTCGGCGTACTGCTTTCGGGAGGACTAGATTCCAGTTTATTAGTTGGCTTGTTGGCGAATCACGTAGAAAATCTGAATACCTTTTCCATCGGTTTTGAGGCGGTGGCAGGTGAACAGGCAGATGAATTTGCCTATTCCGATCTTGTCGCCCATCACTTCAACACCACGCATCACCAATTTGCTGTGCCGAATAGCGAAGTGTTAACCCATTTACCCGATGCCATCGCGCAAATGTCTGAGCCGATGCCCAGTTACGATGCCACGGCATTTTATTTGTTAGGGGAAAAAGTTGCCAAAAAAGTCAAAGTGGTGCTGGCGGGGCAGGGCGCAGATGAAGTATTCGGTGGTTATTTTTGGTATCCGCGTATGCAAGCCGCAGGAGGCACGCCGTTAGAAAAATTTTCCACGCATTATTTTGACCGTGAACATGCTGAATATCTGCAGATGGTGACTGAGCAGTATGCGGTGGCGGATGTCACGTCCGATTGGGTGGCGGCGCAATTATCGCAACCCGATGCCGATGAGTTTCTAGATCAGGTGTTGCGCTTAGACGTGACCAGTTTGATGGTGGACGACCCCGTGAAGAGGGTGGACAACATGACCATGGCATGGGGATTGGAAGCGCGCGTGCCGTTTCTTGATCACGAATTAGTGGAGTTGGCTGCCAAAATGCCGCCGTCTCTCAAGCTCAAAGAAGGCGGGAAATTTCCACTTAAAGCCATCGCGCGAGGGCTTATTCCCGATGCGGTGATTGATCGTGCCAAAGGTTATTTTCCCGTCCCTGCACTGAAATATGTGCGCGGTGATTTTCTGCAAAAAATGCGCGATATTTTAAATTCGGATGCCTGTATTCAGCGTGGCGTGTATCAGCGCGATTTTGTCGAAAAACTTTTAGCCGACCCGGAAGCTCACCTGACGCGCATTCAAGGCAGCAAACTTTGGCATTTGGCGCTACTGGAATGGTGGTTGCAAATCAATGTGGATGAGATGATTTAGCTGCAACTGAACAATGGTAATTGAGTCGAGTATGCACAAACAAAATCATAAAAAAACCTTTATAATCATGTAGTTACATATTTAACGACGTGGTTTAAACGCCGCATTATTGTGTGCGCCTTTAACTTTATAACCCGCCATTAAAAAAAGCCTAGCAAAAGAAAACACACTAAATTGTCACTCACAGTCGATTTAGTTAAGGTTTTTTTAGGTTAATAACTGCCATGAGCTAGATTTTCAAAACGGGTAAATTCACCTCTGAACGCTAGGGCTACCGTCCCAATTGGCCCATTACGCTGTTTGCCAATAATGATTTCAGCTTTTCCTTTGTCTGGCGAATCTGGGTTATAAACCTCATCCCGATAAATAAATAAAATCAGATCGGCATCTTGTTCAATCGCGCCGGATTCACGCAGATCAGACATCACCGGCCGCTTATTGGGGCGTTGTTCCAAACTCCGATTCAACTGTGATAACGCAATCACGGGCACATGCAATTCTTTGGCTAAGGCTTTCAGGGAGCGCGAGATTTCAGAAATTTCGGTGGCACGATTTTCTCCCCCTTTGCCACCGGAAGCCGAAGAAGACATGAGCTGTAAATAGTCGATCACAATCAACCCTAAACCGCCCTTTTGTTCATTCTGCCGATGCAAACGCCGCGCCCGTGAACGTAATTCCAGTGAATTTAAGGCGGCGGTTTCATCAATAAAAATGGGCGCGTCATTTAAACGTCCTAGCGCGTTCGTCATGCGTGACCAATCTTCATCTTCGAGTTTGCCAGTGCGCAAAGTATGCTGATTCAAGCGACCGACCGAACCAATCATCCGCATCGCCAGTTGCGTACCGCCCATTTCCATACTGAAAATGGCCACCGCCTTGTTGGAATCAAGTGCAATGTTTTCTGCAATGTTGATCGAAAAAGCGGTTTTCCCCATACTGGGACGACCAGCCACCACGACCAAATCCCCAGGTTGCAAGCCAGAAGTCATTTTGTCTAGATCGGCAAAACCGGTTGCTACGCCGGTGACATCACTGTCATTATCTCTTCCATACAGGGTTTCAATGCGCTCGACTACTTGCGTCAACAAAGGCGGAATGGGCACGAAACCTTGATTACCACGCTCGCCTTCCTCGTTAATTTGTAACACACGGCTTTCAGCCTCGTCCAATAATTGCCCCGCAGAGCGTCCACCGGGGTTATAGGCGCTCGTCGCAATGTCGCTACCCACCTCAACCAATTTACGCATGATTGAGCGTTCCCGGACAATTTCTGCATAACGCCGAATATTCGCCGCAGTCGGAACATTTTGCGCCAAAGAACCGATGTAAACCAAGCCGCCAACTTTGTCTAACTCGCCATTATTTTCCAGCGATTCAGCAACGGTAATCGCATCGACCGGCTTACCGTGCTCGGTTAAGCGCCCAATGTGGCGAAAAATCAGCCGATGTTCATTGCGATAAAAATCGCGCTCGGTAATTAAATCAGCAATTTTGTCCCAAGCACTAGTATCCAACAAAATACCGCCCAGTACCGATTGCTCGGCCTCAACGGAATGGGGAGGTAATTTAATCGCTTCAAGTTGATAATCGGGAGGTGCGGAATAATTTTCCATGATGTTCAAATAAATGGGTGGGCGCTGATTTTACACGTAAGTCGAACCGACTCGTTTTGTGGAATTATTTAAAAACAATGGTTTTATTGCCACAGACGAGCACCCGATCTTCAATGTGATAACGCAAGCCGCGAGCAAGCACCACTTTTTCAATATCGCGCCCATAACGAACAAGGTCTTCCACGCTGTCACCGTGATCAATTCGCACCGTGTCTTGTTCAATAATCGGGCCCGCATCCAAGTCATCCGTCACGTAATGACAGGTTGCACCAATCAATTTAACACCGCGCTGATAGGCTTGATGGTAGGGTTTTGCACCTACAAAAGAAGGCAAAAAACTATGATGAATATTGATGATTCGCCCTGCTAAACGCTGACAAAGCCAAGGTGGCAAGATTTGCATAAATCGGGCTAGCACCATCGTATCTGCTTGATAATACTCAAATAATTCAAGCGTTTTTTCAAACGCCAAGCGCTTATCATGCATCTCTAGCAAAATAAAAGGAATGCCGTGCCATTCAACAAAACTACGTAAATCGGCATGATTGGAAATCACGCACGGAATATCAACGTCCAACTCGCCGCAACGCCAACGCTGCAATAAGTCGTTTAAACAATGATCTTGCTGACTCACCAAAATGACCAGCCGCTTTTTTTCTGCCGAATCACGAAGCTGCCAATTCATTTCTAATTCAGCCGCTAAAGGCGCAAAGCGCTGCCGAAAATCAACCGCACTAAAAGGTAAAGAATCCGCACGAATTTCTTGACGCATAAAAAATTGTTGCGCCGAATGCTCGGTATGATAATTCGCCGCAACAATAAAGCCGCCATGTTGAGCAATAAAACCGCTCACCTTTGCAATAATGCCGGAGCGATCAGCGCACGCTGTGGTGAGGGTAAAATGACGAGACATTTTATTTATAACGTATTGATTGTATTGAAGAATTAGAAATTAAAACCGAAGCGCAGCGAAGCACCTATTTCGTTTGCATTGCCTGCAACGGCAATATCTGTATGGATTTTAAAATACGGAATGCGCGGTGACATGCCTAAACCCAGAGAGGCTACGTTGCGGCTTGAGTTGACTAAATCAGCACGATAGCCCGCACGAAATTGCGCCCAACCCCACGCGCTTAACTCGCCACCCAAGGCGACATATTGTGATTTATTTTCCAATCCAGCAGGGTCGTTTTGTGTCAAATCAACGTCCAGCGCTACGGTTGACCAGCTATTTTCATGCGAAACACCCACGCGAACTTGCGGGTTTAAATTCAACGTTGAGCCATTGGCAACGGGCGTTGCACCAGGAGTGGGCGCAGTTTTAAAATCAAACGATTGTGGAATTAGGTTTTTGATGACCGCACCGGTGCGCCAGCCGTTGGCATAAACCTTCGCCGCACCGACGTCCAAATTCATCGTGCTATAAGTCGCGAGATAATCGTTGCCAGTTGCGTCAGAGCTGTTTTTGGCGGGGTCAAGCGAGGCATCAAACAATTGCAATTGAATAATTTTGGGTGTAACGCCGAGTGACCAATCGCTAGGGGCTTTGAGCGTCTTAGCGAAACCGTGTGAAATGGATAAACCCGCTTCTGCTATTGTTACACCACGCAGATGGATTCTCGAAGCGAGCGTAATATTTTGTAAATTAGTCAATCCATTAGCACAAGTTGTCGTATCACCAGAGGTATAATTTCCACTGTTTACGGCTGTACAAGCAGTGGCGGAGCTACGCGCGGTAGCAGATAAAGTACTCAACGTTCCAGCATCTTTATACTCGAGTGTTCCGCCCACTGCCCCGTAAGCATTCGCATAAAACGCAACGCCATAATTCTGCCCAGGAACGCCGATTACGGCCGCCGCCCCAAACTCACCTTGTAGCGGCTGATTACTCAACTTTGCCAAAGTCGCATTAACTTGATCAATATTATTGGCAACCGTGGTTAAGTTAGCAGACGTTTGACTAACGGTTGTCAGATTCAAGTTAGTACCGTTCAAACCATTCGCTAACAGCGTTGTTGAGTTTGTTAAATTCGTCGTTTGAGTATTTAGCGTATCCATCTCCGTCCGCATATTGGCCGGGTCGTACAAACGCACGCCGATCACCGGAAACTCAACCGAGTATTTCTTAGCGGGGTCTGATGCTGATAGTAAGGCTGGATTAAAAAAAGGCGCGGTTGCCGGATCGCCAACCGCAACGCCCGCTCCGCCCATTCCCATTGAACGAGGATCAAACGAGTTAAAAGGCAACGCAAAGACTGAGTTCGCCGATAAACTAAGGGCAGAAAGTAAAGCAAGGTTCAGGGACGTCTTGTTCATCATGCAGGTTCTCCATTTGTGTTTAAAATCAAGGGCTTACTAAAATAAATATTCAGTTGCTTCTATTAGTCCTACGATGTCATGACTTAAATCAAGACGCGATTTACCGTTGATTCGCCAGCTCGGTTTTTAAGGCCGAAATGTTCTTTTCATGCGTGCGTAGTTGAGCGCTCAGTGCGGCCAGTTTTTCTTCTTGCCGCGCGTTATTTTGGATCAATTTCCCCTCTGCGCTTCGATCCATTTCTGGATTGTTCAGCGTGTCGCTTATTTTCTTTTGCATTTCAGCCCGTGCTTTTTGTTCTGCACTGAGTTCATCTTCCAAAATACGCCGTCGCATATTATCTCGGCTTCTTTGTGTCAGTGAATCGACGCGCGGGAAATTCGCTGCTTCTTCGTTTCGACGCATACGCGCAGATTGAGCGGTGGCCGAACTTCCCGTTGGCGCGACAGTTTGCGGCGGCGGCATCTTTTCCACTGGCGATAAATACAGGCGAGTTGAACCTTTTAATGGGGTGCTTGAATACGTTACCCGACCCTCTGCATCGACGCGCTTGTAGATTTCAGCTTGGGCGTGCCCCGCAAAACAGAAACTACAGAATAGAAAAAAATAGGGCAACTTCATAATAGTGTGGAAAAAATGAGTTGCGAAGTATAGGGTATGCGGATTGAGCTGGATAGTATCGCAAGCCCATTGCAATCGAATGCTTGAAAAAAATGGAGCCCGAAGGCTCCATTTTTGTCAGTTACTGACTTGCTTAGATACTGTAGTACATTTCAAATTCTACAGGGTGGGTTGTCATCCGAATACGATTAACCTCTTCCATTTTTAGCGCGATAAAGGCATCAATAAAGTCACTTGAAAACACACCGCCACGCGTTAAGAATTCTCTATCTTTATCCAAGTTTGCCAAAGATTCATCCAATGAGGCAGAGACGGTTGGGATCTTTGCATCTTCTTCAGGTGGCAAGTCATACAGATTTTTGTCGGCTGGATCGCCAGGATGAATCTTGTTTTGAATGCCGTCTAAGCCGGCCATCATGAGCGCGGTAAAGCACAGATACGGATTGGCAGTTGGATCAGGAAAACGTGTTTCAATGCGACGTGCTTTATCGCTGGCAACGTGTGGAATACGAATCGAAGCAGAACGATTCTTAGCGGAATAGGCAAGTTTTACCGGCGCTTCGTAATGTGGAACTAAGCGTTTGTAAGAGTTTGTACCAGGGTTGCAAATCGCGTTCAGTGCTTTTGCGTGCTTGATGATGCCGCCGATGTAGAACAAGGCGGTTTCAGATAGACCTGCGTAGCCATTGCCAGCGAAGGTATTTTTGCCTTCTTTCCAGATTGATTGGTGAACGTGCATCCCAGAACCGTTGTCACCAACGATGGGCTTGGGCATAAAAGTCGCTGTTTTTCCATATTGATGCGCTACGTTGTGCACCACATATTTCAAGGCTTGCGTTTGGTCGGCACGCTTGACCAAGGTGCTGAATTTTGTGCCAATTTCGCATTGTCCAGCGGTTGCCACTTCGTGGTGATGCACTTCAACCTCGATGCCGATGTCTTCTAATGCTAAGCACATGGCAGCGCGAATGTCGTTCAAGCTATCAACAGGAGGAACGGGGAAATAGCCGCCTTTAACGACGGGGCGGTGACCGGTGTTTCCGCCTTCAAATTTTTCATCGGATGACCAAGCGGCTTCTTCAGAATTGATTTTGACTGAGCAGCCGGACATATCAATTTTCCAATTAACTGAATCAAAAATAAAGAATTCTGGTTCAGGTCCAAAGAAAGCAGTATCGCCAATGCCGGTCGATTTTAAATAAGCCTCCCCGCGTTTTGCGATTGAGCGTGGGTCGCGGTCATAGCCTTTGCCATCAGAAGGTTCAACCACATCGCAGGTAATGACCAAGGTAGGTTCATCCATAAAAGGGTCAAGATACGCAGTGGTTGGGTCTGGCATTAACAACATATCGGAAGCTTGAATGCCTTTCCAGCCAGCAATGGATGAGCCATCAAAGGCGTGACCTTCGCTAAATTTGTCTTCGCCAAAATATTTGGCGGGTACAGAGACGTGCTGCTCTTTGCCGCGTGTATCAGTAAAACGTAAATCGACGAATTTATATTCACCGCTTTGGATAGACTGTACGGCTTCTGCTGCTGACTTGAACATCGTGGCTTCTCCTAATCATTATTAAACAATCAATTCAAACAAAAAAACTTTCGGACATTGTCAGCATAAACCATGCCAATCGTGTTGTCCTTAATTGGATGCGCATTTTGCCATATTCATTGGTTGGAATGGGTAAAAAAATGTGCTTCAGTATAGTGCGGTCATTCTAAAACTGCACCTTTTTGGAGCAAGGTGAAGGCTAAAGAAACGCCGAGTAAAGCAACGCCGAGTAAAGCAACTGTTCACTCTGAACTGGGCGTAAGGTTCAGCACGAACGGAATAAATCAATGCTGTCCTAAGGCGTTGCACTTAGATAAATTCGGATGCGCCTAAAAGTAGCATCATCCAGTTCAATTAATTCAGCTTGTTGCTGAAGTCGTTCAATGAAGCTGTGCTCTTGATGATGGGTTTGGTTAAGCAATATTTCGACCTCCACTTTGCCGCTTAAGTAATGAAGCACAATTTGTGCATCGCCCATCAGGTCAGTATTTCCTAGGCGGGTGCTTAAATGCGCTAGCAGCGTTTCGCGTGAGGGCAAATTGACATTGGGTTTTGCTGCATGATCGTCTTCCGGGTCGATATGTACCATCACATCCAAAACATGATGCTTAGCTAACACGCCCGCGCGCGCTGCTTCGGCGATGTAATGCCCTTCGGAGACGCTGATTTTAGGATCGACCATAATGTGGGCATCGACTAAGGCGTTGTCGGCCATTTTTCGAGTACGCAATTCATGCAGCCCCAGCACGCCGGGTGTATTTTTCAGTGTTTCAGCAATGGCAGTCACTTCTGCTTCATCTAATCCCGTATCCACCAGTTCGGCTAACGCATCTTTGGCGAATTTAATGCCCATGTGTGCAATCATAATGCCGACGACTGCCGAGGCGACTAGATCTAAAAAAGTGTAGCCCATTAAATTGCCAATAATACCGACAATCACGACCAGTGACGAGGCGGCATCAGAACGCGCGTGCCAAGCATTGGCAATTAACATTTGGGAACGCACTTTTTGTGCCACTGCCAACATATAGCGAAACATGCCTTCTTTTGCGGCGAGTGCAATGATGGCAACCCAAAGCGTAAACGACTGCACTGGTTGTACTTGTTCGGGGTGTTGCAACCGAATGCCGGCGGCAATCAGCAGTCCAACGCCAAGTCCTGCCAAGGTCACACCTAAAATTAAAGATGTGGCAGTTTCAATGCGAGCGTGACCGTAAGGATG
>JAVHQT010000026.1:0-18335 GCA_036171275.1 Gallionellaceae bacterium | reverse complement strand
TTTTGTGCGGTAAGTTGAAATTCAATTACCCACTGTATTTCACATAGAGCCAAAATAATCTACCCAGAATGTTAAGGACTGCCCCCCGACTAGGATGGCTGTCTGAGTTGTTTTCTGAAGCGCATGAAAAAACCTTGGCAAGTCACTCGGCTGGAACCAATCGTAACCGGCAACCACGGCTTAGCCTGGCATTCGAACGATGCGGAATTCGGCAGGATTAACCTTTGAAATGAGCTTGGCCTGAGACACGGCTTTCGCAGCAGGCATGTGGCTAGCCATCTTGCCAAAAGCAGCTTGGCGAACCGCTTTGCTGTAAGAGGGTTTTGCCGCAACTACTTTTGCAAGATGCGCAGACCCTCGTGCGCCTGAGTTCACTGGCTTCACTTTACTCTCAACGGTGTTGTCTATTGCTTTTTTCATGATGTCATCCTAGCACGTTAAATCAGAGTCTTTCAATACTTGAGCTTATATCATGTGAAAACTTAGGGCATGGCTTGCACCGACGAAGACAGTTTCCTAGTCTTTCAAATCAAGGATTTAAAAATTTGTAATTGCTTACAAGTTTACAAAATTTTTTAATCAGCGCCCGACTTATATTGTGATCAATTTGTGCGAATCGCCCTATCTTGGTTTACACCTGCGCGGCATCAGCGTCTACACCGCGACTAGTTGTGCACGCTGCACTTTAGGCATTCCAGTTTTTCGCACTTGCAACAAGTCATACTCAGCTTGTTGTGCGATCCATGCGTCGGCCTGTCCTCCATTTTCCACTCCTAGCCAGCCCTCTAAGCGAAGTGCCATTGAGGGTGAAATAGCCGCCCGTTCGTTTAACACACGAGATAATGCGGCACGGGTAACGCCGAGTTGCTTTGCTGCCTCGGTCACGGTTAACTTAAGCGCGGGGAGTACATCTTCGCGTAGCGTTGCGCCGGGGTGGGGTGGATTGTGCATTCTCATTTTCATTCTCTCCTAGTGATAATCTTGATAATCAACTAACACTGCGTATTCACCTTCAAAGGCAAAGGTCATGCGCCAATTGCCGTTAACGCTTACTGAATAATGTTCGGCAAGCTCACCCATGAGCGGGTGCATATCCCAACCCGGCATATTCATGTAACTAGGGTTTTTTGCCACGTCAAGGCGTATCAGTTGACGTTCTAGTTTGGCGGCGTGTTTGGGTTGAATGCCCGCTTTGCTGCCAGTTTCAAAAAAGGCTTTTAGCCCCTTGTGCTTGAATGATTTAATCATGATTAAATGTATAGCGTGGCGTTTCAGTTGTCAATGCATCATTCATTAATTCAATTCACTTTTTGATCGGGTGAATTCAGGACTGAAGCGTCCTACGGAGTTTCCAGTGCCCAAACTCGTAATGTTGGGCACGCCAATCAAGGTTAAAAGTGGGCACTGATTTTAAACCACTTTTTCCATCCGACATGGCATCAGCAATGGCAGCGTAGCTGCCAGTGATGTGTGCCGCATTGTTTTTCACAACAATCTCATCCACCATTAGATTCAAGTACGATTTGGCAATTGCCGAATTGGGTGCGAGTAGTTTCTCCCGCAACACCTGACCAAAGTTGGTCACCTGTTGTGGTTTGAGTATATCGAGTGCCGCTGGGCTTTCGGTTTGCCGAACATTCGCTAAATCAATAAATAAAGCCTCCCGTGCGGTTTTCAGTTGTTGTGACCGACGTTGCGTGTCTTCATCTAATTCCAACACGCCCGTTTCAATCGCTTCCATCAAACGTTGTTTGCGTTCTTCAATTTGCTTAATCTGCCGATGGATTTCAGCAATACGTGTTTGCTGTTCATTCTTACTGGAGCTTAAACGAAGTCTGAGTTCCGATACCATCACCTGTAAGCGCTCAACGGTAAAGACCGTATCGGCTAAATAGCGTAATACCGCTTCATCCATTTTCAGCATCGGTATGCTGCGACTCGGACAAGCGTGATTCCCCTCACTTTGACGGCGGACGCATTTGTAATACTTATAGCGTCCCCCTTTGCCAGTCGCTACGGTCATGGCAGCACCACAGGTACATTTCAACAAGCCGGTTAATAAAGTCGGGCAGTTTAAGCTTCGGGGTGCAACTTGCTTAGGTGCTCTTGATTCACGCTGTAGCCTAGCTCGCTCAAAGGTGGCCGCATCAATAATCGGCGGGATCTGTGTTTTAACCCACTCCTTTACAGGACGCATTACTCGATTCTTGGAATCCAGCATATTGAAGTAATAGTCACCCATGTAGCTGGGATCGGATAACACTACCTGCACCTTCTGCATCCGCCAAGGTTTGCCACGCATCAAGATGCCAGTTTCAAATAAATGCTTGGCGATTTCCTTACATCCCACCACTTGTCCCTGCAACCCATTCAGATAAGCATCATAGATACGGCGTACCACGGCCGCTTCTGATTCATCAATCACCAGTTTTTTCTTCTTCCTGCCACGAGCACCTGAGATATCTGCTTCCTCAGCACGATAACCGAATGGTGCACGGCTGCCATTAAAGTAGCCCTGTCTGGCATTTTCTTTCATGGCACGAGAGGTGTGTTTGGAGTTCTCTTTCGATTGATGCTCATCAAACATGCAAATGATGCGCCGCATCATTTCACCGCCAGCGTCATCGCTGGTCGGTTGCGTAATTGACACCACCTTCACTTTGTTCTTTGCCAGCTTGCGTTCATACACCCCAAACTCAATGCCATCTCGGAAGAAGCGCGACAAGCTGTGGATGACAATCATTTCAAATGCGGCTGGTTTTAACAGCGCATCCGTCATCATCTTTTGGAACACAGGACGTTTATCATCCGTGGCAGAGGCTCCGGGCTCTACATATTCTTGCACTACAAAATGTCCATTGGCTTTGGCCCAGTCATTTAACTGGCGCAGTTGATCGGGAATGGACAAATCATTGTCCGCTTGGCGGCTGGTGGATACTCTGGCGTAAATAGCAACTTGCATACAGCTTCCCCTTTCAACTTTAAGTTCAAAGTTATTTTTAGTTAATTTTTTTGTTCGGCGGCAGTGTTGGTGATTGCTGGCAAAATTTCTGCCAGCATTGACATCACCCAATCCACTTCCTGCTGTGAAATCTTGTTTAAGGTATCGGCAAATCGAATCTCGAATTCAGGAACAGAACTGGCACTGACCTGATTGAATGCGTGAGTCTGTTCTACGTTTTTACTACGATGGCTATGCTCACTACAAAGCGGTTGGTTGGTTTTCAAAAGGCGCACTCCACATGCCCGCATCGTGCCGATGCAGGTGGTGGGAGTGGTTGGCTTTTCTGGTTACGGCCTGTGTCGTTTCTGATCTAGCGCATTTATCGGTTGGATAGATACTCGACCAAATTCCTAGTGCAGTGCCCTCACTGACAACACTGAACTTCCGTTCCTCCGTCCAAAAAACAGGACGCTTTACAGCATTCGTTCACCCGGTAATTAAGGTGAACGAATGAGAGCGATAACCAAATATGCGCTCGCTCTCAGCCTCTAGTGCGCAAGGGCAAATCGTAGACGGCCAGCCGTCATTTCGCAACAATTATTATATAAAAATCTCTGCAGAAACAATCGATTAGCTAAGATTTTTTTAATTATTTACTTCATTAAATACCAAAGTCTCTCTTTCAATAAGTCCAATAAATTCAACAACAAATTCGAACAACTAAGCTGATTTAGTCACCTCTCCAGTCAGCAGCAACAGCACCGCCCAACGCCAGGCGAGGCGGTGCTGTTGCTGCTGACTGGAGAAAAAACGTGGCAAAATATATTATTTATATTCTCGCACTTTTGTGCGGAGAACAAATTGAACCCCTAAACATTGAAAAAGAAATTTTTGAGATTCCAAAAATTTGTAGAAAAAAATAAAAATCAACCCCGGTAATCCGGGGTTTTATTTTTTACGCTACGCTTGATTACATCCTTTAATGTTTCCGGGCTGGTGGGGCGATGACCACCCCACCAGCAACAACACTAACAGCACAAAATCAGACTGCGCCGTTCGGCACAGCTCACGCTGTTTTTTGAGTTATGCGGCCCATTATTCAAATTCAATCTCTTCGATTGGCATGTTCTGATCCGACTGAACAGGCGAATTCACGGTCACTTGCTGCTGTGTAGTCTGCCGATGTTCAGCTTTTAAATTGACTATTTTTTTGACTGCTTTTAACTTTGCAATATCGATATACGTTGAAAAATTCGTCAGAGTTCGTTCCTCATCTGTCAATTCTTGCTCAATGGAAATTGCCCTAACCCACTGATTTTGATGAAAAATCCACAATTCATTTTCTGCATTGCCTTCGGTTTCAGAATAGTCGTTTAATGGGACGAATTTGAATTCGTGCAGCAACTGTCCTGCATAATACAAATGCCAGATTTCGAAATCGATAACAATATCTTTGGAGGGTTTCCAGCCCCAGCCATCTACTTGATCAATTATTAACGGCTTTTTGCTTTTAACAGACATATCAATCTTTTTGTTAAAGTCTTCAAGTTTCATTTCCGGCATATCGATCACTTCGAAACCCAATGGACGCATCCGCTGATAGTCAAGTTCGTTTTTATACAAACAGCGCACAAATTTTACATAGTGATTAGGCTTGCCCATTAACCAACAAAGGGAATTGGTTAGCGCAAGTTCATGGTTTGGAATAAACGAATAGTCGGGAATTTTGTTCGCTTGATAGCAGTAAGCCAGATACACAAACGTTCCTTCCTTCGCTTTTCGCACGACAACATCGTTTTGTTTATTTAAGGTGCCTCCACTTTTGTGCGCACGCTCAAATTCGAACCAGCAGTCGAGAGGCAGAATTTGACCGTCAGGCACTTTTCGAGTGTCTTTTTCCGTGCGGGATTTCAGGATTTGTTTCTCGGTAATGATTTCGTCTTGATTTAGAAGATGTGCTAAGAAATGCAGTGATTGGATTGCGCCAACGGTGTGCCTCCAAGTCGATGCTGGGACATCAACTTGGACGTGCGGCACGCCAAGTCGTTTTGCGCCACCGCGAGTCAGCGTGATAAAGTGACCGTAAAAATGCCCTTTGTTGAACGCTATTTTTTTGTCGAGGGCTTTTTTTCTGAGCAGTGCTGCCCCGAGAATTTTTTGTTCCGCGTAATCTGTTTCCTTGCTTGTTTCCTTGGGTTTTTCCTGTGCCGATTTCTGATTCTTGGACTGGTTATTATTTTCTGAGCTTTCAGCGTCGACTTTTACTGTTCGCGACTGAATGTTGTTGCACCAGCGGCGGTTGATTTGTCCCAATAGCTCCAACTTTAAAACAGTTCGAGTGACCATTTGTCGATCTTTACCCGACAGTAAAATGAGTTCAGTTTCGCGCAGCCAGCCGTTTTTTTCGATCAGTGACAATAAGAGCATCTGGTTGCGCAATGCAATAATTTGCCCGTCTTCAGTAATTTTCGGCACGAGGTGCAGTTTTGTTACGTTCTTCGTTTTTTGCTTTATTTCCATATTATGACGACCCTCATCAGTAAAATTGATGAGTAGACTTCACCGGAAAGAATCAATGGTGTAAAGTTTTTTCGTCGGCACTCGCTTCTGCAGCATGAATAAACCCGTTGGATAATCGGCTTGTATAAAGAGCTTGGATTAACAGCTTGGATTAACAGCTTGAATACTTACCTTGTATATTGACGGTGGTTAAAACGCTGGTTGAATTGCTGGTTAAATCGCTGGTTGCTGGTAAGTATTTTGCGCTAACTTAATGATTACCTTGGGTTAAACTTGGTTCGTGAATTTTATACAAGGTAATTGAATTACCCTTGTATAAAATATTGCGTGTATTTACCAGCGTATTAACCACTCACTTTTGGGATACTGTAAATCAATTTTATTGACATAAAAATGATTTACGCATCAAAAGTGAGTTGAAAATCAACAGCAAAATCAATCCCAAAGTCGTGGCTGGGAGGCGCCACTTTGCACTAGGGTGCAACTTTTGGCACGTCAACAGCGGGTCCCCTCAAAAGCCACCTCTTACGAGGTGAGGGCAACCCGCTTTTAAACTCGGACTTAGCAGTCCGCCACTGGACGTGGTGCTGTCGCAAGTTAAAAACCGAGTTGCCCTCACCTCAAAAAACCGAGGTAGGGGACCGTCTTTCGGCTTCGCCTGCAACCCTATTTTTAATCCTTCGCCTTGGGCTCGTCTTGCAAAACAGGCACCCGCAAATGCACTTGGTCTGAACGACCAAGCTTAATCGCTTCGCTCATTATTCGCGCCGCGGCCGCTCACAAAGTCAACGGCATTCGTGCCTTGGCACGAACAAAGGCAAAACCAGTGGGCGATTGTGATTTTTGCAGGTTTTTTCGTTATGCCGGAAATGTAGGTGCAACGCTTAAAGTATCACTCATGAAGTTTAAATCTTGCATTAGCAATAAATAGTCTTTACTAGCTCACCTAGTGAGCTTTTGGAGCAGTATAGTGTGAGCAACTCTTTACACAGGTGATGATCAAATGACAGCCCAAATATCAGAAAAACTTTTGTACAAAAGTGAAATACACGCCATGTGTACCGAGCCACTTTCGATGTACATGGCGCTTGGTGGAAATACCCCGGAGTTCCAGTTCAATTGCACGGCACTCTGGCGAGGTTATATTGGCTCTTGGGAAATTATTGATGACAAACTCTATATGGTTGGGTTAACTGGCACAACAAAAGATGGGAGTGAAGCCAATTTGGCTACGGTTTTTCCTGGCTTCCCTGATAGAGTTTTTGCACATTGGTTCAGCGGCGAAGTTCGTTTGCCGCAGGGGAAATTATTGCATTATGTCCACGGGGGCTACGAGAGTATCTATGAGCGAGACCTATTTCCTTGCATCGACTTCGAATGCCTCTGCCTAGCAACCTGACAGCACCAAGGTTACCGCTAGATCAATTTCATCGAGTCTCAGTTGCTTATGGTCTTGGTTTGGACACTTTCAACCTAGGTCAGACTCGCTCAAGTGCAGAAGTAGAAAATGACACTGCAGTTCAGCTTCCTACACGATCGTATAACCTCAACTCTGATTATCGGGGTTAGATAAATGTGAAATTTACTTCCGCAAATTCATTAATAAATTATTGTAAGATCACTAGTGACTTTGGCTGATTGCCCAAGTACCTCACAAGGGATACTATCCAAACTTAATATTTATTATTTATTGCTTTCAGTATGACTGATCAGTTTTTTAATCAACCCATTCTTAATTCCCCATACAATTACCCCTCGCGTCATTGGGAATTGGATCATGGTCAGCCTACCCAGCAAATAGTTGAGAAGCGGCGTCCTGCTGAATACATCACGCCGCTACCCAAGCCTAAGAAACGCAAGGGACAAGCAGAGCAAGCTTCCTTGCTATTGGATGACGACATTGGCCTTTCATCGCAGGCACAGGAATACCAAAAGACCGCAGCCATCATTAACGCAGTCCGTTTAGAAGTCGAAAAATGGAGGGCGTTGCCGAATCCGAGCACATGGCGCGTTTCACCCGAAACTGCCCGCCTGCTACAACATTGGAGGCATCATAAATTCAGCGGAGTCCGTCCCTTTTTCTGTCAGGTTGAAGCTGTTGAAACAGTTATCTGGCTGACCGAGGTCGCCCCTCAGTTGGGTAAATCAGCCCAGCAATTTCTGGAGCATCTCACCAATGCGAACCAAGACGCCAACCCCGAGTTGATGCGCTTGGCACTAAAGCTCGCCACCGGCGCAGGCAAGACTACCGTCATGGCGATGCTCATCGCATGGCAGACCATCAATGCGGTGCGCCATACCAATAGCAAGAAATTCACACGAGGCTTTTTGGTCGTGGCACCCGGTCTCACCATCAAAGATCGCCTGCGAGTGTTGCATCCGAACGATCCAGACAGCTATTACCAAAGCCGCGAGTTGGTGCCCAGCGATTTGATAGGTGAGCTCGACAAGGCCAAGATTGTCATCACCAACTACCACGCATTCAAAATGCGCGAGCGTATGGAGCTATCCAAAGGTGGCCGATTGCTGCTGCAAGGTCGTGGAGGTGAAGAACTTAACACGCTCGAAACCGAAGGTCAGATGCTCCAACGTGTGATGCCCGAGCTGATGGGTATGAAGAATGTGCTGGTCATTAACGACGAGGCGCATCACTGCTATCGTGAAAAGCCCAAGCCTGATGCGGATGATGAGCTGAAAGGCGACGAGAAAAAGGAAGCCGAAGAAAACAACGAAGCGGCCCGTTTATGGATTTCCGGCTTGGAATCGGTCAATCGCAAACTGGGCTTGCTGAATGTCATAGACCTTTCTGCCACACCATTCTTCCTGAGTGGATCAGGCTATGTCGAAGGCACCTTGTTCCCTTGGACGATGAGCGACTTCTCCCTGATGGATGCCATCGAGTGTGGCATCGTCAAGCTGCCGCGTGTGCCGGTCGCGGACAACATTCCCGGCAACGAAATGCCCATGTTTCGCAACCTGTGGGAACACATTCGCGCTAAGATGCCGAAAAAAGGGCGAGGCAAAGGCGAGCAGCTCAACCCACTCGATCTGCCGACGCAGCTCCAAACCGCACTCGAAGCACTCTACGGTCACTACGAAAAAACCTTCGACCTCTGGTCGAAAGCAGGCATATCAGTGCCACCTTGTTTCATCGTTGTGTGTAACAACACTGCCGCATCTAAGCTGGTGTACGACTACATCTCCGGCTTTCAGCAACAGCATGAAGATGGCACAAGCCAACTGGTTGATGGTCGGCTATCTCTATTCCGTAATTTCGATGAGCACGGCAACCCCCTTGGTCGTCCTCGCACTCTTCTGATCGATAGCGAACAACTCGAATCCGGCGATGCGCTGGACGATAACTTCCGCAATATGGCCTCCGATGAGATCGAACGGTTTCGCAGAGAAATCACCGAGCGCACCGGAAATATTCAGCAAGCCGAGAACATCACTGATCAAGAATTGCTACGCGAAGTAATGAACACCGTCGGCAAAGCGGGTCGCCTCGGCGACTCCATCCGCTGTGTCGTGTCCGTGTCTATGCTCACCGAAGGCTGGGATGCCAACACCGTCACACACGTCTTAGGTGTTCGCGCATTCGGCACTCAGTTGCTATGTGAGCAGGTCATTGGCCGCGCCTTGCGTCGCCAGTCATACGAACTAAACGAAGACGGCCTGTTCAACGTCGAATACGCCGATGTGCTCGGCATACCGTTCGACTTCACCGCCAAGCCAGTAGTGGCTCCTCCGCAAAAGCCGCGTGAGACCATCCAAGTTAAAGCCATTCGTCCTGATCGTGATGACTGCGAGATTTCATTCCCGCATGTGCAAGGCTATCGCACCGAACTGCCAGAAGATCGTCTCACAGCCGAATTCAATATTGACTCCACACTTGAACTCACGCCGGATTTAATTGGAGCGACCACAACAGTCAATTCTGCAATCATTGGCGCTTCGGTCGATTTGAATTTGGTACACACCGGCGATGTTCGTCCCTCTCAAGTCATCTATGAACTCACCACACATTTGCTCTTGACCAAGTTTCGCGATGCGAATGGCGAACCGCAGCTCAATCTGTTTGGCCAACTGAAACGCATCGCACGCGAATGGATAGAGGGTCACTTGGTTTGCAAAGGTGGAACCTATCCAGCGCAGCTTAAATACAAGATGCTTGCCGACATGGCCTGCGAACGTATCGTGGCAGGCATTACGCGATCATCACTTGGCAAGCGTCCCATCAAAGCGGTGCTTGATCCGTATAACCCAGTAGGCAGTACCGCAACAGTCAACTTCAATACATCCAAGTTGGATCGCTGGCAGACCGACGCACGTCGCTGCCAAGTCAACTGGGTGATCCTAGATAGCGATTGGGAAGGTGAATTTTGCCGTGTGGCAGAGGGACATCCTCGCGTCAAATCCTACGTCAAAAACCAAAGCCTTGGCTTTGAAGTACCGTACCGCTATGGCTCAGAAATGCGCAAATACATTCCCGACTTCATCGTGTTGGTGGACGATGGTCACGGCGAAGATGACTTGCTGCATCTCATCGTCGAGATCAAAGGCTATCGCCGCGAAGATGCCAAGGAAAAGAAAAGCACCATGGATGTGTACTGGGTTCCGGGCGTGAACAACCTCAAGCAATATGGACGATGGGCATTTGCCGAATTCACTGAGGTATATCAAATCGAATCTGATTTCAAAACCAAGGTCGAATCTGAATTTAACAAAATGATTGAAACCGCTGCTCCTCAAGCAGCAGTGGAGAAATAAGCATGGCCAAGAAACCCACATCCAAACTAACCGTCGAAACCCTCAAACACGACGAGGCAACACGCAAAAACATTCCTACTGCCGAATACCAATCGGTGATGCAGAAGGAAGAGCTGACACCTGTTCGCGTGGCTTATGAGCGTCGTAACCGCGACCTCGACCCGCAATTGGTGTGGCGAGGTAAGGACGAGCAAGACTGGTCTGATCTGGTAGTTCACGCACCGCCACTCTACATTCAGGAAAAAGTGCACCCCAAGGTGCTGATCGATGACCTGAAGCGACAGACAGAGCAAGCCGAGGCAGGCAAAGCAGCTAATCAGTCGGGGTTCACTACCGACTTGTTCGGCGACTTCAACGGCCTGCCGGACGATAATGCCAAGACCGAGTTTTATCAGCACGATGCCCACTGGGCCAACCGCATGATCTTGGGCGACAGCCTGCAAGTGATGGCCAGTTTGGCCGAGCGCGAAGGATTGCGCGGCAAGGTGCAGTGCATCTATTTCGATCCACCGTATGGGATCAAATTCAATTCCAACTTCCAGTGGTCAACCACCAGCCGAGATGTGAAGGACGGCAACACCGACCATATCACCCGCGAGCCGGAACAGGTCAAGGCGTTCCGGGATACTTGGCGCGACGGCATTCATTCCTATCTCACTTATTTGCGCGACCGATTGACGCTGGCGAGGGATTTATTGAGCGACTCCGGGTCGATTTTTGTGCAAATAGGCGATGAGAATGTGCATCGTGTCAGGGCAGTGATGGATGAGGTGTTTGGGGAGGAAAATTTCGTCAGTCAGATTACAGTCCGAAAAACCACAAGCGAGGGAAACAGTTTGCTCGGTTCAACTTGCGATTTCGTGCTCTGGTTTGCAAAGCGTAGGGATCAAGCTAAAGCTCACACGCTATACGCTGGACGAAGCGAGGATTCGGAGGGGCGCTACACATCTGAGTATTTTGATGGTTCGCTGTTTCGTTTGGACAACATAACCAGCTCACGACCCGCAGGGGAAGGAGACGTAACCACATTTCGTTGGTTCGAGAAAAACTTTACGCCGGGAAAAGGTACTTTCAAAACTAAGGAGTCTGGACTTGTTCGGCTCGGCAAAGCTGACCGTTTTCAAGTAACCAAAAACGGAAAACTAAATTACCGGAGGTCACAAAACGACTTTGGATATGGGGTAACTGGTAATTTGTGGACGGATATTAGCGGTGCGGTTCAAAGCCGCTCTGACCCAAAGGTTTATGTTGTTCAGACTTCAACAAGTATTGTTGGACGTTGCATTCTTCTAGCTACCGACCCCGGCGATCTCGTCCTCGATCCAACTTGCGGCTCCGGCACCACCGCCTATGTCGCCGAACAATGGGGGCGCCGCTGGATTACCATCGACACCTCTCGTGTCGCGTTGGCTTTGGCTCGTGCCCGCATCATGGGCGCACGTTATCCATACTACCTGCTCGCTGACAGCCGCGACGGACAGATCAAAGAAGCTGAAATTACACGCGCTGTGCCATCAAGCCAGCCCACGCGCGGCAACATACGCCAAGGCTTCGTCTATGAGCGTGTTCCTCATGTCACCCTGAAATCCATCGCGAATAATGCCGAGATTGACGTGATCTGGGACAAGTGGCAACAGAAGCTGGAACCACTGCGTGAACAATTCAACAAGACTTTGAGCAAGCAATGGCGGGAATGGGAAATCTCCCGCGATGCTGACACCAAATGGTCGGACGCAGCAAAAAAATTGCACGCCGACTGGTGGCAAGCTCGCATTGCACGCCAGACGGAAATTGATACTTCAATCGCAGCCAAGGCCGACCCCGAATACCTCTACGACAAACCCTACGATGATAAAAAGAAAGTCCGCGTCGCTGGGCCGTTCACCGTCGAAAGCTTATCGCCGCACCGCGTGTTGGCGGTGGATGAAAACGACGAACTGATCGACCGTGCCGCACAGACTGAGCCGGGCTATGGTGAGGAACGGGACTTCGTTCAAATCATTCTGGAAAACCTCAAAACTTCCGGTGTTCAGCAAGCGCACAAGGAAGACAAGATCACCTTCACCTCGCTCACCCCGTGGCCGGGTGATCTGGTATGTGGCGAAGGCCGCTACGAAGATGCAGGTGGTGAAAAGCGTGCCGCCATTTTCATCGGCTCCGAGTTCGGCACTGTCTCCCGCCCCGATCTTGTCTCTGCCGCAAGAGAAGCAGGCGACTCCGGCTTTGATGTGCTCATCGCCTGCGCCTTCAACTACGACGCCCTTTCGTCCGAATTCGACAAACTCGGCCGCATCCCCGTGCTCAAGGCACGCATGAACGCCGACCTGCACATGGCCGATGATCTCAAGAACACCGGCAAGGGCAACCTGTTCGTCATCTTCGGCGAACCGGACATCGACATCCTTGAAGCCGAAGCCGGGCAGGTGCAGGTCAAGGTCAACGGTGTGGACGTGTTCCACCCCAACACCGGCGAAGTCCGCAGCGATGGTGCCGAAGGCATCGCCTGCTGGTTCATCGACACCGACTACAACGAAGAAAGCTTCTTCGTCCGTCATGCCTACTTCCTCGGCGCAAACGATCCCTACAAAGCACTCAAGACCACACTAAAAACCGAGATCAACGAAGAAGCTTGGGCATCGCTCAACAGCGACACTTCACGGCCATTCGATAAACCCAAGTCCGGGCGAATTGCGGTGAAGGTCATCAACCACCTGGGTGATGAGGTGATGAAGGTGTTTCGGGTGGGATAGTCCAAGATGGCTCTCGACATTAGCAAACTTGTACGAATGAATGAGTTCAGTTTGAAGCTCGAATCGTTAGGCACTGTTCGTTGTCTTTCTCTAAATACTGACCATATTTCTCAAGCCAATAAGAAGAATGGTTCCTCCGTCATCGGAAGCCATGATTTTGTTCGTTGGTTGTTTGGTGAAATTGCGCGACGGCCTGTTGAAGGAAGTTCCGATAAAGATGATCCAAGTGAAGGTGTAAATCTTACGCCGGAAGAATTGGATTTGGTAACGGACGGGGAACTAGAAGAGTTTTCAGAAAAACTGATTCAGAAAAACAAGTACCTTTTTAATACTTACAAAGGCAGTGACATTGAAAGGTCTGTTGATGAGACTGCTTGCGACTTTCTTGTTCGTGCATTTCGTCATCATGCATCCGAACAGAAAGCACAATGGGAGCGGATGACTGAACCGCTATCCAAATCACTTTTTGCCAGCTCGACAGTGGAAGCGATGCAACGTAATCTCGGTCTCTCAACTCAGTTTCAGGACACGATTGACAAGTATGCCCGTGCTCATTCTGGAGTAGAGCAGATATTTGCCGAGAAGAATAATGAATGGGAGAAAATGACTAATTTGGCATCCCAGCCATCTTCTGCCAGTGCCGCGATTGAAGCGATGCAACGCAACCACGATGCATTAGATCAGTTGCGAGACGCAGTTGGGAAACACGCGTTTGATCTGCCTAATACTGCCACAAGTTTTGCAGGGCCGAATCTTGAAATACTGAATTCCAGAATGCCGGAACTTCACATTCCGAAGAACCCAATCCATGAGACAAACGAGAAGCTTGGCAGAGTTGTTAAGCAGATTGAAGATTTGCAACCAATGACGGCTCAAGCAGCTCAACTGATCCGTAGCATGAACGACACTGCATTGCGCATGCAAGCTGACTACATCGAAAATGCAAGGGCTGCTGGGAGGCAGACAAAAATCGCGATTTGGATTGCCGCCATCAGCTTGCTCGTATCGGCAGTCGGCCTAGTCCTGTCGTCTTATTTTTCGTACCAAAGTTACGTTGATGCAAAGGCGTCAGATGTGCAAAGCAACGCACAGATCAAGGCATTTCAAAGCGAGATTCGTGAGCTAATTGCTGCACAACGTGAAGAACGTGTGGCCATACTGAAATCTGTTAATGCCACACCTTCAGTGTCATCAGCACCCGTTAAAAGGTGACGCCAGTGAACTCGGTATCTACGTTCTTAAATTATGGAATCTAACACGGCTTGAAGCTCATGGGCTCTTACACAGACCTTACAATTGATGGTTACCCGATACTGGAGACAAAGAGCTATGTCATTCCAGAAGTGATGACGATATTCCAAGAGTCAGATAAGCGCATTGTTAGAAGAAAGTCGTCGGAATGTAATGAACAGGTTGAGGAGGATGCAAGCTTAGGCGGAGAAGCTCACGATGAAGTCACGGTCACCTATAGTTGCAAAGTCGAGAAGGTCATAGACCGACTGGACGTTATGGGTTTTACAGTGCGGCGACTACGCGACGAATTTGAGTCTACGCGACAGTCAGAAGTTGAGAAATACACCTCGTGGCTGGTGGGCAGTGATGATGGTTGGTGTCGCGATGATTTGGACTACTACACTAATCTGACCTTTGATCTCTATGCCGACGCGTTACGCACCGTTCTTGCGCAACGAATTCAGTCTTATTCAATTGGGCAATCGAATACTAACCTTAACCCAATAGCGCAAAGGATTGTTGGCGATAGCGAAGACTACATCTTGGGATTTCTCGGCTCAGACGCTCGCTCTTTGATTCGCCTCGTTTGCGAGTTGGTGCCAAAAAATTGCGAGGTGGTGCAAGACATTTCGGAGGTAGTACGTGCTGGATACTACGACGAAGACGAACCGGTCTGCGCTAACTCAACCCGTGCGCTTACCGCTGGGCATCCAGAAAATTCTGCTCGAATTATCCTCACTGAGGGCTCTACCGATGTAGTGATTCTGAAAGAAGCACTTGCTCTACTCTACCCACATCTTTTCGGATACTACACGTTCTTGGACTTTGCATCGTCGCGACCACAAGGCGGAGCGGGGAGCCTAGTTACGACAGTCAAAGCGTTTGCTGCGGCAGGTATTACTAATAGAATAATTGCCATCTTTGACAATGACACCGCTGCGTTTGACGCACGCCGGTCGCTTGACCTAATACAACTCCCCCGGAATGTCGCGGTGTGCAATTATCCTAATCTGAATTTGCTTGATACCTATCCAACATTAGGGCCGAGCGGTCTTGATAAGCTCAATATCAATGGACTCGCGGCTAGTATTGAGCTGTATCTAGGAAGCGATGTCATTGCAAATGGCGAAGACTTTCCTGTTCAATGGAAAGGTTACGTTGAGTCACTGGGGAAGTATCAAGGCGAAGTAATGCATAAGGGCAAAATTCAAGAGCTATTCCACAAGAAAGTCGAGCGCAGTAAATTGTGTGAAGAGGAATTTAGAAGCTGCGATTGGTCGGGCCTACGTGCAATACTTGAGGTGATTTTTCACGCTTTCGACAAATCATAACCATAACCATAACCATAACCCCATGACCGAACCCCAACAATTCCTGATCTACCAAAGCGAAGACGGCTCCACCCGCATCGACGTGATGCTGGAGGCGGAAACCCTGTGGCTGAACCAGAAGCAGTTGACCGAGTTGTTCGGCAAGGCCAAGGGCACCATCAGCGAGCACATCAAGCACATCTTTGAAGATGGCGAGTTGGTTGAAAATTCAGTTGTTCGGTTATTCCGAACAACTGCCGCAGACGGCAAGCAGTACGAGGTGGCGCACTACAACCTGGACATGGTGCTGTCTCTGGGCTTTCGGGTGCGTAGTCCGGTCGGCGTGCGCTTCCGCCAATGGGCAAACGACAAGCTGAAGGAGTACATCGTCAAGGGCTTTGTGCTGGACGATGTACGGTTGAAGAATCCCGGCAAGGGGCGGGATTACTTCGACGAACTGACACGTCGCCTGCAAGACATACGCACCAGCGAGCGGCGTTTTTACCAGAAAATCACGGACATTTACGCCACCAGCGTTGATTACGATGCCAGCCATGCGCTCACTCAGACGTTTTTTGCCACGGTGCAGAACAAGGTGCATTTTGCTATCCACGGCCAGACTGCCGCCGAGTTAATCGCTACCCGAGCTGACAGCAGCCAACCGAACATGGGGCTGACAACATGGGAGGGCGCTCGCATTCGCAAGGCAGATGTAAGCATCGCCAAGAACTACTTGAACGAGGAAGAGCTGCGTGCTCTGAATAATCTGGCCGAGCAATATTTGATTTTTGCCGAAGGTCAGGCGATGCGGCGTATAGCCATGACCATGCAGGACTGGATCAGCAAACTGGAAGGCTTTTTGACATTGAATGACCGAGAGATTTTACAAGGTGCGGGCAAGGTGTCGGCTGAACTTGCCAAGTCTCATGCAGAGCAGGAGTTCGGCAAGTTCCGGATATTGGATGATCAACACTTTGAATCGGATTTTGACAACATGTTGAAGCAGTTACCTAGTAATACACCAAGGAAGGAAGACTGATGGACTTCCTCATCGCCGACACTTTCACCGATAGCATCACCAAACTCAGCGGTGACGAGCAAAAATCCGTTAAAACTGCCGCCTTTGATTTGCAATTGAATCCGGCAAATCCCGGCTTGAGTTTTCACAAGCTAGACAAGGCTAGAGATAAAAACTTCTGGTCGGTGCGAGCCAGCAGCGATATCCGCCTGATTGTCCACAAGACCAATGCCAGTCTGTTGCTGTGCTATGTTGATCATCATGACAAGGCTTACGACTGGGCAGAACGACGCAAGCTGGAAACACATCCTCAAACCGGTGCTGCACAGTTGGTGGAAATACGCGAGACCGTGCAGGAAATTGTTGTTCCTAAATATATTGAGGTGACGCAGTATGCGACACCTAAGCCTAGCTTGTTTGCGCATATCGCTGAAGAAGTATTGCTGAGTTATGGCGTACCGAAAGAGTGGTTGCTTGATGTGCAGCAAGCTGACGAGGACAATTTGCTTGATCTTGCTGATCATCTTCCGAGTGAAGCGGCAGAGGCGTTGTTGGAATTAGCAACCGGAGGCAAGCCGCAAGTGCTGCCACCGAATGTGGCAGGAGCGGATCCTTTCGCACATCCTGATGCGCAGCGTCGCTTCCGTGTGATGAATGACGTTGATGAGTTGGAGCGTGCGCTCGAATTTCCGTGGGAGAAGTGGACGACGTTCCTTCATCCTGCTCAACGGCAATGGGTGGATCGCGAATATACCGGCTCAGCGCGGGTTTCCGGTTCTGCCGGTACGGGCAAGACAATCGTCGCACTGCATCGCGCGGTATTTCTGGCGCGGAAACATTTTGAGTCGCGAGTGCTGTTGACGACATTTTCTGACACCTTGGCCAATGCGCTACGCACCAAACTGCGACGGTTGATTAGCAACGAGCCGCGTTTGGCAGAACGCCTAGAAGTGCATTCCATGAATGCGATAGGTGAACGACTTTATGAGTTGCATTTTGGCCGTCCCAAAATCGCCAGTTCAGACAAGATCAAGCAATTTCTGATTGCCTCGGCCAGCAAGGTAGATGGTCAAAAATTTACTGCGCACTTTCTAAAATCCGAGTGGGACGAGATTGTGGATGCTTGGCAGCTCGATAGCTGGGAGGCTTACCGTGATGTAAAAAGGCTCGGACGAAAAACTCGTTTGCCTGAGCAGCAGCGCACAATGCTGTGGTCAATATTCGATGCAACGAGAAATGCATTGAAGTCGCAGGGATTGATTACCCATGCCGAAATGTTCAACAAGTTGGCAATTCAGGTCGCCGAACGCAAGCAGCCACCATTCGACTTTGTAGTCATGGACGAGGCGCAAGATGTGAGCATTGCGCAACTCCGTTTCCTTGCCGCTATGGGTAAGTGGCGGGTTGATGCATTGTTCTTTGCCGGTGATTTAGGCCAGCGTATTTTCCAGCAACCTTTCTCGTGGAAATCCCTCGGCGTTGATATTCGCGGACGTTCACGCACCCTGCATATCAACTACCGCACATCGCATCAAATCAGGATGCAGGCAGACAGATTGCTGGGGCCGGAAGTGTCCGATGTGGATGGCAACACGGAAGATAGACGCGGCACGGTGTCTGTCTTCAATGGCACAGCTCCTGTCGTTAAGTCATTCGTCAGCCAAGCAGATGAAATCAATGCAGTCGGAGAATGGTTGCTTGATAGAGGCAACGAGGGAGTAGGCGCGCACGAGATAGGCGTATTCGTCCGTTCTGATGCCGAACTTGATCGCGCCCGTGAGGCGGTCGGC
>JAVHQT010000025.1:0-4119 GCA_036171275.1 Gallionellaceae bacterium | reverse complement strand
CGCTTGATAAAAGGGCGCGGTGTCCAGAGCACCGGCGCTCGCATCTTCATCGAAGCCATCCACTAAAATTAAATCGTAAGTTTGCGTGCTGTTCAGCACAAATTCTGCACCATCGCCGATCACCATCTTTAGGCGCAATGGGTCTTCCGGTAGTTTGAAAAATTGCCGTGCCGCCGCAATGACGCCGGGCTCAATTTCCACCACAGTCAGTTTTGCCAACGGGTAATGGCGGTATAAAAACTTAGTCAGCGACGCGGCGCCCAAACCAATCAACAGGACTTTCCTCGGAAAATGCGCCTGATCACGCAGTAACACGCTCGCCATCATTTCTTTGGTGTAATCCAGTTCCAAATTCCATGGTCTGGCAATGCGCATCGCGCCTTGAATCCAGTCCGAGCCAAAATGCAAATAACGTACTCCGGCTTCTTCACGAATGTCGATGGAAAGTGCCATGTTAACTATGCTTAATAATCATAATGTTACAAACTCTCCGCAAATTGAGCAATGCGTCGCGCTGCTTCCAGCGTTTCTTGCAAATTTGCCACCAGTGCCAAGCGAATAAACTGCTCGCCCGGATTATTGCCATGGGCAGCGCGCGCCAAAAAACTGCCGGGCAATACCGAAACCGCGTAGTCGCGATACAGTTGCTGGGCAAAATCGGTGTCCGCGAGCGGCGTTTTAAACCACAAATAAAAGCCGGCATCGGGCTTTTTAACCGGCAAGAATCTTTCTAACTCATTGATTATATTGATGAATTTTTCTGAATATAAACGCCGATTTTCTGAAACATGCTGTTCATCTTGCCAAGCAGCGACGCTGGCGGCCTGCACCGCTGGGTTCATCGCGCAACCGTGATAAGTGCGATACAGGGTAAATTTTTCGATTAATTTGGCATCGCCGGCGACAAAACCAGAGCGCAATCCGGGCACGTTGGAGCGTTTGGATAAACTGGAAAAAACCACGAGATTTTTGTAATCGCTGCGCCCAAATTGTTGTGCCGCTTGCAGTGCGCCCAGCGGCTTGTCTGCGCCAAAATAAATTTCTGAATAACATTCATCGGCGGCGATAACAAATCCGTAACGGTCACTCAGGGCAAATAAAGTTTGCCATTCCGCCAGCGGCATGACGCGTCCGTTTGGATTGCCCGGCGAACACACGTAAATCAGTTGTGTGCGCTGCCAAACTTCATCCGACAGTTGCGAAAAATTCAGGGCAAAATCATCCTCGGCGATGGTGTTCAAAAATTCCGGTGTTGCGCCCGCTAACAACGCCGCCCCTTCATAAATTTGATAAAAGGGATTCGGGCAAATCACCACGGGCTGAGTTTTTGTGCGATCAATCACCGCTTGCGCGAAGGAAAACAACGCCTCGCGGCTGCCGTTTACCGGCAAAACTTGCGTCGCGGCCGAGGGGATAGGAATGCCATAACGCGCCGCCAACCATTCAGCGATCGCCGTACGCAGACGGTCAGTGCCGATGGTGGTCGGATAATTTGCCAGCCCACCCAAGCCGTCGATTAGTGCTTGCTGAATAAAGGGCGGCGTCGGATGTTTAGGTTCGCCGATATGCAAGCTAATTGTTTTTAACGCAGGATTAGGTGTTATCCCTTTGAATAATTGCGCTAATTTCTGAAAAGGATACGGCTGTAAACGGTCAAGATCAGGATTCATTTTTACACAAGCAGACTCAAAAAAAGCGATTATAAAGGCGCAAGCGATCGCATCCTAACAAAAAATTGCGTTGCCGATGCGCGTGTGCTCGCACCGCAAAATCCGCATATACCTTCCAACAAAGAACGCGCTGATGCACGGAATTTGAGCAGGATAAATTTTCTCTCTACAATTCATCATTAAAATCAACAAGATGTTGTTATTACATAAAGTGACTAGTCAGGTGGATCAGTGCAGCTCAGCCACCTGACCTTTTTCGAGAACACTTTTGCCCTGGGAATTTGGGTGGTTGCCGCCACTTTGCGCTGCGGTTGTGATAGTATCCGCGCCCTTTTAATCCCTGCAAGGTTGTAAAACATGTCTCGCCCAATTCGAAATATTGCCATCATCGCCCACGTTGACCACGGTAAGACAACCTTGGTTGATAAGTTGCTTTCGCAAACTGCGACTTTCGCTTCCTACCAACACGTTGTGGAACGCGTGATGGACAACAATGATTTAGAAAAAGAACGCGGCATTACCATTTTGGCAAAAAATTGCGCCGTGGAATACGAAGGCGTTCATATCAATATCGTTGACACACCGGGGCACGCCGATTTCGGTGGCGAAGTTGAACGCGTTTTGTCGATGGTTGATGGCGTGTTATTACTGGTGGATGCAGTGGAAGGCCCGATGCCACAAACCCGATTCGTGACCCGCAAGGCGTTAGCGCTGGGTTTGCGTCCAATTGTGGTGGTCAATAAAGTCGATCGCCCTGGCGCACGTCCCGATTGGGTTGTTGACCAAACCTTTGATTTATTTGATAAATTAGGCGCGACAGACGAGCAGTTAGACTTTCCAGTTGTTTATGCTTCGGCTTTAAACGGCTTCGCCATGTTGGATTTGGACAAGCCTGCCACGGATATGCGCGCTTTGTTTGACACCGTTTTAAAACACGTGCACGAACCCGTCGGCGACAGCGATGCGCCGTTGCAATTGCAGATTGCGGCGCTGGATTACTCCAGCTTCGTTGGTCGAATCGGTGTTGGTCGCGTCACCCGTGGCCGCATTAAACCAGGACAAGAAGTGATGGTGATGGCCGGCGACAAACAACTGAAAAAAGGTCGCATCAACCAAGTTTTAGGTTTCCGTGGCGTCGATCGTGTCTTGCTCGATGAAGCCGTGGTCGGTGACATTGTGCTGGTCAACGGCATTGAGGAAATCGGTATTGGCGTCACTTTGGCAGAATTAACTCAGCCAGAAGGGCTGCCCATGCCTAAGGTCGATGAACCGACTTTAGCTATGAATTTCCAAGTCAACACTTCGCCACTGGTCGGGCAAGAAGGCAAAATGATTACCAGTCGGCAAATTCGGGATCGTTTGAATAAAGAATTACTGGTTAATGTTGCCCTGCGCGTAGAAGACACCGCCGATGCGGATTCTTTGCTGGTTTCCGGCCGTGGCGAATTGCATTTGACTATTTTGTTAGAAACGATGCGCCGCGAAGGCTTTGAGTTAGCCGTTTCTAAACCACGCGTTGTGTATCGTGAAATCAATGGTGAAAAATGCGAGCCTTATGAAATGCTCACCGTGGATGTAGAAGACACACATCAAGGCGCAGTAATGGAAGAACTGGGACGCCGTCGGGGTGATTTACAAGATATGCAATCGGACGGAAAGGGACGCGTGCGACTGGAATACCGTATTCCAGCACGGGCGCTGATTGGCTTTCAGGGCGAATTCCTAACCATGACGCGCGGCTCTGGCGTTATCTCTCACGTGTTTGACGACTACGGCCCAGTTAAACCAGATATGCCAGGTCGGCATAATGGCGTGTTGATTTCGCAAGACGATGGTGAAGCAGTCGCGTATGCGCTGTGGAAATTGGAAGATCGCGGCCGCATGATTGTTGCCCCTGGCGACAAAGTGTATGAAGGCATGATTATCGGCATTCATAGCCGTGATAATGACTTGGTTGTCAACCCAATTAAGGGCAAGCAACTAACCAACGTGCGCGCTTCCGGCACCGATGAAGCCGTGCGCTTGACCACGCCGATTCGCCTCACTTTAGAAGGCGCAGTTGAGTTTATTGACGATGACGAATTGGTGGAAATTACGCCACTGTCAATTCGAGTACGCAAACGCTACCTAACTGAAATTGATCGCAAACGTAATATGCGCAGCGGCAATTAAAAAAACAGCGCCCTCTTTAAAGTCGCTTGCAAAAAAATGACTTAAAGATGGCGCTCAATACCATTCCGGAGCGCCCAAGACGAATTCATAACGTGCTGATAAATCAGTACTTTTTGATTTTATGACTGGTCTTTTTTGAGTAAAAAAATAAATTAAACCATTAAAAGTAATTTCGCATTAAGGGTTGACGTGAGAGCAAATATCTCTATAATGCGGACTTCGTTTTTTTGCGGGAATAGCTCAGTTGGTAGAGCGATACCTTGCCAAGGTATAGGTC
>JAVHQT010000024.1:0-4449 GCA_036171275.1 Gallionellaceae bacterium | reverse complement strand
TTAACAGCAGGCGTCAGCTTAAACCTGCTGGCGCTCGCCTATTTTAAATATGCCAATTTTGGCATCGACAGTTTAAATGCGCTGCTCAGCGGACTGGGCTTCAACTCAGTTGAATTTACCCGCGTCTTATTGCCGATTGGCTTATCGTTTTATATCTTTCATGCAATCAGCTACTTAGTTGACATTTACCGTCGTGAAGCCCCGCCTGCGCGCAATTTAATAGACTTCGCCGCCTTCATTGCGCTGTTTCCGCATTTGGTGGCAGGGCCTGTTTTGCGCTATCACCTGCTCGCTGAGCAGTTTCGCTCTCGCGTCCACTCAATGTCCCGTTTCGCGCGGGGTTGCCGCATTTTTATGATCGGTTTTTGCAAAAAAGTGCTGATTGCCGACGCGGTTGCGCCGCTGGCTGATGCGGCATTCTCCCTACCGAACCCGACTTTGGCGGACGCATGGATTGGCACCGTCGCTTACACCGTGCAATTATTTTTCGATTTCAGTGGCTACACCGACATGGCGATTGGGCTTGCGCTGATGATTGGTTTTGTGTTTCCCGAAAACTTTAACGACCCTTATTTATCCACTTCCATCACGGATTTTTGGAAGCGCTGGCATATGTCCCTGTCCAACTGGCTGCGCGAATATTTATATTTTCCCCTAGGCGGCAACCGCAAAGGGGCACGACGCACCTATATCAACCTCTTTCTGACCATGCTATTGGGTGGTTTATGGCACGGCGCAAATTGGACATTTGTACTTTGGGGCGCGTGGCATGGTGCGTGCCTCGCCATCGAACGCTACTGGATGGAACGCTTTGGCAAACCCTTATTAACCGGCTGGCTGGCGATCGCCAAAACCATGCTATTGGTCATGCTAGGCTGGGTAATGTTCCGTGCAGTCGATATTAGCCATGCCGGCGCGATGTTTAGCGGGTTGCTCGGCTGGAACGGCATCGGCTTGAGCGCAGCGTTACGCTGGCAAATTACGCCGGATCGGCTAGCCTTTTTAGGACTGGGCATCGTGCTAATTTACACCCTGCCTTGGCTGAAAGCGCAGCACCATCGCGCCTTACCTTACCTGTTAATTCCCTTATTTTTATGGGCGGTCGCCACTTTATCGGCGCAATCATTCACCCCGTTTCTTTACTTCCAATTTTGAGCTAACCATGACCGCCCCGATGCTGCCAGAAACCGAAAATTCCGTCGCCTTTGTCGATAAATTGACGGCGTTGATCCTCGTCGCCGTCATGCTGTTCGGTGCTTGGCAACTGCTGCAAGCCGCCGTCAAACTCGATTGGCAAGCTGTTCCGCACACCTTTCAAGATTTTCAGCAAGGACGCAGCACTCATGCCATCGAAAAACAACTCGAGCAACAGCTTCCTGCGCGCGCCACCCTCATTGCCAGCGCCAATTCACTGCGTTATTTACTCACCCGCAGCGGCGGCGAACAAGTACGGGTCGGTCGTGACGGCTGGCTTTTCCTCACCGAGGAACTGCGTTTTTATCCCAATGGCACGAATAATCTGCTGGCTCACGCCGATTTAATTCAACAAACTGCGGCGGCGCTACGGCCAATGGGCGTGCAATTAATTGTCGTGTTAGTGCCTGACAAAGCGCGAATTTATGCCCAGTATTTACGCAGCCAGACCGCCGCAGAAAATCAAGCCCGTTACCCAATGGCAATACACGCTTTGCAACAGCGCGGCGTAAAAACAGTCAATTTACTTAACTACTTGATTATAAACAATAATATTGAAACCTACTATCGAAGCGACACGCACTGGAACCAAGTGGGCGCTCAACTTGCCGCGCAAGCGATTGCCCAAAGTGTGCGCGCCTTAAACTTGGATTTAGCGCCCGCCACCTTCAGCACCGAAACCCGTGGCCTAGAAATGGACCGTGCGGGCGATTTGATTCGACTGATGGGACTCGAAAATATGCCCAACGCTTTGCGCCCACCGGTCGATCACGAGACTTTACAACTGACTCGGCAAACCAGTGCCGACAGCGCAGGCGGTTTATTTGGCGACGTGGCGACGCCCGTGGTACTAACGGGAACTTCTTATTCCTTGCGCGCTAATTTTCATGGTGCTTTGCAACAAGCGTTAGGCTGCAAAATTTTGAACACCGCCAAAGATGGTGGCGGCTTTCTAACGGCACTGACCCAATATTTAACCGATGACGCCTTTATTTCCAGCAAACCTAAAGTCCTGCTTTGGGAGATTCCTGAACGATTTTTGGGTGAAGCGCTAGACACAGCGCATTGGTTGCAAGACGTAAAATTGCAGCAGTAAAACGTATCGGCACTCTGAAAATTAAATTGACTTTGCGATGCGATGTTGTGCACAAAGAAAATGACGCCTTACCTATCCTAATGTAGGCTGCGTCCTCATTGTTTACGCGCGCCTTGCCTAACTTGGAAAATTGAATTGTTAGACACTAACTTATCCTGGTGACAAAATTTGCTATGAAAATAATCCATTGTGTCATCACTGATTTATTTTTACCCGAGGCCGTCGCCAAACCAGTTTGCGCCGGCTTAGCCTTGCCAACACTAGAAAAAATACTCGCGCGGAGTCAGCAACAAACACTGGCAATAGCCAGTTTAGAAGATTGGTTATGCCAACACTTTGCCCTACCCGCGCAGGCGATTGCCCCCATTACCCTGCAAGCCGACGGCATCGCGCCGCAGCAAAATTACTGGTTGCGTGCCGATCCTGTGCATTTACGCTTAGATCACGATCAAATGATTTTGCAAACTAACGTTAATCCCAGCTTAGCGGAAGCGGGTGAAATTTGTCGGTATCTCACTGATTACTTTAAAGATTCTGGATTACAATTTTTCGCACCCCACCCGAAGCGCTGGTATCTGCAACTGGCGGAAGCGCCCAAAATCAGCACGCAACCCGTTTCGCAAGTCGAAGGACGTAACGCGCGTTTTTACCTTCCGCAAGGCAGCGAGGCAGCCAAGTGGAATCGCCTCAGCAACGAAATTCAAATGGCGTTATTCGCCCATCCGCTGAATCAGGCGGCTGCCGAACGCGGCGAAGTTTTCATTAACAGCCTGTGGTTATGGGGTGGCGGCTTTGCCACCACGCCGCACACACATTTTCAACAGTTAGCAGCGGACAACGAATTGGCCTTTGCCTTTGCTCAAAGCGCATCCATTTCCATGCAAGCATTTTCTGCGCATCCCAAGGTTGACCATAGCTTGCTCATCACCGAAGCCTTAAGTGTTGCGGTACGACGTGGAGATTTTTATGCTTGGCGAGAAAAAGCACAGCAACTCGAACAGCAATTTGCCGTGCTTGTGTTAAACGGTTTACAAAAGGGAAAATTTGATCAACTCATCGTGGACGTGATTCAAGCCGAATGTTCTAGCCGCTTTAAATTATCGCGAGCCCATACTTTAAAATTTTGGAAACGAACGGTGCCCTTGGACAACTACAGACTTAGCTCATAACCCCATGATTATATTGAATAAATTATGGGGTTACTTTTGCGAAAAACAAGCATTAAAACTTAATCGTCAGGCTGGTACTCAAAGAACGCCCCATACCAGGAACGGCAACACCGTAAGGAATTCCGTTAGTGCTCATGGTCATTCCCTGACCGGTGTAAGCACCGCCAAGCGGCAATGAGTAAAGCTGATTGAACAAGTTATCGATGCCCGCATCAATGCGTACTTTGCCCATATCATAGCTGGTGCGCAAATTCATTAAGCCATATCCACTTGTTTTCACTTCGTTGCGGACGCTTGAAATATTGCTCTTCGCATCGACTAGTTGCACTTCAAGACGATTTCCCCAATTACCCACTTTTTGAATCAGCGCTAACTTAAGATTCAGTGGCATGATGTTATACAGATTATCGCCCGTGGTCTGATTTTTACCTCTGACATAACCCAACACGCCGGTTGCATTCAGGGTTCCCCATGCAGAAGATTCACTCAACGCAATATGGCCAGAAATATCGATACCATACAAGCTGGCCGATTGATTCGCATACTGCATTTGCACGAAAGTCGTTGCCGTGTTATTCGCCGTGCCGCCGCAGAATGATGCCATACCTGTTCCGGTGCCAGCACACCGAACCGCGTCGATATAGTTCTCGACATAAGTGTAGTAAGGCGTTGCTTTAATCCCCCAAGCACCAGCGACATCATGCATATCAACGCTCGTACTCACCGTATTCGCTACTTCTGGCTGTAAATTCACATTCCCAAGATAACCGTTACCGTCACCCACAAAGTTGTTCATAATCAAGGCCATACTGTTTTGCGACCAAGAGTAACGCTCATATAAATTTGGTGAACGTGTTTTGCGTGCGTAACCCACTTCTAAAGCTTGATCTTCGCTGGGCGTGTAACGCGCCAACGCGGTTAAATCTAAATTATGGCGCGCATTCAAGTTCGAAGTGCAACCGCCGCTGGTTGCTTGGTGTAACGCATTTT